>NZ_JBANCF010000003.1:0-458006 GCF_038742595.1 Aequorivita flava | reverse complement strand
GTTGATACTTTTGACTGTTCTGATGTTGGCGACAACAACGTTATTTTAACAGTAACCGATGTAAACGGAAATACTTCAACTTGTACTGCCATTGTAACTGTTGAAGATGTAACTGCACCAATGGTAGTATGTCAAGATATTACAGTTGTACTCGATGCAACAGGAACTGTAACCATTGCAGGAATAGATGTTGACGGCGGAAGCACCGATGCTTGTGGCATTGCGAGCTACGACCTCGACATAGATACTTTTGATTGTTCAAATGTTGGTGACAATATTGTAACATTAACGGTAACCGATGTAAACGGAAACACGTCAACTTGTACCGCTACGGTAACTGTGGAAGACAATACAAGCCCGGTATTAGTGTGTCAGGACTTTACCCTAGAACTGGGCGCGGATGGTACTGCCGTTCTTGACCCAAGTGATGTGATAGCTTCTAATGACGATGCCTGCGGAATCTTTGCCTCGGCGGTAGATATTACAAACTTTAGCTGTGCAGATATAGGAGCGCCAATTACGGTTCAAGTATTTACAATGGATGTAAACGGCAACCTTGCAACTTGTACAGCAGAGGTTACGGTTGTAGACTTACTAGCGCCGGTTATTACCTGCCCTGCAGATCAAACAGTTGATCCGGGACCTGGAAATATTTTCTATATCCTTCCAGATTACTTTGCAACGGGTGAAGCTACAGCAATTGACAACTGTACAGATCCAGTTACAATTACAACACAATCTCCTGCAGCAGGAACGCCGCTTTCTGATGGTACGTACACCATTACATTTACCGCAGAGGATGCATATGGAAATGTTTCAACTTGTGATTTTGAACTTATCGTAGAAAGTGTCTTAGGGGTTGGCGATAATAGCTACGACCTTGGAAGCATTACGATGTATCCGGTACCGGCCAAGAATATTCTGAACATCGGCAATCCGAAGTTATTGGAATTGGAGAAACTGGAAATTTACGATCTAAGAGGTAGATTGGTACAAAGTGCAGACCTTCGTGCAATGGGCAATGTAAAAACAATAAACGTTGACCAGCTTGCCGCTGCTTCCTACTATGTAAAAATAAGAGGTACAGAGGGCGAGATAACCAAACGCCTTTTAAAAGAGTAGTTTTATAATTGAATATTGAAATGAAATCGCCCGAGAATTTTCTCGGGCGATTTTTTTTAATCTTAGCAAATGATAAAAAATTTCAATCTCAGATTAATTAATCAAATTCTTCAAAATCGAATCGTTGACCTCCAACCGATACTTCGGCCATTAATCCTTCCTTTTGTAAGGTAAAAACTGCAACGCCATCGTTATACGAAATATCTAATGAAGGCGAAGCGTGATCTACAGCAATAGCCGAAACATTTGATCCAAACTGAAAATCGTCGTCCATAAATTTCTGAACAGCTTTGTCCGTTTTAAAGAATATTACTTCGCTATAGGCTTTTCCACCTATCTGTGCGCCAATATCCAGTTGTTTCATATTTGCCATTCCTACGAGTACCCCTCGTTCGTAAACGGCACCATTTCCTGAAGCGGCACCAATAATTATGGCTCCTTTTCCTACATTCGGAAATATTGCATATGCCTTGGCATCATCAAAATAGTCTTGCATTTTTGGATTAGCTTCAATAAATGCGGCTTTAGATTGTTCGGCATCCCGAATAATTTTTTTGTCCTCTGCATTCTGCGCGAAGATGTAAGCACCTATAAATAGCATTACTATCGTAAAAAGATTTTTCGTTTTCATATTTCTGTTTTTTTTTTTGAAATATAAAATTACGACCAATTTAAAACCCCTCTGGTTAAAGAAGTGTTAGATTATATTTAAGGTTGTGCCAAATAAGGTGGATGAAAAATATAAGTGTAGAAAAATTTTCAATACTTATTTAAGATCTTTTTTCACTAAAAGATAAAAATTGTTGTCTAATGGAAGATATCCTTGATCGTATAAATAGTAGTACGTAGAACCAGATTTGGTTGTATAAATTCCGGTGAAATATTCAAAACTAAAACCCATTCGCAGTAGCCTATCTTTGGTAGTTTTCGTTTTATCTTCGGTATTTAATGTTTCTAGAATTCGGTAATTTTTCCTTAGGCGATTGTTAATATTGCGCACTAAATTCTTTCTGTCTTTATTTAACGAATTGTTATGCGCATTACGACAGGCGTCACTGCAATACTTTTTGTCTGCGCGCCCAACAATTTTATCGCCACATTCGGGACAGCTCCTTTCCATATTTTAAAGATAGGGTTTTTGGAGGCAAATATCAAAACACACAATTTAAAATCTTGCGGACGGTTTCTTCGAATTTAATCGAAACTTTGCTCTTGAACTTCAATTTTTCCTTTAATATGAAACCTGTAAATAGCTTCAAATTTCAAAAAAACACCGCCACTAAGCGAAGGATTTAACTGGGTGCGATCGTCGCCAAAACTAAAGGCCGAAATGCCCAAATCCATCTTTTCGCCTTCGGCATACATTTCGTAATTATTACTGGAATAGCCAAGTTTTGCACGCAATAGCACACTTTCTTCCTTTACATTGAATTGCAAATAACTCGCAAATTCCAAAGAACTGAGGTCTGCGTATAGGGTGGGTGCATTTTCATAATGTACATTATAGCTTCGCCCAATTCCGAAGTAATCCATTCCAATAGTAGTGGCTCCTAATTTGTAACTTACATCTGCCGAAATGGGAAGGCTCATATCCATTTCAAACCGTTTATTTGCGCTTAGGTAGTACCATCCAAAAATAGGGGTGGTGAAAAGCCCGAACGCTTCCTGGGTTGCATATAAACCGAAACGATATTTTAACTTATCATTTCGCTTTAATTTCAATACTGCAAAACCACCAAAATAGAAGTCGGCTTCAGAAATGTTTTTGTAATCGGAGGCAATTTTGGGAAGCAAAACAATGGTAGTACTCCATTTTTCTGACCAGGTAGATGCCAGTCCCAATTTTAAATTGGCACTATAAAGACTAGTAAATTCAGTTTCTGGAAAAAGTTGCAGATTATTTCGACTGAAATCTGCACCAGTAACCAATGCGTGGTTTTCATTAAGAACGATGGGTAGCGTTACGCCTACTTCAAAAGATTTTACATATGTACTGCTGCCCGTATCTTCAAACTTATTATTGAATGTTTGACCGTACCCTAGTCGGAAAATATCTACATATTCCTGTGCGGAAACAAAGCATGGCAAAAGGATTGTAAATAGTAATAGTTTTTTCAAATTGGTAAATTGAACTAATTACGAATATATATTTATCGTTTTAAAGATAAAATAAAAATTCGCTAGAACGTAAACCAATGCTCCATTTTATTATCGGGAACTTCCTGCTTATGAAAAAACTCATTGCTTTGGGCATTGTATTTATAATCCTTGCTCCAATCTGAAAAATTGGCTGCCAATTGGGCAATGGCATCGCAAACAAAATGGGCTTCGGCATTGGTACTCGTAGGATTGAAAGACATGCGTATCCATCCCGGCTTATGTGTAAGATTGCCGCCATCTATCTCGCAAGTAATTGTATTTGAAGTTTCCTGATCTACGTGAAGTAGGTAATGACCGTACGTGCCGGCGCATGAGCAACCCCCGCGGGTCTGAATGCCAAAACGGTCGTTGAGCAATTTTACGCCTAAATTGAAATGTAAATCTTCAATATAAAAACTAATTACCGCCAATCTGTTTTGAGTATGGGGTGCCAGAATTTTTAGATTGGGAATACTTTCTAGCTTTTCAAAGATAATTTCTAAAAGTTCGTGTTCGCGTTTTAAAATATTTTCAATCCCCATTTTGTCTTTCAATTTAATAGAAAGAGCTGTGCGAATAGTTTGAAGAAATCCAGGTGTACCGCCGTCTTCTCGGGTTTCAATATCGTCAATATATTTGTGATTTCCCCAAGGATTGGTCCACGAAACCGTACCTCCTCCCGGATTATCGGGAATGGTGTTTTTATAAAGATTATTATTAAAAATTAACACGCCGCTGGATCCTGGACCACCTAAAAATTTATGGGGCGAAAAGAAAATTGCGTCCAAATGCGCTCCTTCCTCCTCGGGATGCATATTAATGGAAACGTAGGGTGCCGAGCAAGCAAAATCTACAAAACAGAGACCGTCGTTCTTATGCATTAGTTTTGCAATTTCGTGATAGGGTGTTTGAATTCCCGTAACGTTAGAGCAGCTTGTTACCGCAGCTATTTTTATGGGCCGTTCCTTATATTTTTCAACTGTTCTGGCAAAAGCTTCCATACAGACCAATACATTGTCGTTTGGCGGCACTACCACAACATCGGCAATGGTTTCGAGCCAAGAGGTTTGGTTACTGTGATGCTCCATATGCGTTACAAAAACCACGGGTCTAATTTCATCCGGAATGTTAGTGTACTTCTTTATGTTTTCGGGAATTTTGAGGCCTAAAATTCTTTGAAATTTATTTATAGCACCTGTCATTCCGCTATCGCAAGTAATGAGCACGTCCTGATCGTTGGCATTTACATGCTTTTTAATGATTTTTCGTGCTTCGTGATAGGCCTTTGTCATTGCGGTGCCCGTTACCGAAGTTTCGGTGTGGGTATTGGCTACAAAGGGCCCAAAATCCTTGAGCATTTTCTCTTCAATTGGACCGTATAAACGGCCACTTGCGGTCCAATCTGTGTAAATAATTTTCTTTCTTCCAAAGGGAGATTCAAATTCTTGATTAATGCCCACAATATTATTTCGAAAAGGCTCAAAATACTTTTCAAGGGACGATGTTTTTATGTTTTCTTCGGAAGTAATCATTATTAATATTTAAAAAAATTGCCTAATAAATTGAAATCTAGTTTTTAACTTTATTTAAATTCCATAACAAATTAATGAAAATAGCTTAAATAGAGGTGTTTAGCTATTTTTAATTTTGAAAGGCGGCGGTACCTTTTTGAAGCCAGCTGTAATATTCGTCAATATCGGGGGTGTAACCTACCGGATCTATTAAATTTTCTTCGTTATGATCCATCAAAACATAGAACGGTTGGGCATTTGCTTTGTATCGCTTAATTTGAAATTCGCTCCATTTTTGCCCTATATATTTTAACTTCTTTCCAGATATTTCAGAAACAAAAACTTCGTCTTCGGGTAGAGGTCTTTTATCATCCACATAGAGCGAAATTAGCACGATGTCCTGATTTAGCAATTTCAATATTTTTGGTTCGCTCCAAACGCGTTCCTCCATTTTTCGACAATTAACACACGCATGACCTGTAAAATCTACAAGTACTGGTTTACCTACTTTTTTGGCATAGGCCAAACCGGTTTCGTAATCGTGGAATGCCAGAATATCATGGGGTCCAAGATGGGCACCTTCCGGAAATTCAGCCGTACTAGTACTACCACCACTACTCATTTTAGTAAAACCAACCCCATAAGGAGATTCGCTATACTGCATCGGGGGTGGGAAACCGCTTATTAATTTTAAAGGTGCTCCCCACAAGCCTGGAATTAAATATATGGTAAACGCAGCTACAACCAAACCTAAACTCAATCTACCCACAGATAAATGATCTATAGGCGAATCGTGCGGAAGTTTGAATTTTCCGAATAAATACAGTGTTAAAGCTCCAAAAACTGCAATCCAAATGGCTAAGAAAACTTCTCTTTCCAACCAGTGCAGTTGAAGAACTAAATCTGCATTGGAAAGAAATTTGAATGCCAAAGCAAGTTCTAAAAATCCTAAGAATACCTTTACGGTATTAAGCCATCCACCAGATTTTGGAAGCGAATTCATCCATCCCGGAAAGGCTGCGAATAGCGCAAATGGCATTGCTAAAGCCAGTGAGAATCCAAACATTCCAACAAATGGTGCGATGCCTCCTTTTGAAGCCGCTTCAACCAAAAGCGTTCCTATAATAGGTCCCGTACATGAAAACGAAACAATGGCCAATGCCAAGGCCATAAAAAAGATTCCAATCATTCCGCCACGTCCCGCTTGCTTATCTACTTTATTCGCCCACGAATTGGGTAACATTATTTCAAATGCTCCTAAAAAGGAAAGCGCAAAAATTACAAGCAATAAAAAGAAGAAAAAGTTAAACCAAACATTGGTAGATAACGCATTGAGCGCATCGGCACCAAAAAACCAAGTTACTATTGCACCCAGAAATACGTAAATTACAATTATTGCAATACCGTAAATAATAGCATTTTTAATACCCGCGGCTCGCGACTTGCTTTGCTTTGTGAAAAAGCTTACAGTCATAGGTATCATCGGGAAAACACAGGGAGTTAGCAATGCTGTAAACCCGAATAGAAACGCCACGACAAAAATGGTCCACAGCCCTCTATTTTCCTGTTTTTTTGTTTGCTTAATTGCTGCTTTCGAAGTTTCGGAAGTAGTTTGAACACTATCTTTAACCACTTCTGTATTTTGAGCAGTTAAGGTGTCTTCAATATTTTCAGTGGTAGTATCGGTAAGTTCTGAATTATCTGTTGATTCAGGAACAACGTTCGTTTCAGAATTTTTGGCTGGCGCGGGAATTTTAAAAACTAAATCTACATAGTTTGGTGGCAAACAACGTGTATCGTCACATACCATAAACTCTACTTCGCCTTTTATGGTAGTGCCTTCATTGCCGGTTAGAGCTATTCGCTTGGTAAATGTGGCCGTGTGCGAAAAGAAAGTAATAACCATATCAAAAACCGGATCGTGTTCGGTAACGCCTTTTTCTTCCTTTACTTCACCTACAGATTTGTATGCATTATTTTCTTCAAAAGTAAAAACCGTTGGCAAAGGGCCATCCTCGGGCACTACTTGCGAATATAAATGCCAATTGTCTTCAATTGTGGCTTTTGCAATTAAATCGTATTCCGTTTCTGATATTTTCTTGATGCTTGTTGTCCAAGATACAGGATCTAGAATCTGCGATTGTACAGAACCGAACGAAACAAGCAGCAGTAAAAAGAAAATTTTTTTCATTAGTAAACTGTTTTGTAATGGCAAAATGAATTTCATAATTGAAGATGAGAATGAAGTAATCAAAAATATGATGCAATTTTAAGGATAAACCCTTAAAAAAATAAATACAAATATAAAGATACCTTTAGATTATGCAGGTGAATTGATTTAGAAAAGAAGGTTTTTGAAAATAAATATCGCTTTATTTGGAAATATTTATCACATAAACCTCTCTAAAGAACAAAAAACTCTAAAATTGTCAAAAATTAAACACTGAAAAATCGAAATAAAGTTTTAGGAAGATTTACGGATTCTTCGGCATAATAATTACAATTAGAGGGCGTTAGTTGATAAAATGGTGTTATATTCGCCGAAAAATTAAAAAAATCGAAATGATGAAAATATCAAAATTATTTATCCTTTGTATCTTAGCAGTGGCAACCATTAGCTGTAGTAGTGATGACGACAATAATCCGCCTCCATACACGCTTTCCACAACAAATTTTGTGGATACCTACAAATTAAAATTTTTGGAAATTAGAGAAGTTGAAACAATTACTTTTAGCAACGGAACAACTTCCACATCTTCGGCGGTAACTGTGGGCAGTGTTTTTCAAAATGTAAACTTTGTTTTCAACTCAAATAACACCTATACCGCAAATGGGTTGTTTAATACGGTAACCACAGTAACTAATCCTGACGGGAGTACAACGGTTGGCGATACGGTTATTGTGAGCTTAGATGAAACCGGTACCTACACTTTAAATGTTGGCAATAGCACCTTAACTGTGACTGATAGTGATGGGGAAGTAACAGCATTAGAAATTAGTGACTATACCGAAACCAGTATGACACTCTATGCAGAAGAAACAACAGTTTCTAACAACAGTACTATTGTAACTTCCGTTGAATACAGATTTTCTAGATAGAACTTACATTATAATCACTAGAAAACGCCGCTTTTTTAAGTGGCGTTTTTTATTATTTAATTTTCCAAAATCACTACCACTCGAGAAATCAATTAATTCTTTAAAAAACCTTACTTTTGCACACTTTATTGCAATATCCATACTATGAGTACAAAGTTTAAAGAGTATAAAGGGCTAAACCTCCCGAAACTGGCGGAAGAAATACTAGATTTCTGGAAAGAAGAACATATTTTCGAGAAAAGTATTTCCATTCGTGAAGAGGCCGAACCATTTGTGTTTTTTGAAGGACCGCCATCGGCCAATGGATTGCCGGGAATACATCACGTTATGGCGCGTGCTATTAAAGATATTTTTTGCCGCTATAAAACCCAAAAGGGATTTAAAGTAGATAGAAAGGCAGGCTGGGATACCCACGGCTTACCAATAGAATTGGGCGTAGAAAAAGAACTCGGTATTACCAAGGAAGATATTGGCAAAAAAATATCTGTTGAAGAATACAACGCGGCATGCAAAAAAGCAGTTATGCGTTATACCGATGTTTGGAACAATCTTACAGAACGCGCTGGGTATTGGGTAGATATGGAAGACCCGTACGTAACGTACCAACCCAAATATATGGAAACCGTTTGGTGGTTACTAAAAGAAATTTACAATAAAAACTTAATTTATAAGGGCTATACAATCCAGCCCTATTCGCCAAAAGCTGGAACAGGTTTAAGTTCGCACGAACTTAACCAGCCAGGAACGTATCAAGATATTACCGATACTACTGTTGTTGCGCAATTTAAAGCAATAACCAATACACTGCCAGATTTCTTGGCCGAAGAATCTAACAACATTTGGTTCCTCGCTTGGACCACGACACCATGGACACTTCCGAGCAATACAGCACTTACCGTTGGCGCCAAAATAGATTATGTATTGGTAAAAACGTTCAACCAATACACCTTTCAGCCAATACATGTTGTGTTGGCTAAAAGTTTAGTTGCTAGCCAATTCGCAAATAAGTTTGAAGAAAAGCCAAATGAAGAATCCCTCGAAGCTTTTAAACAGGGCGATAAAATGATTCCGTATTTTATTGCGAAGGAATTTAAAGGCACAGATTTACTGGGAATTCGCTACGAGCAATTATTAGATTATGCCAAGCCGCACAACAATCCCGAAAATGCTTTTAGAATAATTGCAGGCGATTTTGTTACCACAGAAGATGGTACCGGAATCGTGCACACGGCACCAACCTTTGGAGCGGACGATGCTAAAGTGGCAAAGGAAGCAACGCCCGAAGTGCCGCCAATGCTCGTTAAAGACGAAAACGGTAACTTAGTGCCACTTGTAGATTTACAAGGAAAGTTCCGTCCCGAAATGAAGGAGCTCGCCGGAAAGTACGTAAAAAACGAATACTACGACGATTCCGAAATACCCGAAAAATCTGTAGATGTTGAGCTAGCCATTAAATTGAAGACTGAAAACAAAGCTTTTAAAGTTGAAAAATATCTTCACAGCTATCCAAATTGCTGGCGTACCGATAAACCAATTCTATATTATCCATTAGATTCCTGGTTTATAAAGGTTACCGAATTTCGCGATAGAATGTTCGAATTAAACAAGGAAATAAACTGGAAACCAAAAGCAACTGGCGAAGGCCGTTTCGGCAACTGGCTTGCAAATGCCAACGACTGGAATCTTTCACGTTCGCGATATTGGGGAATTCCATTGCCAATTTGGAGAACCGAGGACGGAAAGGAAGAAATCATCATCGGTTCGGTAGAAGAATTGAAAATTGAAATGAATAAAGCTGTTAAAGCTGGATTGATGGAGAAGGATATTTTTGAAGGCTTTAAAGCGGGCGATTTATCAGACGAAAACTATAAAGAGGTAGATCTTCACAAAAATATCGTAGATGGAATAACCTTAGTTTCGCCATCTGGAAAACCAATGAAGCGCGAAGCCGATTTAATAGACGTGTGGTTCGATAGTGGCAGTATGCCGTACGCACAATGGCATTATCCGTTCGAAAACAAAGAGAAAGTTGAAAATACTTGGAGAAAGGCCGATTTTATTGCAGAAGGAGTAGACCAAACACGCGGTTGGTTCTATACCCTGCACGCCATTGCAACCATGATTTTTGACGACGTAGCTTATAAAAATGTTGTATCAAACGGACTTGTTTTAGACAAAAACGGTCAGAAGATGAGTAAACGCCTGGGCAACGCTGTAGATCCATTTGAAACTTTAGATGTTTTTGGCCCAGATGCTACACGCTGGTATATGATTAGTAACGCCAATCCTTGGGATAATTTAAAATTTGATCAAGACGGAATTTCAGAAGTTCGGAATAAGTTTTTCGGAACGCTATACAATACTTATAGTTTTTTTAGTTTATATGCCAATCTCGATAATTTTAACTATATTGAACCCGATCTTCCGCTGGCAAAGCGACCGGAAATTGACCGTTGGATACTTTCAGAATTACACTCCCTTATCCAAAAAGTAGACGAATATTACGCAGATTATGAGCCTACCAAAGCTACGCGAGTTATTTCAGAATTTGTACAGGAAAATTTAAGTAATTGGTTCGTGCGCTTAAGCAGAAGGAGATACTGGAAAAGTACCAATAATGAAGATAAAATTTCGGCTTACCAAACGTTATATACGTGTTTGGAAACCGTAGCTAAATTAGGTGCTCCGGTAGCTCCGTTCTTTATGGATAGACTTTATAAAGATTTAACGGGCGGAACATCAAAAGAAGGCGTGAAGTCGGTACATTTAACCGATTTCCCAAAAGTATATGCCGCATTTATTGACAAAAAATTGGAGCATAAAATGCAGAAAGCACAAACCATATCGTCGTTGGTGCTTTCGTTACGACAGAAAGAAAAAATAAAAGTGCGTCAACCGCTTCAAAAAATAATGATTCCCGTTTTGGAAGATACCGAAAAGGAGGAAATATTAGCGGTTTCAGATTTAATAAAAAGTGAAGTAAATGTAAAAGAAATAGAACTGATAGACGAAGGTTCCGGAATGCTGGTAAAGCAGATAAAACCAGATTTTAAAGCCCTCGGCCCACGATTTGGAAAAGAGATGAAAGCCGTGGCAGCAGCAATTTCGGCTTTTGATCAGCAACAAATTGCTATTTTAGAGAAAGACGGTGAAATATCAGTTTTTATTAATGAAAAAAGTACTAAATTGGCACTCGAAGATGTAATAATTAGTTCGCAGGATATTGAGGGCTGGTTGGTTGCAAATGCCAATGGAGTTACCGTTGCACTGGATGTAACTATAACGCCAGAATTAAAAAATGAAGGGATTGCCCGCGAACTTGTAAACAGAATACAAAACCTGCGAAAAGACAGCGGTTTTGAAGTAACAAACCGTATTGAGGTAACACTTGAAAATAACGAAGAATTACAGGTGGCGGTAAACCAAAACCTAAAATATATACAAGAAGAAACATTAACTGAGGTTTTGCAATTTCAACCAAAAATTGAACAAGGAACCGAAATTGCATTTGACGATATTGAAACGCAAATAAGCATTAAAAAACACGAATCATGACAGAAACAGAAAAGACCAGATATTCAGATGCCGAGCTGGAAGAATTTAGAGTACTTTTAAACGATAAAATAAAAAAGGCAACAGAACAATTAGAGTTAATCCAAAGTTCATATAAAAACGACAGTAACAACGGTACAGACGATACTTCGCCTACCTTTAAAGCCTTTGACGAAGGCAGTGAGGTAATGAGCAAAGAAGCAAATTCGCAACTTGCCATTCGACAAGAAAAGTTTATCCGTGACCTTAAAAACGCGTTGGTGCGTATTGAAAACAAAACCTACGGGGTTTGTCGCGTAACCGGTAAATTAATAAACAAGGAGCGTTTAAAACTTGTGCCGCACGCTACACTGAGCATAGAGGCTAAGAATTTGCAAAAATAGGATCATCCTAGCCCCTGCCCAATGCTAAGGGATTTTATTCGTAAAAATTATAGCCTTGAAAATTTTCAGGGCTTTTTTTATTGAATAAATTCTTGACGATCTTTATTATTAAATTTGTGAAACTAGCACTCTTTATACTCGCTGTAAGCTGTTTCGGAATAAATGCTTCGGTCGGTCAAAAAATAATCGAAAAGCAATTTTTTACCGAGGATATTACTACGCTCTCTATTGAAGATAATGCCATCTTTAAAATAACAGTTTATACTTCCGAAGAAAAGGAAATTAAATTTTCAGCACACATTTCTGGTGAACACTCCGAAAATGTGATAATTGAAGAAAATTTTTCTGAAGGTAAACTTTCATTAAAAACCGGATTTGCGCCATTTTTCGTTTTAAACAACGACAAATTGGCCGCCCATAAACTAATGGCCATAGAGGTGAAATTAATTGTTCCCGAAACTCTTTCGTTAGAAATTAAATCGAAACTTGCCTCCGTAGCAATAGATGGCACCATTAAAAATCTTGCAGTATCGCTACAAAGAGGCAATTGTTTTGCAACAAATTTTAGCGGAAATGCCCACCTTAAAACCACCGATGGCACTATAACCGTATATGCTGCAGATGCTGTTGGCGGAAAAGCCATTTCTACCCGTGGAAAGATTGAGAACAACTTGCCGCCCAATGGAAAGTTTTTCATTGAAGCCGAAAGTATTAATGGCAATATTAGGATGCTTCAAACCAAATAATATTGCTACTTTTGCCCGCGTTATCCATTTGCATATATGAGCCTAAAAAAATCTATTTTTATTATTATTCTGGTCTTATTGATAGATCAAATTTCTAAGTTTTATATAAAAACACATTTTGCTTTAGGCGACGAAGTTCGCGTGTTTGATTGGTTTCGTATTCTATTTGTTGAAAATGAAGGTATGGCTTGGGGTGCAAAAATTCCTGGCGAATACGGCAAGCTATTTTTAACACTTTTTAGAATTGTTGCTATTGGCGGTATAGGCTATTGGCTGTGGGACTCCGTACGAAAAAATATGCCAAGCATTCTCATCTTTTGCGTAGCGCTTATATTTGCAGGAGCTTTGG
This sequence comes from Aequorivita flava, assembly GCF_038742595.1. Lineage (NCBI taxonomy): Bacteria > Pseudomonadati > Bacteroidota > Flavobacteriia > Flavobacteriales > Flavobacteriaceae > Aequorivita > Aequorivita flava. The sequence goes on along the minus strand of NZ_JBANCF010000003.1, from coordinate 445,105 downwards.
GCAATATTATCGATTCAGTCTTTTACGGAATTATTTTTAACGACAGTCACCACCAAGTAGCTACGTTATTTCCTGAAGCAGGAGGTTACGGCACGCTTTTTCACGGAAAGGTGGTAGATATGCTCTACTTTCCGCTTTATGGGGGCGTCTTGCCAGAGTGGATTCCTTTTTGGGGTGGAGAATATTTCACTTTTTTTGATCCCGTATTTAATGTGGCCGATTCGTCTATAAGCGTAGGTGTAATTTTGCTGCTTATCTTCAATAAAAAAGCATTTCCAAAGAAAGAAGTTTCGGAGTAGTATTAACCGGTGGGCGCAAGCAAATTAAAAGGATAAATGGGTATGTTTCGCAAAACCCAATAAATAACTGCCAAAGCGAAATATCCAAAAATAAAAACCTTACTGTAAAAAAGTAAAAATCTGTAACTGGTACCAAAAATCCAATTAACAATGGTAATTCCTAAGCCATAAACTAGGATAGGTATTGTTAAAACCATTAATGGGTTAAATCGAAATGCTCCAAAAATATCGCCCCGAAATAATAGGTGAATAGCCCGCTGTGAACCACAACCCGGACAGTGAAACCCCGTTAAATAGTGAAACGGGCACGGAATAAAAAATCCATTTTCCGAAGGATCATACGTGTAATAAACTATAAAAAAGACACCTGCCAATACTAGAATTAGGCCTATTTTAAAATACTTATTAGAATCCGGCAAAATTTCCTCCTATACCTATTATAACAACAAATATTACATAAAGTACCACAAGAATTAGTGAAGATGCCGCTCCCCAAATTGCCCACTTTTTTGCGTCGTCTGCTGCTCTATATGCACCATCGTAATCGCCTTGAGCCCATCGTTCATTAACTTTTGAAGCGGAAATAATCGATACAATTCCCAGCGGTAAGCAGCAAAATACGGTACATAAAATTGCCCAGATCAAGTTGTTGTCCGGTGGAGTTTGCATAGGTTGGTTGGTTGTTTCCATCTGCTTTAATTTTTAAGTTAAAATATTAGAATTTTTATAAAGATAGGTGGCAATTTTCAAAATTCACAATTTTTTCTGAAGTGATACAAAAATTTAAAGGAATATCTGTGGTTTCAAAAGGTATTTTCGGCTCCGGTTTAAAAAATGAAAGACCAACTAATATTGTGTTTTTATTGCACTTAGCCAAAAACCTATCGTAAAATCCTTTGCCATAACCCACGCGGTTTCCGCTGGTATCGTACGCCAATAAAGGTACAAATACAACTTCAATTATTTCAGGCATAATTTCAATGCCCGAAACTGGTTCTGGGATACCGTATTTTGAAGTTTTTAAAACCGTATTTTCCTGAAGTAAAAAATGTTTCATTTCACCCGAATCAAAATTTGCTTTGGAAATTACTATACTTTTGTCTTTCCCTTGTAAAATGTGAAGTAAATATTCCGTATTAACCTCTTTTTTTTCTAAAATGGGAAGAAATATATGATAATAGGTTTTATTCCAAATAGGAAGTTTTAATGCCTGATTGGCTATCTGAAGGCTCATGGCCTCAATGGATTCTTCGGAAAGCTCTTCCCGGAGTTTTTTATATTTCAAACGAAGCGAAGTTTTATCTGCCATAATATTTTAAAATTCCAACTTCCAAATTTTGTCATCCAGAACACAGTCTAAGGGCCAAATCCCAAATCCCAAATCCCAAATTCCAAAATCATCAATCGTTAATCCTCAATCGTCAATCAAAAAATCCTTTTAGTCTTCCATTTCTTCATCATCCGTATTATCGGAATTTTGAGTGGAAATATGAAAAATAGCATCGCCTTGGTTTACAATGGGCGATTGGTTTACATTTATAATATAACCTTCATTGGGCGAGGTAACTTTAAAGCGCATTTTTCCGTACGGATCGGTAATAGTTGCCAAAAACTCACCTTTTTCTACGTGCTTGTTGCAATCTATTTTAACGTGTAGCAATCCACTGCGGTAGGCACGAATCCATTTGCTTTTTTCAATAATTACCGTTTTGGCATTTGGTTCTGGCGCTACGTGCCGTTTGCCCAACATGTCTAAATGTGCTAGCACTCGCAATATACCGTCAACACCTTCTTTTGCAATGTGTTTATTGCTTTCGCGACTTTTTCCTCCTTCAAATAGTAATACGGGAATCCCCATTTTTTGACAGGTATTGCGATATGATTTTTCAATAGTATTAGAAAACACTGTAAATGGAGCATTAAAAACTTTTGCAAGTTCCAACAATTTGTCGTTCCCCGGTTTTATGCGAATTTGTGCAGCATTAAAACGGCTGGCGCCGCCTGTATGAAAATCGAGGCAATAATCTGCGTGCGGTAACACTTTTTTGGTGAAATGATATGCAACCCTACTGGCTAGCGAACCTGTTTTTGTACCCGGAAAAACCCGATTTAAGTCGCGCCCATCGGGAAACGAACGGTCGCCGTTTAAAAATCCAAATACATTAAGAATAGGAATACAGATAATAGTACCCCGTTTAGGTTTGTTTAATTTTCGGGCAATGAGCTGGCGTACAATTTCCACCCCGTTTATTTCATCTCCGTGAATGGCAGCAGTAATTAAAACCGTAGGCCCTGGGATTTTTGAGCGTTCTATAATTATTGGTATTTCAACTTTTGTGGAAGTGTAAAGTTTCGCAATGCTGAAATCAATTGTCTTACTTTCGCCCAGAGCTACGTGCTCATTTAAAATTACAATATCGCGTTCTTCCTTTTTGGCCATTTTTAAACGTTTCGTTCAATGTATTTAATAATGGAGTTTGCAATGTCTTTGCCAGTTGCTTGTTCAATTCCTTCCAAACCTGGAGAAGAATTTACCTCCAAAATAAGCGGTCCTCGTGCAGACTGAAGCATATCTACCCCCGCAATCCCAAGCCCCATGGCTTTGGCGGCTTTCAGCGCGGCAGTTTCTTCCTCGTCGGTAAGTTTAATGACCGAAGCCGTTCCACCGCGGTGCAGATTACTGCGAAATTCGCCTTCTTTTCCTTGTCGCTTCATTGCGCCAACAACCTGTCCGTCCACAATAAAGGCACGAATGTCTGCACCCCCAGCTTCTTTTATAAATTCTTGCACGATTACCCGTGCCTGTAAATTATTAAAAGCTTCAATTACAGATTCGGCTGCTTTTCTGGTTTCAACCAAAATAACGCCGATGCCCTGTGTGCCTTCCAATAATTTTATGATTACTGGAGCTCCCCCGGCTTGATCTACAATTTCCTTTACGTTTTTAGAGTAGTTTGTAAAAACGGTTTTAGGCAATCCCAATCCTGCACGCGAAAGTATTTGTAAGCTTCGCAGTTTATCGCGTGAGCGCACTAAGGCTTGCGATTCGGTGGTGGTAAACACACGCATCATCTCAAATTGCCGCACCACTGCAGTGCCATAAAATGTAACCGATGCGCCAATACGTGGAATAATAGCATCGGTGTGGTCCAGTTTATGGCCTTTGTAAATAATTACCGGATTTTTCTTTTCGATAACAATATCACATTTTGCGTGGTTAATAATCTCTACTTCGTGCTTTCGGGCCTTTGCCGCTTCCACGAGCCGTTGGGTGGAGTAAAGATTTGCATTAGCCGATAATATTCTAATTTTCATTTTTTGTTTTTTAGTTTGAAGGAGAGGTTAGTTTTATTGATATCTACAAAGAATTTTCTGCTAAGAAAATTTCGTCCCAAAAGTACGGGAAAACGCATCTCTTCGCGATCGCTCAGTGTTAAATATATTGGGTGCGTTTTGCCAAAAAGAACAATTTCCGTTTTAATTCTATATCGCGCCTCAGATTGCCCGTTACTGCTCTTTACAACTTTTACATCGTACTCGTCAAAAACAATTTCTTTTTCGTGATAACTGGGATGTGCTTCATCTAAAAAATTACATTTTAGATAGTTATCTTCCACTTTCATATTTTTGCAATGTATGGAAGAAGTGTAGGCGCCCGTGTCCACTTTCACTTCAATGTTATACAAGTTGAATTGTGGAAAATCTGCCTTATCTATCCTGCCGATGTCTCTTTTCAATGTTTAAGGAATTTTGTTATTGCAAGGTATGAAATCGAAATTGAAATCGAAATTGAAATCGAAACCCAAAAAATAAAAACTGTTCAATGGTACTGTAAACTGTCTACTTTTTAAAATTTCGCTCAATATATCCAATTACGCTTTTTGAAACGTTTTTGCCCGACGTATTTTCAATGCCTTCCAGACCCGGCGTGCTGTTGATTTCCAAAACCAAAGGACCTTTTTTGGATTGCAGGATATCCACGCCGCAAAAAACCAAATTCAATGCTTTTGCAGCTTTTATCGCTATTTTTTCTTCTGCGGAAGAGAGCGAAATCATTTCCGAAGAACCGCCGCGGTGCAGATTGCTTCTAAAATCGCCAACTTTGCATTTGCGTTTCATCGCCGCAACCACAACGCCGTCCACCACAATAGCACGAACATCGGCGCCATTTGCTTCTTCAATATATTCCTGCAGTATAAATTTAACGCCAGCAGCATTTAGGGTTTCAATTGTTGCCAAGGCATTTTGGGGACTTTCAGTTAAAATCACCCCTTCGCCGTGTGTGCCTTCCAAAAGTTTGATGATAATTGGTTTGCCGTTGAATGTTTTTAATTGTTCCTCAAATTCAAAAAACGAAGCATAAACCGTTCGTGGCACGGGAATTTGATGTTTAGCCAAAATTTGAAAGCATGTCCATTTGTCACGGCTATTAATTATTCCTTCGGAAGAAACCACGCTAAAAACGCCCATTGCCTCAAAATGGCGGACTACATTGGTGCCAAAATAAGTATTTGAAGCACCAATTCTGGGAATTACCGCGTGCAGGTCGTCCACCAATTCATTTTGAAAATAGAGGACGGCTTTTCCGTTTTCTACGGCGAGGTTGCAATAGGAAGGATCCAAAACCTCCATGGTGTGATTGCGCGCTTCACCAGCTTTTAAAAGACTTTGGGTGGAATAAAGCGCTTCCCCGCGCGATAAAATGGCAATGTTCATAGTTGGTTATTGTGGGTGCAATTTAACCAAAAAGAACATTGCCCATAAAATCATCAGTTAAAAATTAACGGTTATCTTTCCTCTTAGAAAAAACGGCGTTCCGGGCGTAAAATGTATTTCTTCCACAGCTTCCGGTTCGTCAAACAATCGGCTTTCGGTTGCAAATTGGGTTTCGTTCCATTCGGTATCGAAGAGATTTTCAATTGCAATTCCAAAAACAAAGTTTCTAAAAGTATAATTTATATTTAAATCCGTCACAAAATAACCTTCGGCAACAATGCTGTTGTCTTCGTTTGCAGCTCTGTCTTTTAGATATCGATAGGTAAGTCCGCCAGAAAAATTTGCGAGATTTTCAACTGCAATTCCACCGGTTGAGGTAAAATCCGGCGCCAACGGAATGTAGTCTGCACCATTGGGTTCCTCTGTGCTTCGCGCGTAGGTGTAATTTGCATCGCCGTAAAAATACAGCCAGTCCAGTGCTTCGTAACGCAGGCCAAAATCAACGCCCAATCGACGGGTTTTTCCGCTGGGCTCCACAATTCCGGCGTCGCCCACGTACACAAATTCCTGTTCCAAAAAGAGCGCCCAAAAGGCTGTGTTAAATATTAGATTGTCCGTCAGTTTGTAAATTCCGCCCAAATCTGCGCCGTAAGCTGCGGGCAAAATATCCTCGCCGCCATTGGCAACAACCACGCGTGTATCATTTGAATGGAACCCGATTCCGGTTTTCAAAAACAATTGGAAATCGCGGTTGGGGCTGTAAATGAAATTCAACTTCGGGCTGGCGAAAACCTTGCTTTCACTTCGATTATCGTAGGTTGGCGAAAGTTTGTTTTCGTAATCAAATTTGAAATAATCCAATCGTACGGCGGGGTTTATTTTGAAATCGCCCAAACCAAATTCCGTGTTCAAAAACGCAAAACTGTTTATTTGGTCCACATTTCCGAAGGCAATCCGATCCAAAATTTCATAACGGTTTTTGGTGTGCGAAAGCTCCACGTCGTTCACATCGTCGTAACGAACGCCGATCCCTGCGGTGTACTTAAAATCGAGCGTTTCAGAATTTATTTTATCTGAAAACTCTGTTTGAAAACCCAAAATATTTCGGTCTTCGCGCTGCGCAATTTGGTCGCCGTTTATCGGGTCTTCCAAAAAGAAAGTGAAGTTTGAAAACAGTTCAAAATCATAATGCGAATAATACGCACGGGTTTCCAACTTTTTGTTTTCCGAAAGCAATTTGGAATGGTTTATCAGCAAATTGGTGCGGCTGGTGTTTCCGCCTTCGGTATCGTCAATGGCGCCAAAACGCCCGATGGAACCATCATCAATGGCGCGCTGCGGAATCTGCCCCGAAGCATCCCACTTGCTTTGGAAATGCGAAGCGGTAAGTTGCAGTTTTTGGTTGTCGGGCAATTTCAGATTGTACTTCGCCATCATATTAAAGCGGTTGAAATTCTGCGGTGAATCAAACGGACCGTTAAACGTGTTGAGTGAAGCCGCAACATAGGCATTGCTATTCTTCGTATCCATAAGGTTAAAAAGCCCCACGGTCCTAAAAGCATCAAACTGCCCGTATTCCACAGAAATAGAGCTTTTGTCTAGCTTGTCCAAGGTTTTGAATGCTACGTAACCTGCAGTGGCAAAATCGCCGTATTTCGCGTTATATGGGCCTTTTCCGAAGGAAATTTTCTCGATGGTTTCCGGGATTAAAAAGTGCAAATCGCTGTACCCTTGCCCGTGTGCGTGCGAAACCATATTTACGGGCATTCCATCTACGGAAAGATTGATGTCGGTTCCGTGGTCTATATCAAAACCGCGCAAAAATATTTGTTCCGCTTTTCCACCGCCGGCGTGCTGGCCAATGATTAGTCCGGGAACTTTCCGCAATATTTCCTGCGACGATTTTACGGGCGTGGTCTTTAAATCTACCGCCACTATTTGGCTGAGTGTGTTTACTTCGGGTGTAATTGTAACCTGTTCTAAAGAAACTGCGGCTTCGTTTAAAGTAATGTTTATAGGTTCCGAAAAACTTTTGGCAGCTACGGTGTATTCAAAAGTATTGAAGCCTAAAATTGAAAAACTTATTTGGTCGTTTTCGGCTACATTTTCAAGTGAAAATTTTCCAGAGGCGTCGGTGTGGGTATGATTGCCCGAGGTGCGGTCAAAAACCGCTACATTTTCTAAAGGTGAATTATTGGGGTCTGTTACTTTTCCTTTTAGCGATTGCGATTGCGCAATACCAAAGCATAGCATCAGCCCCAGTAAGAGTATTTTTTTCATGGGTGATTGGTTTAAAAAATTTAAATAATTGGGTTACCGAACAAAAAATGTCTCGGTTAAAATATGCTTGCGGAATAAATTTCTATTTGAATATACGTAACGTGTTTTATCAGTCTGAGCTTGTTAAAGACATCTCTGGACGTGCACATCGACAGGCTCAGCGTGACACGGAAAATTCAATTAAATTTATATTGCAAAACTTATGAAAAGAATGTTTCGGGAGGCGGGCTGGGGATGGTTTTTACGCTTGTCGGAATATGAAAAGTGTAAGTAAAAATGTTGCTGATATTTGTTTTAAATTTGAAATTGACGGGGGGATAGTCCTGTGCAAAATGCTTATCAAAAGTATAATTGAAAAACACGCCATCGTGATCGCTGGTCTCTTCCGAAGAGAATATTTTGGAGAAAAATGTAATCAGTTTATGTTCGTGCGTGTGTTCGTGGCCCAACAAATGGTCTTCTTGGTGGTGCGAATAATCTGTATGCGCCAGCACGTGAGAAAATGTGTGCATTCCTTCCACTAGCTGTTTCTGCATCGGGTTGAGCAAATACAAAGCTGCAAGGAAAAGCACGACATGCTTTTTAAAGGAAATATGAAAATTGCTTTTGGGCATTTTTTTCGGGTTGGTTGTAAATAGATACGCAAGATTCGGAAGTTTGGATTTTTAAAAAGCTTGATTTAACCGTTTCTTAACTATTTTTGATAATGTATTCGGTGTGGATGAAAACCGAACTCCATAACACTCTAAAACCAAAAAAGGAAGCCACAACAGCTCCCTTTTTTAGTTTTATATATTCTAAACCTTACTGCACCACCAACTTTTTGGTAGTAATATCATTCCCCGCTTTTAAGGTTACAAAATAGACTCCCGCAGTATAGCCTGAAACATCCAGTGCCATCACCTCATTATTTTCCAGATATTCCTTTTCCTGCAACACCTGCCCTAAGTTGTTGGCCACGGTAACGACCAGCCCCTCAAAACCTTGGTTGGGGAGGTTTATTGCTACGGTACTTGTTGCCGGATTGGGGTACATGGTAAAATCTTGGAGTGTTGCCTCTGCCACGCCCAACGCATCGCACTCTGCTTGGTTGTTTACAAAGGTGATGTACGGATCAACCAACCAATCGTCCAGATAACTGGCGCTGGCGTCGTCCACAAGGATACAATCGAGTTCGCCTGTAGTTTCAGTAACAACAAAACTCACTATATCTTCATTATTGCCATTTCTAGCATCCAATGATAAAATTGGGTTAGAACTAGCTCCCAAACTGCGGAGTGCTATATTTGTGGTCAAATCCAATTCGGCAATATCATTGTAACTCACCGAAAGAGAAGTAAGCGCCAGATTTTGTGAGGTGTTCAAAAATCCTGTGATCTCATTATGATCAGCGAAAACCAATTCCAACACTGTATTATTAGTCAAATTCAAGCTAGTTAAGTAATTGAAAAAGCAGTATAATTGTACTAGACCAGGGTTATGAGAAACATCCAGCTCGGTCAAGTTGTTTTCTGGACAGTTAATAATCTCCAAGGTTGAGGTAGGGGGGAGTATTAATTCGGTAACGCTACTGGATTCGCAATTTAGCCCCCATAGGTTCATATTCTGCGAGACATCCAAAACCGGAATGATGTTATAGGCGCAATTTAAGAGTTCCAATGCTGCAAAATCCTCAATCCCAGTAAGATCATGGATGCCTCGCGAATTTACCAATAAGGTGTCTACATTTTCAATGTTTGCCGTCAATACCAAACCGTTATTTGGAATGCCGTCACCCATGCCATTTTGCTCGAGATGGTTTTCAAAGTTTGAATCCGGTATAGCAGTGTATTGTGCAAAACAAATAAATGAGCTCAAAAGAGTTATAAAAACCAACAATTTTTTCAAAATCATAATACTGGTTTTTTAATGTTCTACAATCAATTGTTTGATAGTCAATTGGCCATTCTCATAAAAATGAAGAAAGTACAGCCCCTCATCAAGAGTTGAAGTATCAAGGGTCTTGAGTACATTGGTGCTCTCACCCGATAGCACGAGCACGCCAATTTCGCAATGGATCTGTGCGTGGGCCTTATCGCTCATCACAAAGATCAAAGAAGCTAGAAGTAAGAAGTAAGAAGTAAGAAGTAAATTTTCTCATGATTTGGGCCATTTAAAATTTATAATGGTTAAATATACGTTAAAATTTTAAAAAAACAATTTCATCAAATGGAAGAAAAATCCCAATAGAGTTTCGCTGTCTTTTCATTAAATACTGTGTCTTCGTGTATCCAAAAAGTCTTGAAAATAGTAAGATTGTCATTTAACATTTTACCCTTCAATTTCATTGCGCATAAAACCTACAATCCACTATCTTTGAACCTATGGCTAATGCTTCGGTAACACTTCAAATTGCAACCCTTCCAGATTCGCCCGGTGTTTATCAATACTACGATAAGGATGGGAAATTGTTGTATGTGGGCAAGGCCAAAAACCTAAAAAAAAGGGTTTCATCGTATTTCACAAAAAACTTCGACAACAACCGTACGCGGCTTTTGGTGAAGAAAATCGAGACCATAAAGCACATTGTAGTTAAAACCGAGACCGATGCGCTTTTGCTTGAAAACAACCTTATAAAAAACTATCAGCCACGCTACAACGTGATGCTGAAAGACGATAAAAGTTATCCGTGGATTTGCATTAAAAACGAACGGTTTCCGCGGGTTTTTCCAACGCGACGGATGATAAAGGACGGCAGCGAATATTACGGGCCGTACACGAGTATGAAAACCGTACACACGCTACTGGATTTGATAAAAGGCCTGTACCCGTTGCGCACCTGCAACTACGATCTTTCCGAAGAAAAAATTAGGGCAGAAAAATATAAAGTGTGTTTGGAATATCACTTGGGAAATTGCGCCGGGCCTTGCGAAGGGTTTTATTCCGAAAAGGAATACCATGAAAATATTGAGGCCATCCGCAATATTGTGAAAGGAAATTTTAAGGATTCGCTACATAAATTTAAAAGCCAGATGAAAGCCTTGGCAGCCGATTTAAAGTTTGAACAGGCGCAGCGTGTAAAGGAAAAGGTTGATATTTTAGAGAACTATCAATCAAAATCCACAGTTGTAAACCCTAAGATCAACAATGTGGATGTTTTCTCGATAATTTCTGACGAAAGCTATGCGTACGTGAATTTTCTGCAACTCTCGCACGGTGCCATTATTCGTTCGCATACGCTGGAAATAAAGAAAAAACTGGATGAGACCGATGAAGAGTTGCTGCAACTAGCCATTGTGGAAATTCGGCAACGATTCAATTCGCTTTCAAAAGAAATTTATGTCCCGTTTGAAGTGGAATTGGGCGAGGATATAAAAGTACACGTGCCGAAACTGGGCGATAAAAAAGCAATTCTTGAACTTTCTGAAAGGAACGCTAAGTATTTCCGAATGGAAAAATTCAAACAGGCAAAAATCGTGGATCCGGATCGCCATGAAAAGCGTATTATGGCTCAGATGAAAAAAGATTTAAGGTTGACCGAAGAACCACGACATATAGAATGTTTTGACAACAGTAATATTCAAGGCACAAACCCTGTGGCCGCCTGTGTGGTTTTCAAAAACGGAAAACCGAGCAAGAAGGATTATCGTAAATTCAATATAAAAACGGTGGAAGGGCCCGATGACTTTGCGTCGATGGAAGAAGTGGTTTACCGCCGTTACAAAAGATTATTGAAAGAGGAGCAACCCTTACCGCAACTAATCATCATAGATGGAGGAAAGGGGCAGCTTTCATCATCGTTAAAAAGTTTGGATAAGTTGGGATTACGCGGAAAAATAGCTATTATAGGAATTGCAAAACGTTTGGAAGAATTGTTTTATCCCGATGACCCCATTCCGCTATATTTAGATAAGAAAAGTGAAACTTTAAAAATAATACAGCAATTACGAAACGAGGCGCACCGTTTTGGAATAACTTTTCACAGAAGTAAGCGTAGCAAACAGGCGTTGAATACAGAGTTAGAAACCATTGCCGGCATTGGTGAAAAGACGGTAGTTGAGTTGTTAAAACATTTTAAAAGCACAAAACGAATTGCAGCAGCCAATTTTGAAGAACTCTCAAAAGTTGTGGGAGCCAGCCGAGCGAAGAAATTAGTTGAACATTTCAGCAATAAATAATAATAAAAAATAGTAATAAATAATAATAAATAATAACCCCATTAATGAAGCACCTGCCCCTTGTAGTATTATTAATAATTTCATCCTTCTCCTTTTCACAAGAAAAACAACAGGACTTAAAAGTGGGTCTCGTGTTGAGCGGTGGCGGGGCAAAAGGTTTGGCGCATATTGGTGCTTTAAAGGTAATTGAAGAATCGGGCGTGCGGATAGATTACATTGGCGGGACTAGTATGGGGGCTATTATAGGCGCGTTGTATGCGTCGGGATATTCGGCTAAACAGCTAGATAGTATTTTTAAAGAGACTAACTTCAGCACTTTAATACAGGACGATATTCCGCGAAGTTCAAAAACATTTTACGAAAAAAAAGAATCTGAAAAATACGCGTTAACGCTTCCGTTCGACAAGTTTAAAATTGGTTTCCCATCCGGACTATCAAAAGGGCAAAATGTGTATAATCTGCTTTCAAAATTAACGAGTCACGTTAGTAATATTTCAGATTTTAGCAAGCTGCCCATTCCTTTTTTCTGCGTTGCCACAAATGTTGAAACGGGGAAAGAAGTAATCTTAGATCGCGGCTATCTACCGCGTGCCGTTATTGCCAGCGGAGCGTTGCCATCACTTTTTAGTCCGGTGATTATTGACGACAAAGTGCTGATAGATGGCGGTGTGGTAAATAACTATCCGTTAAACGAGGTGCGCGCCAAGGGAATGGATATTATTATTGGTGTGGATGTGCAGGACAGCCTTAAAACCCGCGACAATTTAAAATCGGCTTTCGAGGTTTTGGTACAGATAAACAATTACCGAACTATCAACGATATGATAGAAAAACGAAAAAATACCGACGTTTATATTCACCCAAATATTAAGGATTTCTCGGTGGTTTCATTTAATGAAGGTAAAAAAATTGTGGAGGCTGGCGTAACCGCTGCGGAATCGTTTAGCGATCAGCTTGCTGAAATAGCTTCGCAACAAAGACCTTTTGAAAAGAAGGAAATTAAGTTTGAAGACTTAGATACCATTTATATAAAAGAGGTACGCATTGAAGGCATCGAAAAATACAGCCGAAGTTATGTGTTGGGTAAATTAAAGCTTCGCACCCCAGATAAGGTTAACTATAAAGACTTTAGTGACGGCATCAACAATCTTTCTGCTACCGGAAATTTTCAGGATATTAATTATCGATTTTTTGAAGATGATAACAATCAAAGCACACTGTTGTTGCAATTGCGGGAAAGCAGCTCGTCTATGATGCTTCGTTTTGCGGCGCATTATGACGATTTATTCCGCACAGCGGCTTTGGTAAACATTACCCGAAAACGGCTGTTAACAAATAACGATATTGCTTCATTAGATTTAATTGCCGGCGACAATCTGCGCTATAATTTTGAATACTACATAGACAAAGGTTTTTATTGGAGCGTGGGCTTTAATTCAAAATATCATTTTTTTGAAGCCGATGTGCCTATAGATTTTATTGATGCAGATTTAAACGCTGAACTATCGTTACCAATCAATAAAATTTCCATAAAATATAGCGATTTTACCAATCAGCTATATTTTGAAACGCTCTTTCGACGGACTTTTGTTTTTGGCATGGGAGGAGAGCATAAATACCTTAGATATCTTTCTGAAACCATAGGAACAGATGATCAGAATTTGCCACGGACAGTTTTTGAGAGCACCAATTATTACAGTGCCTACGGTTTCTTAGAGTACGATACTTATAACAATAGTTTTTTTCCAAAATCGGGGGCTTATTTCTCGGGCGATTTTCATTGGTATCTTTTCGCACACGGCCGCAATAAGGATTTTCAACCATTCTCGCTAGCAAAAGCAAAATTTGGATATGCACATACATTTTTTCCAAATTTTTCAGCCCATTTTACAAGTGAAGGCGGTTTTAAATTAGGCGGCCCCGAAACTACCACTCTCGATTTTGCTTTGGGGGGGTACGGTTTTAAAGAGATGAATAACATAATTCCGTTTATGGGTTACGAAGCTATTTCACTTCGTGGAAATACGTATCTTAAATCTACGCTGACTTTTGATTATGAAATTTTCAGAAAAAACCACATCAACATTTCGGCCAATATTGCCAACGTGGGCAACGATCTCTTTGAGAATGGCAAATGGATAGACGGGGTAGATTATTCCGGCTATTCATTGGGTTATGGTTTAGAAACAATTTTAGGGCCAATGGAGTTAAAATACTCATATTCGCCCGAAATGGATAAAAGTGAATGGTACGTAGCGCTGGGGTATCGGTTTTAGTAAAAGATTGAACGTTTAGCTCTAATATTTTTACGATATTTGTAGGGAAGAGTTATTGAGTGGTTTGGTAACTAAGTTATTAGGAAAAACTTAAGTCACAAATCTATATTTTGCGATAAATTAATGAACACAATAACTCAATAACCCATTAACTTAAAAAGATGCCTTTCTATCACAAACTGGGCAAAATACCGCCCAAACGCCATACGCAATTCCGTAAACCAGACGGAAGCCTTTATTCAGAACAACTTTTCGGAACCGTTGGTTTCGACGGTATGTACAGCAATATTTATCACGAATATCGCCCTACGCAAGTAAAGGAAATAGTAAAACAATACAAGGTTGCCCCGAAGATTGCACGCGCCAATAATATGGAATCGCTTCGGCTAAAAGGTTTTAATGTAAAGCCTGAAAAGGATTATCTCAGCAGCCGAAAAACGGTGCTTACCAATAGTGATTGTAGCATTATACTTGCTGCGCCGCAAGAATCGCAAAAGGATTATTTTTATAAAAATACCGATGCTGATGAATTGATTTTTATCCACAAAGGCAGCGGAAAATTGCGAACCTTTTTAGGCAACCTCGATTTTAAATACGGCGATTATTTGTTGGTCCCCCGCGGAATTATTTACAAAATAGATTTTGATACGGAAGACAACCGACTTTTTATCGTTGAATCGCGACGCCCAATTTACACCCCAAAACGTTACAGAAACTGGTTTGGGCAGCTTTTGGAACATTCACCTTTTTGCGAACGCGACATACGCAAACCACAGGAACTTGAACATCACGACGAAAAAGGGGAGTTTTTAGTAAAAGTGAAAAAGCAAGACGATATTTTTGAGATGGTTTACGCCACACATCCTTTTGATGTTGTAGGATACGATGGGTACAACTTTCCGTACGCTTTTTCAATCCACGATTTTGAACCCATTACCGGGCGTATTCATCAACCGCCTCCAGTGCACCAAACTTTTGAAACTGATGCCATGGTAGTATGCAGTTTTGTGCCTAGGCTATACGACTATCATCCAGATAGTATTCCGGCGCCGTACAACCACAGCAATATTGATAGCGATGAGGTGTTATATTATGTAGATGGCGATTTTATGAGCAGGAACGATATTGAAGCAGGACAGATAACGCTGCACCCTGCCGGTATCGTACACGGTCCACACCCGGGGGCTGCGGAAAGAAGCATTGGTAAAACAGAAACAGAAGAACTGGCCGTTATGGTAGATACTTTTAAACCATTACAGGTAACCGAAGATGGTTTGAAACTTTCCGATGGCACGTATTACCAGAGTTGGCTTGAAAAAGAGTAAAAAGTAAGCGGTTACAGTTGGCAGTTATGAACTAACACAAAAATCCATGCCTCCAATTTTTTTTCAAAAAGGGTTATCGTTTTTTCTTTTATAGTAACCAACATTTGCCGATACATATCCATATAGAGAAAGACAATAAAACAGCTAAATTTGAAATTTTTCCAACTTTCTTAATCAAATCGAGAAAATTCAATGCCTCCGAGATTAGGGAAATTCGTAGTTTAGTGGATGAAAATAGTGGCTTAATTAAAAATAAATGGAATGAGTATTTCAATAATTAAATCGACTAATGCGGTTAGTATAAGTTTCGAAGATTATAAAATGAAAATAGTTTTTGAAGGTGGCAGGGAATTGTTAATCCCTTTGGAATGGTTTCCAAAACTTAGAAATGCGACAGAAAGTGAATTAAATAACTGGCGGTTTATTGGAGATGGCGAGGGTGTTCACTGGAAGAACTGGATGAAGATATTCTTATTGAGAATCTTCTAAAATAATAATAGGAATAAGATTTTTATAAAATTAAATTATGAGCAAAGAAGTAAAATCGGTTGATTACGGACTGGAGAAAATTTTTGAAGGAGCAGAAGACTTTCTGCCATTATTGGGCACTGATTACGTAGAGTTTTACGTTGGCAATGCAAAACAATCTGCGCATTTTTATAAAACTGCGTTTGGCTTTCAGTCCTACGCCTATAAAGGTTTGGAAACTGGATCGCGCGATTCTGTAAGCTATGTGCTAAAACAAGATAAAATAAAACTTGTGCTTACCACTCCGTTAAACAGTAAATCGCCCATAAACGACCACATAGTTAAACACGGCGACGGCGTAAAAGTTATAGCCCTTTGGGTAGATGACGCTACAAGTGCTTTTGAAGAAACAACCAAACGCGGCGCAAAACCCTACATGGAACCCACCGTTGAAAAAGACGAGCACGGCGAAGTAGTGCGAAGCGGCATTTACACCTATGGCGAAACGGTGCATATGTTTGTAGAACGCAAAAACTACAAGGGTAAATTTTTACCAGGTTTCCGTGAATGGAAAAGCGATTACAACCCGACCCCAACGGGCCTAAAATATATAGACCACATGGTTGGTAATGTAGGTTGGGGCCAAATGAACAAATGGGTTAAGTGGTATGAAGATGTTATGGGTTTTGTAAATTTCCTTTCGTTTGACGATAAGCAAATCCATACAGAATATTCGGCGTTGATGAGTAAAGTGATGAGCAATGGCAATGGCCGCATCAAATTTCCTATAAACGAACCGGCTAAAGGAATTAAAAAATCGCAAATAGAAGAATATTTAGATTTTTATGAAGATTCGGGCGTACAGCATCTTGCCGTGGCAACAGATGATATTATAAAAACCGTTAGCCAATTAAAGGAACGCGGTATAGAATTTTTACCGCCACCGCCGCAAGCGTATTACGACGATATTCCCCGTAGATTGGGCGACCATATGAATATGATGAAGGAAGACATCAACGAGTTAAAAAAACTCTCTATAATGATTGATGCCGATGAAGATGGTTACTTGCTACAGATATTCACCAAACCTTTGGAAGACAGACCAACCTTATTTTTTGAAATAATACAGCGCATGGGAGCTAAAGGGTTTGGAGCAGGAAACTTTAAGGCACTTTTTGAATCTATAGAACGAGAACAAGCACAACGAGGCACACTGTAATAGTGTAACTTTATAAGAACCCCATCGTCTTATTGAAGGTGGGGTTTTATTTTTTTGGAATGGTAGTTGTAAATCTTAAATTCATTAAAAACCCCTAAGTCGTACTCTATGAAAAAGCTGTTCGCGGTTATACTTATTTTTAGCGCTTTTGTTTCCGTATCTGCACAGGAAAGAGCTTATGGCAATGGCGAGTATTTTAAATTCCGCGTTCACTATGGTTTTGTAACCGCGGGTTATGCTACCCTAAATGTAAAAAATGCTTCAATAAAAGGAAAAGATGTTTACCACGTACGCGGTTTTGGCGAAACGGTAGGTATTTCCAAATGGTTTTTTAAAGTAGAAGACGACTATCAATCTTACATCGACAAAGAAAAAGATATTCCGTACCGGTTTATTCGAAAAATAGACGAAGGTGGTTACACTAAAGATATTGAAATAGATTTTAACCACACCACAAAAAAAGCCACGGTAAACGATAAAAAAAACAATGAAACCTCAGTCTTGTCGTTTCCAAAGGACACACAAGATATGATTTCGGCTTTTTACTATTTGCGCAACCAATTAAACACCGAAAACATAAAAGCAGGCGACGTTATAGAAATGAATATGTTTTTTGACAAAGAAAATTACAAATTCCGACTGAAATTCCTTGGAAAAGAAATTTTAGACACTAATTTTGGGCGCGTGCGAACGCTTATATTTAGACCTTACGTACAATCTGGTCGCGTTTTTAAAGAAAAAGAAAGTCTAACGGTCTGGATTAGTGATGATAAAAACAAAATTCCACTACTGGTAAAAGCAGATTTGGCCGTAGGTTCCCTAAAAGCAACGTTAACCGAATTTAAAGGATTACAGCACTCCTTTAAAATAATTGCAGATTAAGAATAAATAATATTGAAAATTCCCCAACCTTGAAAAAATTAATTTTAGCCGTATTTGCACTAACCTTATTAACTACCGCTTGCGAAAAATCTAAAAATGAAATTGCCGATACCAATGTAGTCGAAGCAGAACCAACTATTGAACAATACGGCTATATTCTCAATGATTTTAATGTAATTCGCGATACCATTCGTAAAGGCGATACCTTTGGCGATATTCTTTTCGCAAATGGCGTATCGCAAGATAAAATTATGGAAGTTGCAACCAAATTTCGCGATAGCTTCGACGTTCGGAAAATAGGTATTGGCAAACCATACGTACTTTTAAATTCTAAAGACTCCCTAAATAAAACCCAGGTTTTTATTTACGAAACCAATAAAGTAGATTTTGCGGTGGTAGATTTTAGAGATGCATTATCTATTTATAACAGTCAAAAACCAGTACGTTATGAAGAAAGAGAAGCTTCGGGTGTAATAACGAGTTCACTTTCGGCAACCATGGAAGAGCAGAATTTAAGTCCGTATATGACGGATGAGTTAGCAAACATTTATGCTTGGACCATCAACTTCTTTAAACTACAACCAGGCGATCGCTTTAAGGTTGTGTACACCGAGAAATTTATTGATGATACTATTCCGGGTGGGCTGCAAGAAATAAAAGCTGCCTATTTTGAGCATCGGGGCAAGCCGCTATACGCATTTAAATTCGCTTCCGATTCAAAAGAAAAATTATCGGGTTATTATGATGAAAACGCCAATAATTTAAAGCGGGCGTTTTTAAAATCGCCTGTTAAATTCAGCAGAATATCTTCCCGTTTTAATCTAAAACGACGCATAAAATATTACGGGTTTAAACTACGGCCGCATCGAGGAACCGATTTTGCGGCTGCAATAGGAACACCAATTTTGGCCACTGCAGATGGCGTTGTAACAAAATCTGAAAGAAGAGGGGGTAATGGTAATTATGTAAAAATAAGACACAACGGAACCTACGAAACACAGTATCTACATATGAAAGCTCGGAATGTAAAGGTAGGCCAATACGTAAGCCAAGGCGATGTAATTGGTTGGATTGGAATGACCGGAAATACCAGCGGGCCGCACGTGTGTTATCGCTTTTGGAAGAATGGAAAAGAAGTAGATCCTTTTAAAGAAGATACACCCTTTTCGCAACCACTTCCTAAAGAATTGCACGAACAATATTTTGCAAATCTTCTTCCTATGAAAGAAAAATTAGATTGCATTGTGTTTTAATTTTTTCAGAAATCACCCATGTTGATAACCTTGTTATTAACTAACTATCCAATTTTCAGACAGTTTGGATTTAAATTTTATCTTTATTCAGAAAGAATATTCTTAATAATTTCTTAATGGCTTTTATTGGCTAGAAACTATTTAAGATTGTATTTTTGCCGAAATTTTTAAACCTAAAATTTAAATTCATGAAAAAACTATTACTTGTTGTTTTTTTACTTGGCGGTTTTGCCGCTTTTTCACAAACAACGGTTACTGGAACGGTAATCGATTCTGAATCTAACGATCCGTTGGCAGGTGCCAATGTGGTTGAGACTGGTACCGCAAACGGCGCCATTACTGATTTTGATGGAAATTTCACTTTAGAAACATCTGCTAAATCGGGTACACTTACTATATCTTACATAGGTTATACCGTTGAAACGGTTCCTTTTAAAACTGTGGGCGCAACTACCGCGCTTGGCAACGTAAAAATTACCGTCGATGCCGATGCACTCGAAGAAGTGGTAATTGTAGGTAGAGGACTTATAGATTTGGCGAAAGATCGCCAGACTCCTATTGCTGTGTCAACCATTACTAGAGCCGAAATTCAGGCAAAGGCTGTGGGTAACGTAGAATTTCCTGAAGCTGTAAAAAGCACACCCAGTGTGTATGTTGCAAACCAAGCTGGAGGTTTCGGAGATTCTGAAATGTTTTTGCGTGGTTTTGACCAAACAAATACAGCTTTCTTATTAAACGGACAGCCAATAAATGGAATGGAAGATGGTAAAATGTACTGGTCTAACTGGTCTGGTATGAGCGACGTTGCAAACGCTATTCAGATTCAGCGTGGTTTAGGTTCTTCTAAACTTGCTATTTCTTCGGTAGGTGGTACGGTGAACATTATATCGCGCGCAGCAGGTAGAAAAGAAGGTGGTTTTGCACGTTTTATGACGGGTAATGACAGCTACTTTAAAGGTACAATAAGTTACGATTCTGGATTAAAAGGGAAATGGGCATACTCATTTTTATTAGACCACTGGCAAGCACACAGAAAATATTCTGACGGTACTGCCGGCCAAGGACAAAACTATTTTATTGGGATTGGATTTGTACCTAACGACACACACTCATTCAACTTTTTGTTAACCGGTGCGCCACAATGGCACGATCAAAATTTTGATGATGATCTAGAAACATATGCCCTATACGGTAAGCGCTACAATAGCAATTCAGGATTTTACAATGGCGAGAGATATACTTTTAGAAGAAACTACTATCACAAGCCTATAGTAAACTTAAACTGGGATTGGAATATTAGCGAAAAGACCAACCTTTCTTCTGTACTTTACGCCTCTTGGGGTCGTGGAGGTGGAACTGGCCCATTGGGAAGTTCAAGAAATATTGTAAGAGATAGAAATGGCGAGATTGATTTTGATGCAATTGAAGAAAACAATATAGCAGGAGCCGAAAACGGTATTGGAAGCTATGGTATGGGTTCCGTTGTTAGAAGAATGTCTGTAAATAATCACAACTGGTATGGATTTCTTTCCAATCTTGAAAGTGCCGTAAGCGATAATTTCACCTTTAATGTTGGTATCGATACACGTTTTTACCAAGGAGACCACTATCGTCAATTAAACGATTTATTGGGTCTTCAAGGCTTTACTGACAACTTTGGATATGACGGAGTTCGAGGCGAAGATTATGTGCTAAGCGAAACATTTGAAGCAAACCCATGGGCGGCTTTATTTAATTCGGCAGATGAAGGACAACGCTATTCTTACGATTATTCAGAAAACATCAACTATATTGGTGGTTTCGGACAAGCAGAATTTAAAACAGATACTTTCTCTGCTTTCCTTCAAGGAGCTGTTTCTACACAAAGCTACCAAAGAGAAGGTCGTGCACCAGGTAATGAAATTGAAGGTGTGAATGGTCTTGGAAAATCTGATAAAGTGAATAAAATGGGTTATAACGCTAAAGGAGGAATGGGTTATACCTTTATGCCAGATAATACCATTTTTGTAAATGCTGGCTATTACTCAAGACAGCCATTCCTTGATAATATTTTTGAAGATGTGAGAAATTCAAACTATATGCTGGAAGGCGAGAATGAAATAGACAATGAGGAAATTATAGGATTAGAAGCAGGATACAGACTTCGTGCAGGTAGATTCAGCTTAGATTTAAATGCTTACTACACTAGTTGGGGTAACAGATTTTTAGGAGGTAGTTTTATTGAAGGAGATCCAACATCTTCAAACCCAATCGAGCAGGTTGATAGATACCAGCGCTTTACTGATATTACACAAGTACACAAAGGTTTTGAATTTGAAGGGAAATACAGATATTCTAATGCATTTATGTTCCGTGCATTTGGTAGTATCGGAAACTGGAAATATGATGGCGAAACACCTTTTGAAACAAGAGAAGACCAAACTAACAATCTCTTACAGGAAGGCACTGTAAACTTAACGGGAACAAAAGTGGGCAATGCGCCACAAACCTCGTTTGGTTTTGGCTTTAAATACGATATCGTAGGCGGACTGTCTGTAGATGCGGATTATAACATCTATTCAGATCTTTACGGTTTTGTAAATGCTAGAGACGTAGTTGAGGCATCACAAAACAATGTAGTTTACCAAGCAGAGCGCCTTAATCCTTACAGTGTATTAGATGCGGGGATTACTTATAAATTTGATTTTGGAGGTAATGACTTTACAGTTAGAGCAAACTGCTACAACGCAACGAACGAAATGTACTTAAGCCAGAAAAGCTCATTCGGTTACTATTACGGAAACGGAAGAACTTGGAATGCAAGCTTGCGTTACGATTTCTAAAATCACACGTAAATATTTAATAAAAATGCCTCATATCTTTGGGGCATTTTTTTTGTTTATATACCTTATATTTGAAGCATATTTAAAATTGTAAACTATGTACACCACTTTTCAATTTCTTCATTCGTATTGGGCTTATTTAGTGCTTCTAATTGTTTTGCTTGCAACATTCAATGCACTTGCAGGTTTGTTCTCAAAACGAGAATATGGAGCTAAAGATTTTAGAATTTCGCTTTTTGCGTTAATCGTTACACACATTCAAGTACTAATTGGCTTAATTCTTTATTTTATCTCGCCAATGGGATTGCAAAATATTACGACCAACGGAATGGGCGTGGTTATGAAAGATTCTGTTTTTAGACTGTATGCAGTAGAGCACCCATTAGTAATGCTGATAACGGTTGTTTTTATAACAATAGGGTATTCAAAACACAAAAAGAAATTGTTGTCGCATCGTAAGTTTAAAACCCTCGCAATATTTTATACAATTGCCTTAATTTTAATGCTTAGTAGAATTCCTTGGAGTCAATGGTTTTAAAAAATCTAGAGTCAATATTGTAGATATTGAGAAATCAGATATCTAACAGTTTATGTTAGAAACTGAATTAAAGTGACTTAAGCAATATTAAGATGCTCTTAATTGCCGCCTATTCCGCCTAACAAGGTTCTTCCCATTTGAGTATTGGGATCAATTTTGTTTATTTTATAACCTTCGGGCGAAGTACTTCTTCTTGCAATTTCATCATTAGTGTGCCTGTTATTATTTACTTGATTCAAAGTATTTTGAACATACGCATTATTGAACGTTTGAACATTATTTTGACAAGAATTGCCAACATAAATACCATTAGACCAGCAGCTATTAATATATCCATACTGTGTTACAAATACTGCTTCACCCGAGAGAAATCCACCGTGATAATTACCTTTAAGAATTGAACCATCATGATAATAATAATATAGCCCTTCCCCCTGCGCCACGCCATTCACTACGTTGCCTTGAAAATATCCGTTCGGGTAGGTCAATATAACTATTCCGTTATAACCAGCTAGTTGCGGTGAATAAATTTGTGCTTCAGTTTTCTGTAGAAAAAAGAATAAAAGACAGAATAATAAATATAAATTTTTCATACTTAAAAAGTTATATGGGTTAAACAATTAATACGTCCTATAAAATCAGACCAATCGAGTTCTAAACGTGAAGGATTACTCGGCCAAGGATCTCGTAATACTACTTTATATGGAATTTTTCTGTTATAATTGTCATATTGAAAGAATACAGCAGTTAAAACATAGGCGTGACCAATATTTTGATTAGGAATATTTAAACCTACAATTAGAGGGTATTTATATGCTAAATCATTAATAATACTATGAGCTGTAGGATTATGCTCCATATAGGCCTTTATTGGATAACCATTTACTCTCCAACCAGCAGCTGCGTTTTGAATTGTATAGCAGTCTGCAGGTCTATCTATACAACCTTGGCCAAAAGCGTTGTTGACTATTTCACATTGGCCAACCTCTAAACCTTGGTAATCTAATACCATTTGTATGCAAGCTGCCCAACACCAATTTTGACTTTCTTGTCTAGCAACATGATAATTGAACCTATCTGATTTAACCGCTGCGGCATAATTATTTGTATCTCCAATTTGAAAAATATTCCCTGATTGAGAACATACTATCATTGTGGAATGCAATAAGATAATTAGTAAATATTTCATAATCAAATATATAACATTTATAGAATGATCTAAATACCCAGTATTGGGTATATTTGTACTGTAGTTTTCATGCAATTCTATGGTGGTTCTCAGGTATAATTCCAGTTTTATCTAAGGCCGTTTTATTGAAAATTGATTTTTTTAGGATTAACTTTCTTCAAACTTTTATTTCAACTGAAATTAAATTTCTGCAATTACATTCTATTTATCCGCACTTTTCACCTTTATCAAATAAATATAAACGGGAAAATGGTCGCTATAGCCACCGGTGTAACCATTTACAAAACTTCGGAAAGGATAACCTCTATACTGTCCTCGGGGCGTTATTAGGTAATTTTTATTGAAGATACCGGCCTTGTAAAAACGATAGCTCGAAAAATCTCTTTTCGTCAATTCTGTCGAAATGATAATTTGATCAAATAAATTCCAACTGTCGCGATACGCTAAGGTGCCCAATCCTTTTTTGTGCATTTCCTCCATGGGGTTGTATAGCTCTTTAATATGCATATTGCTGCGGTCACGCTTGGCTTTGAGCACCTCTTTAACACTTGGGCTTGTTGGGTCGTCGTTTAAATCGCCCATCGTGATGATTTTTGCATACGGATCTTCGCTGAATAACGAATCTAATATTTTCATGTTTAGCTCGGCCGCTTTTATTCGTTTAGGCTTACTTCGCGCTTCTCCACCACGTCGCGAGGGCCAGTGGTTTACAATTATATGTATTTTTTCGCCATCCAGCATACCGCTTACCAATAGCTGGTCTCGAGTATAAATACGTTCGCTACTTTCCTGATCGTTATATATTACTAGTTCGTATGCTTTGTAATTGGTGGGAGTAAAAAGCCTTTTTTGATACAATAATGCCACATCTATTCCGCGACGATCGGGGCTATCAAAATGTACAATGCCGTAATCTTTTTTAACCAATGGCTTTTGGTTAAGCAAATCTTCAAGGACGCGGCGGTTTTCTATTTCGCTAACACCAATTAACGCAGGGGAGGTGCCAGTAATATCCTTCCCTATTTCTGAAATAACCTTTGCCATATTTCCCAATTTTGCGCGATATATTTCTTGGGTCCAATGATCTTTCCCTTCTGGGGTTCGGTCATCGTCAAAAGTTATGGGGTCGTCTTCAAAATCGAATAAATTTTCGAGATTGTAAAATGCTATGGTATTTATTTTATACGTTTTTTCAGTTTGGGAAAACGAAATAGAAATATAAAAGAAACAAAAAAATAAAGGCAAACTAAAATGTTTCATAATTGCTTAAAAAAGAAAATAATCAAAAAAGTTAACTAAAAAATTTGATAAAAAATTACTTTTTTGTTAATTTTATGCGCTTAATTTAAGTTACTTCCCGATAAAACTCCCCTTTAAAGTTTGTACTAAAAGATGAAATGTTTCATTTTTATAGGGGTTCTATTTATTTTGAGTGGCTTTTCTTCGTTTGCTCAAAACGCAGTGATTACAGGTAGCGTTGTAGATACAAATTCCAGCGAACCTTTACCGGATGTAAATATTGCTATATTAAATACAGCTTATGCAACAACTACTAATGCCGAAGGAATATTTTCATTTTCGCAGCCAGACCTCCCTAAAGGCGAACAGATTCTTGTAGTAACAAAAGCTGGATACACAACCTTGCGAATTCCTATAAAAATTCAAGAAAACACACCCGTAGTTTTAAATTCAATTTTATTGGCGTTAGACCTATCTGCAATTGAAGCACAAATTGGTATAATTAGTCTATCGGACGCCGAATTGGATGAAGATGAGGGTACATCCTACAATATTTCTGGCTTGTTACAGGCTACCAAAGACGTTTTTTTAAACGCTGCGGCTTACGATTTTAGTACAACATTCTTTCGGCCACGAGGCTACGATTCCAGCGATGGCAAAGTGCTAATTAACGGATTGGAAATGAACAAAATATACAACGGAAGACCACAATGGTCCAATTGGGGAGGATTAAATGATGCGCAACGCAACCAAATGTTCTCAATGGGTATTTCGGCAAATGAATATACGTTCGGCGATCTCGCAGGTACAACAAATATAATTATGCGAGCTTCCCAATATCGAAAAGGAGGGCGCATTTCGTATGCCACCAGCAACAGAAGTTATCGGGGTAGGGTTATGGGCTCTTATAACAGCGGATTGCTTCCAAGTGGTTGGGCTTACTCCATATTGTTGGCAAGACGTTTTGCAAATGAAGGGTTTAATGAAGGAACCTTGTACGATGCCAATTCAATATTTGTTTCATTAGAGAGAAGATTCAACGAGACGAACAGCTTAAACCTAACAGCCTTTTATACCCCAAATAGAAGGGGTAAATCTTCACCAAACACCCAAGAAGTTTATGACCTTAAAGACACTCAATACAATGCTTACTGGGGATTACAGGAGGGTGAAATTCGCAATTCACGGATAAAAGAAGTGATAGAACCTATTATTATGCTTAATCATTTTTGGGATATTTCAGAAAAAACTAGGCTCAATACTAATATCGGGTATCAATTTGGAAAGATTGGAAACAGCCGCTTGGGTTACGACAACGCTCCCAATCCAGATCCGAGCTACTATCAAAAAATGCCGAGTTATTTTTTGGCAGATCCAACTGGGCCAAATTATGAAGGAGCGTACCAGGCATATTCAAAATTTGTAGAAGATGGGCAATTAGATTGGAGGAACATTTACGAAACCAATATTTTTTACGGCGGCACAGCGCGATATTATTTATACGAAGATAGAAACGATGATACCCAGCTTTCTGCAAATACAATATTAAACTCGAAATTAAATGATAAGCTCACACTAACGGCAGCTATAAATTTTCGGAATTTAAACTCCCAAAACTTCGCCAATATGCTCGATCTGCTCGGTGGAAACGGATATTTGGATGTAGATACCTTTAACACGGGCGATGCTTCGCAAAACGATTTAAACAATCCCAATCGCGTTATAGGTGAAGGCGATAAAATGAAATATAATTTTGAATTTGATGCCACAGATTACGATGCGTTTTTACAAGGGCAGTTTAACTATTCTAAAATAAACTTTTACGTAGCCGGAAAATTTGGTATTACGGGTTATCAAAGAAACGGTCTTTATCGCAATGGAAGTTTTCCAGAAAATTCTTTTGGGAAAAGTGAGAAATTGAATTTTACAACTTATGGTGTAAAGGCGGGGGCCACCTATAATATTTCGGGAAGACATATTTTAAAGACGAACGGTGCGTATTTTACCAATGCGCCAACCCTTCGCAATTCTTTTTCAAACGCTCGCCAGAACAATGCTACTGTGGTAGGACTATCTGAAGAATTAAATATACATATTGATGGCAGCTATATTTTCCGTTCGCCCATTGTAAAGGCGCGTTTAACGGGATATTATAGCTTAAAGCAGGATGCTTCCGAAATATCGTTTTATTATGCAGATGGCATTTCGGTACTGGGAAGAAGTGCTTCCACTGCTTTTGTACAAGAAGTATTAACAGATATAGATAAAAAAAATATCGGGGGCGAATTCGGTATTGAAGCACAACTAATTCCAACTTTTAAAATTAAAGGTGCCGCGGCCTACGGACAGTATATATATAACAACAATCCGAACCTTTATTTAACCTCCGATGATTTTACAGATGTACCCAATGGTGCTGTAAACTATGGAGAATCAACTTTAAAAAATTACAAAATTGCGGGCGGACCGCAGCAAGCCTATCAAATTGGTTTTGAATATCGCGATCCAGATTTTTGGTTCCTTGGCGCAACCACAAATTATTTCTCCAATGCATATATTGATGTATCGCCACTTACCAGAACAGCGAATTTTTATCTAGATACCGACGGAATTCCTTTCAACGATTACAACCCAGAAATTGCAAGAGAACTTTTAAGGCAAGAAAAGTTTGACGAATATATTTTGGTAAATGTAATAGGCGGAAAATCGTGGAAGATTAAGGGCTATTATCTCGGCTTCTTTGCCAGTATTAGCAACATTTTAGACCAAAAATATAAAACCGGGGGTTTTGAACAAGGAAGAAGTGCAAACTACCGAACACTTTTAGAAGATACCGCAAATGCTACACGTGTATTCGGTCCCAAATACTGGTATGGCTACGGAACTACGTATTATATAAACTTCTATGTTCGATTTTAATTTAAGGTATAACGACATTAAATAGTACTACAATGAAAAATTTTAAAAATATAAAACAGCTCGTTTCCCTACTACTTTTAATTTGTGCCATTGCGGCTGCTTGCGTGCAGGACGACGATTATAAAATTCCCGATGTAAATGTTGAAGAGCCCAATGTAGTGGTGAATGAAAATATAATATCAATTAAAGAGCGTTACAGAGGGTACGAACCCAAAATAATTGAAGCCGGAGAAGGTTCAAATAGACCATTATATATTAAAGCTTATGTGGTGTCTAGCGATGAAACTGGTAATTTTTACAAAACTTTGGTAATTCAAGACTTTCCCGAAAATCCTACTGCCGGGGTGGCCATTTCAACAGATGCAACTAATTTGTACACTAAATTTGAACCGGGTCGAAAAATCTATTTTCGCGTAGACGGGTTATATATTGGTCAGTATGCCGATTTGCCCACAATTGGCACGCTTGATGAAGATGAAATAGGACGAATTAATATCGAAGATTTTGAAGAACGAATGCTTCGTTCAACCGAAACAGATTCGCTTATTCCACAAATAGTAACAATATCGGAAGCGGCAGATAATGATAACAATGCCGCACTTTTAAATACACTGGTAAAGTTTGAAGATGTTCAATTTCCCGATGGCCTCGCGGGGGTAGCACATTACGCAAATCCGGATAATACCTATGGAGTAAATCGCGATGTAGAAAATTGCGAAAGCGAATTAATTGCGCTGCGCACAAGTGGATTTGCAGATTTTAAAGGAATACTATTACCCGAAGGTAATGGTAGTTTAACGGCAGTTTTAAGTAGATTTAATAATGATGCACAACTATTTATTCGCGATTTGGACGATGTGCAAATGGATGGTGAACGCTGCAGTATGGGTGGCGGTACCGGTGGTGCTGTAATGTTGCCATTTAATGAGAATTTTGAAAATCAGCCTGCAGATGTTCCTGTAAATATTGAAGGGTGGATTAATAAAAATATCAATGATGGCGATGTTTTATTTAATGTAGAAGAATTCAATTCAAGTAAGTATGTGCAAGTTTCGGCTTATAACTCAAATGAAAACCCTTGTGAAGTTTGGCTCATCACCCCCGGATTAATTTTACCAACGGATACCTCGCCTACATTAACTTTTGAAACTAATGACGGCTTTTACAACGGCGACGGCTTATTTGTAAAAATCTCTACAGATTTTGAGAGTGATATTTCGGCAGCTACTTGGACCGATTTAAACGTTGAAATTTCCAGCGGCCATACAAGTGGATACGGTTCCGAATTTACACCTTCGGGCAACATTGATCTTTCCTCGTATGCTGGCCAAGTTGTGTATTTGGCTTTTCAATATTTGGGTGCGTCAAACGGAGTTTCTACTACCTATCAAATTGACACGATTTCGGTAGTGGAATAAATTGTGTTAATTATCTATTTTGAAATTACTGGCTAAAACCAAAAATTTTATTTTCGGTATAAAATAAATTAATAGATTTATTTTTACCAAAACAATAGCAAATATGAATTCTAAACGAATGCTATTTCGCCAGTATTCCGAAGGCGATTTTGACGATTATCTTAAATTGGTAAGCAATGCCGAGGTAATGAAAATGATAACAGGGTATGCGTTATCAAAAGAGGAGGCCAAAGATCGTTTCGACAAAATGTTGAAGATAAACCTTGAATCTCCAGAAATAGGTCATTTTAAAGTTATATGTGCAAAAGATGAAGCCTTCATGGGGCATTCAAAGTTAGTACTGACAGCAGAAGGTGAGGCCGAAATTGGATACGTGCTTATGCCCCAATATTGGGGTAAAGGTTTCGGCAACGAAATAGCCGAAACACTAACTAATCGGGGAAGAGAAGTTGAAAAGATTAGTACATTAATAGCTATTATTGATCCGGTAAATATCGCGTCGCAAAAAATTTTGAGCAATCAAGGATTTCAATTTGATTATAACGGCGAATACTTTGGTCTTCCTGCAACGTATTTTAAGTTGAAATTATAAAGAAAAAACCCTCACTGTATTTGATTGCTCAAATAAGCGAGGGTCATTTTCTGGTTGGTTACCAGTTAAAAATTTATTTCTTTACAACTATAAAATCTGAACGTCGGTTTTGCTGGTGTTGTGCCTCGGTGCAGTTTTCACCACAATTTACCGCAGGTCTGCTTTCGCCAAAACCTTCACCGCTAATTCGGTCTTTTGAAATTCCTTTCGAAATTACATATTGCACCGTGTTTTTTGCTCGTCTATCAGATAGATTCATATTGTAAGCGTCGGTGCCTCTGTTATCTGTGTGGCCTTCAACTTTAATAACCATTTCAGGATGCTTCTTCATTAATTGCACTAATTTATCCAACTCGAATGCTGCTTGGGGCTTTATGTTGTGCTTGTCAAAATCAAATAGAATTGGATTCAATTTAACCATTTCGCCTTCAACAATATCGTCAATTGGACGAAGTGCTATGCGTATATTTTTTTCTCCTTCTTTTGAAGAGGCCACGGTCTCGGCATTGCTTTCGTAACCTTCTTTAAAGGCTTGCACCACGTGTGCTTGATCGCAAGCTGCTGTAATTTTTGAAGTCCCGTTATTACTGGTAGTTTCGCTTTTTAATTTATTTTCAAGATTGTCAAACAAATCTAATTGGGCCCCGGAAATTGGTTCGTTGGTGGTAGCATCTACTACCAAAACATTGAGAATTACGTCGCAAATTTCTAACTTTTTAATTTTGTAAATATCATCGCTTCCCATTCCGCCAGCTCTGTTTGAAGA
This sequence comes from Aequorivita flava, assembly GCF_038742595.1. Classification (NCBI taxonomy): domain Bacteria; kingdom Pseudomonadati; phylum Bacteroidota; class Flavobacteriia; order Flavobacteriales; family Flavobacteriaceae; genus Aequorivita; species Aequorivita flava. The sequence goes on along the minus strand of NZ_JBANCF010000003.1, from coordinate 414,747 downwards.
TACATAACCTTCGTCTGTAGCTGGATTGTACGAATACGCAAAATCATCATCGCTAGAATTAACGCCAAGTCCGAGGTTTTTAACTTCGCCAAAGTTATTTCCATTAGCTTCTGCAGCAAAAACATCTAAGCCACCCATTCCTAAATGCCCATCACTGGCAAAATACAGGGTACCGTTTGAATCCACAAAAGGAAAACCTTCTCTGCCTTCGGTGTTTATGTTATCGCCTAAATTTACGGGTGTTCCAAAAGTTCCATCGGCAGCGATAGACACTTTATAAAGGTCTGCCTGGCCTTTTCCGCCGGGACGATCGCTAGTAAAGTACAGGGTGTTGCCATCTGGGCTCAACGCAGGGTGACTGGTAGAGTATTGTTTATCGTTAAAAGGTACAGGTTGTATATCTTTCCATTCCCCATTTACATTTTCGGCGTAATAAATATTTAATTCGCTTATGCCCGCCTCGCTCTTCTTGTATTTTCCATTGTAATAATCGTTTCTGTCAAAATACATGCGTTTGCCATCTGGGGTAATGGCTGCGGTGCTTTCGTGATATTTTGTGTTTACATCGCCTTTGAGCAGAACTTCATTTTTTTCAACATCGCCAACAATAGAAGCTTTGTAAATATCTAAAAAGGGCTCTTCGTTCCATCCATACTTTTTGCGAGTTGTATTTCTGGCAGATGTAAAATAGAAATCCTTTTCAATGGTTAACCCACCAAAATCTGAATATTCTGAGTTTAACGCCTCCAGATTTTTTGCTTCGTATTTTTGGCTGTTTTCATCGACAATTTTAGGAAGATAATCTGGATTTTTCATAAAAGCAATAGCGCGCGAATCGTTTGGTTTCATTTGAGCAAATTGCTTCATATAGGTGTTATAATCGCCAAACTTACCATTTGATTTTAGGGCTTGGGCATAATTATAAACCGTTTCAGAATCTACATCTTTTCTTTTTACTACTCTTTTGTAGTAGGTTTCAGCCTTTTTTGTATCGTTAATATAAAAATAGCTATTCCCCAATCGTTCGAAAACGTAGGTACTTCCCTCGCCTTTTTTAAGTAGTTTTCCATAAGCCTCTGCAGCGTCTACATATTGTAAACGATCGTAATATTGATCGGCTTTTTTCGTTTTACTATTTTGAGCGGTCACCATGGAAGTACTTACCGCTAGGAGTAAAAATATTGTATATATTTTGTTCATCTTAAATGAATTTTTTATAGTTATTAGAAGAATCTTGGGGAACGTAAAACACGTGGCTTAAAGTACAGATCGAAGGTTAGCACCACTTCGTGCGATGCTGGACCAACGGTTTTAAGGTCTGAAGTTACGTGGTCATAAGCATATCCAATGCGTATATTGGGATTAATTTGAAACCCAACCAAGCCACTGAATGAATCGTCCAATCTGTACGATGCTCCAAGTTCAAACTTATCATAAAATAGTGCGTTTAAGTTTCCGTCGTAAGAAACTGGTGCATCAAAAGCAGATTTAACCATCACTGAAGGTTTCAACTTAAAGTTTTCTGAAACCTGAAAAACGTATCCCGCAGTTGCAAAATAGTGGTTAGTTTCTGAACCGTATTTAATTCCGTTTTCGTCTAAGTGAACAGATTTCAGCATATTTGGAACAGATAAACCTACATAAAAATTATCGCCATACAGAAATGCTCCGGCTCCAATATTGGGATAGGTGTTTTTAATGTCTTGGCTAAAAAATGGATCATTCGGGTCTTGCAGCTCTAAAGTTGAAAGACCAACTTCGTGAAATGATGCACCCGCTTTTAATCCCAAAGCCAGTTTTACCGTACTTGCTACTTGCAGGGTGTACGAGAAATCTGCGTAAACATTTGTTTCGCTCACGGGGCCTAATTCGTCTTTAATGGCAGAAAGCCCCAGACCTATTTTGTCGCTAATTGGCTTATGCGCCGAAAATGTAAAGGTAACGGGGTTATCGTCCATCCCGGACCATTGGTTTCGGTATAACGCTGTGAGGGAAAGGCTTTCCTTTGACCCAGCATAAGCAGGGTTTACAACGTTCATATTGTACATGTATTGGGTGTATTGAGGGTCTTGCTGCGCTTGTGTTTCTTGAAAGAGCATCACCGCCATCAATACAATAAGGATATATATATGTTTTTTCATTTTTATCTATTTGATAGTTAAAAAGTATTTATGGGTTTTAGTTAGCTTCTTGGTTAAGATAAATCCAGCCCGTTGCTTGCGGACCGTAAACAGCATCGTTACCAGCAAGATCAATTACGTAAAAATATGTTCCGGAAGGTAAGTCGTTCCCGTCTTGGGTTTGGCCGCTCCATTGGTTTATGTAATTGTTCTGTTCAAAAACAAGAGCGCCCAATCTATTAAAGATTTGCAGTTTACTGATACCTGTTCTATCATTTAAGAAAGTTAAATCTAAGGTGTCGTTATAACCGTCGCCATTTGGAGATAACCCTTCAGAAATAACGCATTGGCCTACATCATATAAAGTGATGTCTATTGAATCTTCGCCAGAACATCCTCCAACTGTAATTACAACGGAATAGGTTTGAGTTCCCATCGTTCCCGCTTCAATACTAAAATTTAAAGTACTGTTTGTTTCATTAGCTAATAAGGTACCGTTTAAATACCATTGAAAGGTTGCACCTTCTTCCGAAGTAGTTGCCGTTAACGTTTCTGGTTGATTAGGGCACGTTTGGAAATTTGCACCAAGCGCAACCTCCAAATCGTCCCGAATACTTACAACTATTGAATCTTCGCCACTACAGCTCCCTACCGTTACTACGACAGTGTATTCTCCTGCTTGCGATATGGATAAGGTTTGGTTATTTTCTCCAGCAAGTAAGATTCCGTCTAAATACCACTCGTAAGTTGCATTTTGTGGGTCGCCATCTACTTGGGCAGTAAGAATAGTATCCGATTCAAAACAGGTTGAGAAATCATCACCTAAGTTTACCATAACTGGATCTGAAATAATAATATCAATACTATCAGATACCACGCAAGGACCCACAGTTATCTCTAACGTGTAGGTTCCGCTTTCGCTAACGGTAATAGTGGGTGTTGTTTCGCCAGTACTCCAGAGATACGTAATTCCTGAGGTATTTCCTGTAATTACTGGAACTATTTCAAAAGAAGAACCGTTACATAAAACTTGGTCTGAACCTAAATCAAGCACTGGAGGTTCGTTCACTATTACGTTTATTACAAACGTTTGTTCACTACACGGAGGATAGCTAACAGTAACATTGTATGTGCCAGCATCTGTTGGCGTATAAGTAGCATCTGTAGATACTGTGTTTCCATTTTCATCAGTCCATTCATAAGTCACTAAAGTTAGATCAATACCAGGATCTGAAGGAGTGGCATCTAGAACTGGAAAATCGTCTCCAACACAAAGTTGCACTTCTGATGGCAGATTTCCTGACAGATCAAAAATGGGATTTACAATTAGTTGGAATGAAACCGTGCTAAAACATGTAGGTTCGTTGGCTTTTTCAACTCTAACATATATAGTTTCTGGGTTAGAAACATTGGTATAAGCAGATGGGTTTGTAATTGCGTTTTGGTTCGCTTCAGATTCAAACTGTGATAGATGAAATGAAGTATTAAAAAGTGCAGGGTCTTGGCCATTTAAAATAATGCTTATTTGATCTTCCAAATTAAATACTTCCGTTTCATCGCCATTTTCATCACACGCACTCAAGTCTGGCGGGGTAACTATTTCCGGTTGTAGGTTTTGAAGACTCAGCGTAATATCGTCAATAGCTAAATCATTTCCGCAGCCACCAATAGAGTTATTAATAAGTACGAGCTGCACATCTGTATTGTTACCCGTATTAAATACAATGGCAAATTCTTGCCAGTTAGGCTCAGGACCATTTGGAATATCACCTGTATTTGTTTCGGCTATTAGATTGCCTGAAGGGTCTTCTATTCTAAAAATAACGTTTGAAGGAATTCCAGAGCCACTACAAATACCAGTATCTGTATCGTAAACAGTTGTAATCCATGCGTTAAACGTGTATTCAATGTTTTGGTTTAAAGTTATGGTTCTTCTGTAAAACTCATCGGGATCAAATGAAGCATTTACAAAAAGCATTCTTCCATCTACATCACCTTCAGTATGATCTTCCATATCTGGAAACCATCCTGTATTTAATCCTGCAGAAGTATTTGAAATCGTGTACTCGCCATCATCTACTTGAGTAGTTCCGTTGAAGGTATAATTAGTATAAGGTGTAGAGACTCTACCAGTGCCTGTACCAAAATTTTCTTCAAAGTCTACACCTTCACAAATAGGTTCTATAGTACAGTTAGGACTGGAAAGAAAAAGAATGTTTACACTATCTGTTACTACGCAGGAGCCTTTGGTTATTTCGAGGGTGTAAGTCCCGGAAGTCGTTACCGTAATAGTTGGTGTGGTCTCGCCTCCAGGGCTCCATAAATATGTAGCTCCTGTGGTGTCTCCTGTTATTTCTGGAATTATTTCGTAAGAAGGTGTATCGCAGAAGCTTAAATCTGGGCCCAACTCTAAAGTAATGTTTCCGGAGGCAGTGGTAACTACTACCTCATCAGTTTCAGTAATAATATCGCCATTACAATTTGTGTAAACAGCTTGTGCGGTATAGGTAGTTGTAGGATCTGTTGGGCACACATTTATTGTACGGTCTGTACCAATAACGGTTCCACTTGAATCTAACCAAGAAAACACCACATTTGATGCTCCATTTGGCGTAAATCGCCATGCTTCATCTGTTGCTAACCAGTCGCCGGTGTTTCTTCCCGGCGGGGTATACCCTTGGGTTCCGTTTTGGTTTTGGATTCCCACTACTGCATTTCCGTCATTCCAGGAACAACCATCTGGTCTATCCTGAATATAAACTTCTACCACATTTGTAGTTTCATATATTACAACTTGAGATGTTAGTTCAAGACCTGTACAAGCAGATCCGAAGTAAGGAATGCCAGGAAAATTAACCACCATTGTTCTACAAGGTGCATCGCCAAATACAGCCCAATTTATTTGGCCTGAGCCACCAACAGATGGGTCTACATCCATATACGGCCCAAAAATGGCTGTAAAAAATAAGTTAGGATCCGGTATAGATTCGTCAAAAGACCAACTGCAATAACTGCCGGGTGAATTGCTCGCCAAATCGAAAGAGATTACGGCGTTAGAGCCAATTACCATTTGAGTATATGTTTGTCCAAAAAAACAAAAATCAAAGGGTAGTTGGATGGCCGGAGACCAAACATCGTCTGTATTTACAGAAACCGGTGTTCCGCCTGTAAATGGGAATGGAGGGTCATACGGTATTGAAGTCACTTGGTAACTAGTGGTCTCTCCAGTGTCTAAATAACTTGCCGTAAGATCTGTACATGGTTCGCCGCAGTCTAGCTCAACATCTTCTCCCGCATAAACATTAGGGCAACCAGGACCTTGCGCAAATGCTGAGACAGAAATAAATAAAAATGAAAAGAGTAGAAAGGAGTGTGGTTTAAAGCTGTTTTTCAATAAATGCTTACAACTTTTTGAATAGAGGAGTAATTTTTTATTCATAAGTTTAGATGAGTAATTAATATGGTTTTATCCGTTAACTTTTTTTTAACAGCGAAATATAATAAAATTCAAAATTAAAATCCTTGAAAAATGGAATTTACTTAGCCTTCCATCACACTTTTTCTCAATGCTATGCTAATTCACCTTAATTTCCGTGATTTACACATCTTTTTTTTAAAGTTATACTACGGATTAGCAAAATGATGTTAATTGCTTGTAAACTACAAATTACTCTTGCTATCTGTTTTGTACATTTGTGCCATAATTATTTTTATGATAGAGCAAGTAGATATTTCATATGAAAAAACAGTTTTAATTGGTCTGATTACAAAATTTCAGGACGAAGTAAAATCTGAAGAATACCTCGACGAACTAGAATTTCTGGCTTATACCGCGGGTGGTGAAGTTTTAAAACGCTTCACCCAAAAAATAGATGTACCCAATCCCAAAACCTTTATAGGTACCGGAAAATTAGAGGAGGTGAAAAATTTTGTAGATGAAAACGATATAAGTGTCGCTATTTTTGACGACGAGCTTTCACCAGCCCAGCAAAAGAATATTGAAAAAATTCTTCAATGTAAAATTATTGATCGTACAAATTTAATTCTCGATATATTCGCCCAACGCGCGCAAACGAGCTATGCCCGCACCCAAGTAGAACTTGCTCAATACCAGTATTTATTACCGCGGCTAGCTGGTATGTGGACTCACTTAGAACGCCAACGCGGTGGTATTGGAATGCGCGGCCCCGGTGAAACAGAAATTGAAACAGACAGACGTATTGTTCGCGATAGAATAGCCTTATTAAAGGAAAAATTGAAAAAAATTGATCGCCAAATGGACGTACAGCGCGGCAATCGTGGTTCGCTGGTTCGAGTGGCATTGGTAGGCTATACAAATGTGGGAAAGTCCACATTAATGAACGTCCTTAGCAAAAGTGATGTTTTTGCCGAAAATAAACTTTTTGCAACGCTAGATACTACAGTGCGAAAAGTGGTAATTGGCAATCTGCCATTTTTGCTTACAGATACGGTTGGTTTTATCAGAAAATTACCTACCCAATTAGTAGAGTCGTTTAAAAGCACGTTGGACGAAGTGCGCGAAGCAGATTTGCTATTGCACATAGTTGATATTAGTCATCCTTCTTTTGAACATCATATAGATTCTGTAGATAAAATTTTAGAAGAAATTGAAAGCGCAGATAAACCCACAATCATGGTTTTCAATAAAATTGATGTTTACAATCCCGAAGAAATTGAAGAAGACGATCTAATAACCGAAAAGACCAAAGCGCATTACACTTTAGAAGAATGGAAACAAACCTGGATGGCCAAACTAAATGGGGACGCTATCTTTATTTCGGCATTGAATAAAGAAAATTTCAGCCAATTTCGAAAATTGGTTTATGAAAAGGTGAAAGAAATTCATACCACGCGCTTTCCGTATAATAATTTTCTTTACAACGAATACTCAGAGGAAGAATAATAGCTTTTTTTTATAGAGACGTAAAAAAAGCTCCCAATTTTAAATAAGGGAGCTTTTTATTTTTGTATAATGTTTAATTTCTAAAATCCGTAAGACAATCCAACGCCCAAAGTTTCACGTATTTGGAAACCTTGTACCGCATTATCGTCATAAATGGCTTGCAAAGTTACATTAGTCGAAATATATTTATTCACCTTCATTACAAGATTAAATGTATAATCTACATCTACATTTTGAGGATCTTCAAGATAATTTGAATAGAGGTTTAAAATATTTTCTGCGGAAATATTAGCCATAATATTAAATTTGGCGTACGCCGAAACAGAAGCTCCAAACTCGAAGCGGCTGCTTTCATTAGCATCTACACCAAAATATTTATTTGCATTGTAAGCATCCAAAGCGCCAGGAACCGATTCATCCACGGTTGTAAAATCTTTATCAACAAGGATGAATTTAACTGTTGCAGGAGATATGTTTACGAACAGATTGTCACTTTTTTTCCAAAGCATACCAGGGCCAAACTGAATATAGGCGGGTGATAAAATGTGTGTGGTTTCGGTGCGGTACCCTTCGTCTTCTGGACTAAGATCGCTGTTAAATTCATACCCTTTTGCGAATTGCGTTTTAAAGTTAAAAAACAATGAATAATACCAATTGCTTTCTTTAACCTGTTGCCCTAAAATAGAGTTCAACTCCAAGCGATCGTTGGTTTTTCGGGAGTATTTGTCGTCTTTGTTTTTAGTGATTCCGTATTCGCCAATTAATCGGTTGTTCCAGCTAAGTTTGTCGTGCTTATAATTGAAATCGTACGTTAATGAAAGGTTTCCAGAATAATTAGAAGTTCCGCCACCAGTCCATTCCGCATTAAAAGCTGCTTGATTAAATAATAGCGAAATGTTCCCCGCACGTGTCCAGCCATTTGGCACTGTATCTTTCGGAGCTTCTTGTTGGGCAAGCAATGCCAATGGTGCAGCAAAAAGAACTGCCAGAAGTAAAATTTTTTTCATCTTAATTTATGATATATTGTTTCTGCAAAAATACTAAGCTTTTATAGGAGTTGGCACAAATACGAAAATTAATCTATCTTCTTTTATAAAGTGGTACCGAAGAACAGGCCTCGCCGTACATAATGCTTTTTGCCACAGGCTGAAGTTTTTGGGCCAAAAGTACATACGCATTCTGCGGAATGGGTTTGTGGGCGCAACCTTTAATAATTACGGGTTTGTCTGTGTATTCTGAAACATCTAAATTTTGAAGCAGTTCCGCAAAAAGAATGCTTTCCAATTCTTCCAAGCTTCCAACAGTAACTTTAGCAGCAAAAGGAGCTAAATGAAGTGATAAAAGTAAATACGCCCATCCGGGAACTATGGCATCTGTACTGCAATATAGCGCTACGTATTTGTCCTGATATTGCGACCAATCGTAATTATTAGCCCTATCCCTGAAATCACTTTCTCGAAGTACGATACCTTCCAACAACCATTGTGAAATATCAAAAGCAATTCGTTCACCTTTTGGATATACGTCTTCAAGGTTAAAGGTTGCCAATTTGCTATTCGCTACGCGATTTACTATTTCGTTCACAGTTAAAATACTTTTAATTTAGAAAGCGTGTTTACAACATTCCTAGTTCTAGTTTTGCTTCATCGCTCATTAATTCCTGCGTCCATGGTGGGTCGAAGGTTATTTCTACTTCGGCGTCTGTAATATTTTTCATCGACTTTACTTTTTCTTCCACTTCCATCGGTAAGCTTTCTGCTACGGGGCAATTTGGAGTGGTAAGAGTCATCAAAATTTTTACTTCGCGATCTTCATTAATAAAAACATCATAAATAAGTCCCAATTCATAAATATCTACCGGTATTTCTGGATCGTAAATAGTTTTAATTACGGCTATTATTTTTTCGCCTAATTCGGCCATGTCTATTTCTGTATCTGCTTCCATCTGTTTAATTATTTACTTGTGTTTGGTATGCCAGGGCATACATTTTCATTTGTTTTATCATTGAAACCAAGCCGTTTGCTCGCGTGGGCGAAAGATGTTCTTTCAGCCCAATTTCGTCTATAAAATCGGTATTGGCATCGAGAATAGCTTGTGGATTTTGGTTTGAAAATACGCGCACTAAAACCGCAATTATTCCCTTTGTTATTATGGCATCGCTATCTGCTGTAAATATTACATTGCCGTCTTTTATTTCGGAATTGAGCCAGACTTTACTCTGGCAACCTTTAATAAGCTTTTCGTCGGTTTTTAAATCCTCATCAATTAGCGGAAGCGATTTACCCAAATCTATCATATATTCGTATCGCTGCATCCAATCGTCGAACATTGAAAACTCGTCTATTAACTCTTCCTGTATTTCTTCAATCGTCATAATTCACTTTTAATTATTTGCGTCTTTCTTCGCGCTCAGGAGTACACTTCTGTCCGTTTTAGAAAATAATGTGAGCACGCCGTTTTCTATGGTAAAAGAGCCTGTATTGTTAAGCGCATCTAAAAAATCTCGTTCGGTTTTCATTATTTCTTTTTCCGCACAAAATTTTTCGCTTACCGCAAGATTTCCAAAATCAATTGTATAAAGGTCAATGGTGTATGTGCCAAAAACCGAATTGCAACCCGTGGTTCCTCGGAACGAGTTGTCTAACGCAGACATTGTAAACGTCGGGTTTGTGCTAACGTTTAGCTTTTTACCTTGAATTGCGGTAACCGTATAACTGCCCGTAAGTTGAACGCTTCCGGCTACATCAATTACTTTTTTAGTTTCATCGCAACTTATAAAAAATATTGAAAAGATTAAAATCGAAAATGTGGCAATTGTTTTCATAGTTTTTATTTTAAAAATTGAACATCAAAGTTCAAGTTTTAGCATTAAGCTTTGGGCTAACTTAACATCATTTTAGCTTTTTTTACCGCTTTTACTAACGCATCTACTTCATCTAAAGTATTGTAAAATGCAAAGGAAGCGCGTACCGTGCCCGGAATTTTATAATAATCCATTATGGGCTGTGCACAATGATGACCAGTGCGGACGGCAATACCGAGTTTATCAACGATTGTTCCAATATCATAGGGATGGATTCCCTCGATATTGAAAGATACAACCGAAGTTTTATCGGGTCCGGTGCCGTAAATTTTTAATCCTTCAATTTTTAAAAGTTCTTCGGTTGCGTACAACAACAGCTCGGTTTCGTGTTTTTCGATAGCGTTAAAACCTATCTGGTTAAGATAGTCTATAGCTGCGCCAAAGGCTATTCCACCGCAAATATTGGGTGTTCCAGCTTCAAATTTATGAGGCAAGCCAGCATAGGTGGTTTTTTCAAAAGTAACTTCCGCAATCATTTCGCCACCACCTTGGTATGGCGGTAGTTTGTTGCCCCATTCCTCTTTTATATACAATATACCTACGCCGGTTGGTCCGCACATTTTATGGGCCGATGTAACGTAGAAATCTACATTGAGTTTTTGAAGATCGGGTTTAATATGCGAACAAGATTGTGCGCCGTCAACAAGTACAGCAGCTCCCACTTGGTGTGCTTTTTCAATAATTTTTTCAATCGGGTTTATAGTTCCCAATGCATTTGAAATATGATTTACAAATACAAGCTTCGTTTTATTGGTAAGCAATTTTTCATATTCTGAAAAAATTAAAACGCCATCCTCATTCATCGGGATTACCTTTAAAATGGCGCCTGTTTTTTCACAAAGCATTTGCCAAGGCACAATATTGCTGTGATGCTCCAATGCCGAAACGATAATTTCGTCACCCTTTTTTAATATTTCAGAAAAGCCGCTTGCAACTAAGTTTATTCCGTGGGTTGTTCCTGCGGTAAAAATGATTTCGTGGGCTTCTTTTGCTTTAAAATGCGCTTGTAATTTATGGCGAGCTGCTTCGTAAGCATCTGTAGCTTCTTGCGATAGTGTGTGTACGCCACGGTGAATGTTTGCATTGTAATTGCTGTAATAATCTACAATACAATCTATAACTTGTTGTGGTTTTTGCGAAGTTGCAGCATTGTCCAAATACACTAACGGATAACCGTTTACCTTTCGGGAAAGGATGGGAAAATCGTCACGTATTTTTTGGATGTTAAAAGACATTTTGAGTTTTTTTGAATTTGAAATTCGGGATGAAGTTTACCACGAATACACGAATTAATTATATTTTCATTCGTGTATTCGCAGTGGATTTTAAAGCTCAAACCCCAAACTCACTCCAATTTTATTGGCGATAAGCTTGTTGATTCGCGATTTCAATTCTGGAATTTTTACACTTTCCAAAACGGTGTTTGCGAAAGCGTACATCAATAGGGCGCGCGATTCCTTTATGCCAATTCCTCTGCTTCTAAGGTAAAATAAGGCTTCTTCATCAAACTGGCCAATGGTACATCCGTGCGAACATTTTACATCGTCGGCAAAAATTTCCAATTGTGGTTTTGCGTTTATCGTGGCCTTATCATCAATTAAAATATTGTTGTTCTGTTGAAAAGCATCGGTTTTTTGTGCATCTTTTTCAACAATTATCTTTCCGTTAAAAACACCGGTAGACGATTCGGCAAACAACCCTTTATAATCTTGGTGACTTTCGCAATTAGGCGCTATATGGTGTACCAATGTGTTGTGATCTACGTGTTGCTTTCCTTCAAGAATAGTAACTCCTTTTAACGTGGAATCGCAATTTTCGCCTTTTTGATAAAAGTTGAGGTTGTTGCGAACTAAATTTCCACCAAAAGCAAAAGTGTGCACGCGGCAAACGGTATCGCGTTGTTGCGAAATGTAAGTGTTGTCAATTAACGAAGCAGAAGCTTCGTCATTTTGGATTTTATAAAAATCTACATATGCGCGTTTCTCGGCAAAAATTTCGGTAACCGAATTGGTTAAAACCGCATTATTAGAAAGACTCTGATGGCGCTCAATAATCTGAACGTGGGCATTTTCGCCAACCACAATTAAGTTTCGGGGCTGAAGAAACATTGCAGCTTCATTTCCCGTTGAGAAATTGATAATTTCAATCGGTTTTTCAACCTCTTTATGTGCTGGGATATGAATATAAGCACCTTCTTTGGTGAATGCTGTATTTAACGCCGTTAAGCTTTCGCTTTTTGCGGCTTTATTAAAATACGCCTCAATTACGGCTTTGTATTTACTTTTGTTTAAAGCAGCGGACATTAAACAAACATCCAGTGTATCGTGGGTAGTTTCAGATAAAAATGAACTGTAAACACCATCTACAAATACAAGTTTGTAGGTATCTATTTCGTGAAGAAAATACTTGCGTACATTTTTAAGCTCCACATTGCGTTCCTTGGTTGAATATACGCTGTAGTCTGGTTTTAACAACGAATTGAGGGAAGTGTATTTCCAGTCTTCATCTTTTTTTGAAGGAAATCCTTTTTCCTCAAAAATTTTAATGGCGTTATTTCGTACATCGTGCAGGGGTGAGTCAAACTCAAGGTAATCTTCGAGCCCGATGTAAGATGATAATAATTTGTCTTTAAAACTCATATTTTTTAATTCAGAATCTTTAAACTAATTCTTCTTTAATCCAGTCGTATCCTTTTTCTTCTAGCTCGTAAGCAAGTTCCTTGGTGCCGGATTTTACTATTTTTCCATCCATGATTACGTGTACGAAATCTGGAATTATATAATCTAACAAACGTTGGTAGTGAGTAATTACTATCACGGCGTTATCTTCACTTTTTAGGGTGTTAACACCTTTGGCAACTACTTTTAATGCGTCAATATCCAATCCAGAATCGGTTTCGTCAAGAATTGCGAGTTTTGGATCTAGCATTGCCATTTGGAAAATCTCGTTGCGTTTTTTTTCACCTCCAGAAAAACCTTCGTTTAAGGATCGGGAAAGAAACTTGCGGTCAATTTCTAGCAAATCTGCTTTTTCCTTTATCATCTTTAACATTTCAGAAGCTGGCATATCTTTTTGTCCTTTAGATTTGCGCGTTTCGTTAATAGCTGTTTTGATGAAATTTGTTACCGAAACACCTGGAATCTCAACAGGGTATTGAAACGAGAGGAAGATACCTTTGTGCGCTCTTTCCTCTGGATCTAATTCTGAAATATCCTGATTTTCAAAAGTTATGTAGCCTCTTGTAACGTCAAATTCTTCTTTGCCTGCAACTACAGATGCCAAGGTACTTTTTCCCGAGCCATTTGGGCCCATTATGGCGTGTACTTCGCCTGCTTTTACTTCTAAGTTAATACCTTGTAGTATATCTTTTCCTTCAAGTCCGGCGTGTAAATCTTTTATTTTTAACATGTTAATTGTTCTTTGCTGATTCTTCAAATTTTATATCTGCTTCCGAAGGTTTATCACTCACCCTCAAAATTTCATTAATTGTTATTACCTCTTCCCACTCACTGTCGGTATCGGTATTTTTAGATACGGTGCCCCTAACTATTACGTTTACCATATCAAAATCGTTTTGTTTAACGGCGGCAACTTGTTTAGAAAGTTGGTCTGAAATTTCGTTGCGTTTTACACCGTAAATAAAATTGGTTCCCATTAAAACTACGGCGCCGTTAGAATCTATATAATCTCCATTGTAGGCTTTAAAATTTTCTGGGTTTGTCGCTGCGTTTTCGGTGGCTATTTCTTCTGTAGCCACGTTTTTTTCTTCTGAATTTTTACAAGAAAAAACCGCTGCCGAAAGCATTAGCATCAAAAAGATTTTTTTCATCATAAAACGATAATTTAAGTTATTAAATAGTGAGAATGTTTCCCTAGTTTATTTGGAATTATAGCCCATAAACTCAAGGTTATCCTACCGATCCTTCTAGGCTTATTTCCAATAATTTTTGTGCTTCTACGGCAAATTCCATAGGGAGCTTATTTAATACTTCTTTACTAAAACCGTTTACAATTAGTGCAATTGCTTTTTCGGTATCAATTCCACGTTGGTTACAATAGAAAATTTGGTCTTCTCCAATTTTACTGGTTGTTGCTTCGTGTTCTATTTGGGCGGTTTTGTTTTTTGCTTCAATGTAGGGGAAAGTATGTGCGCCACAACTGTTGCCCATTAATAGGGAATCGCACTGCGAAAAATTACGTGCATTGTCGGCATTGGGTAAAATTTTAACCAATCCGCGGTAACTGTTCTGCGATTTTCCGGCCGAAATACCTTTTGAAATTATGGTACTTCGAGTGTTTTTCCCGAGGTGAATCATTTTGGTACCCGTATCGGCTTGCTGAAAATCGTTTGTAACTGCAATGGAGTAAAACTCACCGATAGAATTGTCGCCTTTTAATACACAACTTGGGTATTTCCAGGTTACGGCACTTCCTGTTTCTACTTGTGTCCAGGAAATTTTAGCATTCTTTTCGCATAAACCTCTTTTGGTTACGAAGTTGTAAACACCGCCTTTACCATTTTTATCGCCCGGAAACCAGTTTTGTACTGTAGAGTATTTTATTTCGGCATCGTCTAATGCTATTAACTCAACTACCGCCGCGTGCAATTGGTTTTCGTCGCGACTTGGTGCGGTACAACCTTCCAGATAACTCACGTAACTTCCTTCATCTGCAATAACTAGGGTTCGCTCAAATTGGCCAGTTCCTGCTTGGTTTATTCTGAAATATGTAGAAAGTTCCATTGGGCAACGAACACCTTTTGGAATATAGCAAAAAGATCCATCGCTAAACACCGCGCTATTTAATGCTGCATAAAAATTATCGCGCTGCGGAACTACCGTTCCCAAATATTTTTTGACTAATTCGGGATGTTCTTTTATTGCTTCAGAAATAGGACAGAAAATAATTCCTTTTTCAGCCAATGTTTTTTGAAATGTAGTTGCTACCGAAACAGAGTCCATAACAATATCTACAGCAACTCCGGCAAGTTTTTTCTGCTCATCTAACGAAATTCCGAGTCTTTTAAAAGTGTCTAGAAGTTCGGGGTCTACCTCGTCAATACTGTTGTATTTGGGTTTTTTATTTGGAGCGGAATAATACGAAATAGCTTGAAAATCTGGCTTTTCGTAATGTACGTTTGCCCAATCGGGTTCTATCATTTTTTCCCAGGCACGAAAAGCCTCCAAACGCCACTCGGTCATCCACTCGGGCTCTTCTTTCTTTTTTGAAATAGCGCGTACTACATCTTCGTTCAATCCCACGGGGAAGGTATCAGACTCAATATCGGTATAGAAACCATATTCGTATTCTTTGGTTTCCAGTTCTTTTTTTAAATCGTCTTCGGTATATTTATTCATCTTCATAAAATGTTTTAGAGTGAAAAAGATTCACCACAGCCACAGGTGCGATTGGCATTGGGGTTGTTAAACACGAATCCTTTTCCGTTAAGGCCTCCGCTGTACTCAAGCGTGGTTCCTACTAAATATAAAAAGCTTTTTTTGTCTATGGCTATTTTTACTTGATCTTCTTCAAAAAGTTTATCGTTTTCGCCTATGGTATGATCAAATTTTAATTCGTAGCTCAAGCCAGAACAGCCACCGCTTTTAACGCCAACGCGCACAAAATCGTTTGCAATATTGAAGCCTTCTTCAGCCATCAATTGTGCAATTTTTGCTTTGGCACCTTCACTTATTTTAACCATATATAGATTAATTCTAAATTAGAGGGCAAATATACATCAAATGGAACTTTTAACCATACGGAAGCGGGAATTTAAAACTATGGCACAATAGTTTTAAACAATTATTAACACATTGGTTTTTATCGTGTTTTTGAAACCTAAAATTAGTTCGATTTAATTGGGATCCTGAAAATTTGGATTGGTGAGAAAGGAAGGGTCGGAAAGCGAGAGCAGGAATGCTTTTAGGTCTGCTTTGTCGGCTTCGGATAAGTGAACGCCGCCACGCGATACGGCTTTCATAAGAGGGTCTATGGTTCGGGAGTAAACCAAACCTTCGCTATAATGGTTAATAACTTCGTCTAAAGTTGCAAAGCGACCGTCGTGCATATAGGGTGCTGTATAGGCGAGATTACGAAGGGAGGGCGATTTAAAAAGGCCATCGTCGTTGGGGTCGCCAGTTACGTTGCCCAGTCCTTTGTCTGTAATTATAGCATCCAGCCCATTGTTATGAAATATATTGTCCGTCCATAAGGGGCTGTTTTCATTTCCGTGGCAGTGAAAGCAATCTCCACGCGCTTCGTCCATAAAAATATCAAAGCCGTTTAATTCTTGCTGCGTTAAACTGCCTTCGCCTAAAAGATATTTGTCAAATGGCGAATTGGCAGATATCAATGTTCTTTCAAACTGGGCAATGGCCTTGGCGGCCAATTCTTTGGTAATGGTTTTAGTTCCAAATGCTTTATTAAAAAGTTCTGGGTATTGACTGTGGTCTTGTAAACTACCAACGGCATTTTCCCACGTATTGTGCATTTCTACCGGATTGGTTACAGGTTCCAGTGCTTGGACTTCAATACTTAAGGCGCGTCCGTCCCAAAAAAAATGATTGTCTCTATTCCATGCCAGATTAAAAATTGGCATCGAATTTCGCTCGCCTTCCAAACCGTCTATTCCCACACTAAAGCGCGTATTATCTGTAAAGGCATTGGCGGGTTTGTGACATGAAGCACAAGCCTGGGTATTATTTCCTGAAAGGATGGGATCGAAAAATAATTTGCGCCCTAAGGCTATACCTTCTTCGGTTTGTGGATTGTCTGCTGGAATAAAAGGAGGTGGTAAAAGGCGTTCAAGAATGGTGGGAATAGTTAAAGGCTTTGGGGTGGGGGTGTATTGTTCGGTAACTTCTTCCGGGGTTGAATCGTTTGAAGAACAGCCAACTACAATCAATACTGCTAAAGCACCGATTATAAATTGAAATTGTTTTAATTTACAAACCATTCGTTATTTTTTATTGTGAAATAACACCAATACTAAATACGCTACCTCCGTTTTTCTGCATATCTTTTTGTGCACCATAATTCATCATTAAATTTGTGCTACGATCGTTTAACTCCCACGTAACTGGGTTTTTAAACCATTCTGAAATATCCATTTTTATTTCAATGGTAGCATCGTCTGTAATTGTGAAGTTTTTGTCGAAATTAAAGGCGATGAAATTCTGTTCAAAAACACCGTCACTCACGCGTGCAGTTCCGTTGTGAAAATTGAAAGGTTGTGAAATTCCTGCAACATCTTCAAATTTGCCATCCATCTGCATAAAATGGTAACCACCGCCTAAATTGGTTGGCCAATTCCAATCGGCATCGTTTAAATCGCGATATGCGCCACTAATATTATCGGCTTCATTAAAACCGTATATAAAGGTTATTCCGGTATATTCTCCAGTAATTATAGAATTGGCCGGTGAAAGTGTTAACGAACTTAAATTTGAAAGATCTACTAAATTGTATTCGTCAAAATTAACGGTAGTGCCATCTGCTTTTTTTAATACGATACGCGAAATTAAATAACGAAGTCTCGAGATTTTTATCAAGTTTCCCGCTTCATTTAAAAATTCTGTGGTGTTCAAATCTGCTTCGGTAACTGGGTTTCCGGACCAATTTTGGGTAAAGAGAATGGTTGCATTTTTTTCGTAAATACAGGAGCCGTCATCTGTATTTGCGGCAGAATTATAGTTAAGCGAATTGGCATCCATACAGCCAAGTACTTCGGCGGGAGGATCGTCATTGGTGCTGCAACCAATGGTTACAAGCATTATTAGCAATAAGATAGCGTTTATTTTCATATTTATAGAAAACGTGCTTTTAGGCACTATTATTTCAGTTTAATCATTAAAAAGTCTTTAGAACCTTTGTTTAAAGGTATGTCTAAATCATTGCTTTCGCTATTTCCGACAACCACAATTTTATTGTCTGTGGTTTCAATTGCTTCCGAAGCAAACTCGATGTTGGATCCGCCAATGCTGTTTTGAAATTTTAAATTTCCATCTTTATCAATAATAAATACCCATACGTCATTCAGGCCGTTGTTTTCCTGTAAATCGCCATCTGAACTTCGGCTGTGGCCACTTAAAATATAATCGCCGTTGTTGCGCAGCACAATACTGTGAGCGGTATCGAACAGGGAGCCGCCATATGATTTTTGCCATATTTTACTACCATTGTCGTCAAATTTAACTAACCAGGCATCGGCATTGCCACGTGGGTTGGTAACATCTTGATCGCTACTGCGGGAATCGCCTACCATGATATAGTTACCATCGTCGGTTTTAACGGAAGCGTAGGAGTTATCTATTTCATCTCCGCCAAAGGATTTGGTCCAAAGCAAGGTGCCATCTGCTGTTAAACGCACAGCCCAATAGTCGTAACTGCCTTTTGGATCTGTTTTATCGAAATCGTCACTTTCTGAAGTTCCCGTCATTAAAAATCCGCCATCTGCCGTTTCTAAGGCATCGTAGCTACGATCGTTATTGCTGCCGCCAAAATAACGCCTCCAACTGGTAGATCCGTTTGCATTTAGCTTAATCCCCCAATATTCTCCAACGCCGTGTTTTGCACCTTTCTGGAAATCGTTTCCGGCGCCACCGCTTGCTGATACATCAAAATACCCAGTAATAAAATATCCCCCGTCTGAAGTTTGAAAAGCTTTAAAAGCTTGATCGCTACCGGAAAAGCCAAAAGTTTTTTCCCACATTATAGTACCGCTGGCGTTAATTTTAACAATCCAATAATCTTGGAACCCTGCGTTAAAATTTATATCGCCATCGCTACTGGAGGTATAACCGGTAAGTAAAAAGCCGCCATCATTTGTTTTTGTAATTCGTGCAGCATTTTCGTCATCACTGCCACCGTAGGTTTTACTCCAAATAATAGTTCCTTCCTTAGAAACCTTTAAAAGCCAGAAATCGCTATCGTTGCCAGATCTGTCTGTAATGTCGCCATCAGAACTTCGGGTGGTGCCTAGGATTAGATAACTGCCGTCTGCTGCTTCTACAACAGAGACAGCTTCGTCTATTCCGCTCCCCCCGTAGGTTTTTATAAGTTCTACTTCTACACTTATTTCAGGTTCTGGCTCGGTCTGGGGGCCATCATCTTTTCCGCAGGAAGAAACTAAAAGTGAAAAGGAAAGCGAAAGAATTGCAACGTTTAATCTACTCAATTTACTATTTGGCATAAAGGGGAAACTCAATTTTTTAGTCTATCAACAATCGTTTTGTTGTGGTGGCATTTATTTTCATTATATACATTCCAGCTTGAAATTTTGAAATGTCGATACTTTCAGAAAGACTATTAGCAACGGTTAAGTGCATTACTTTCTGACCCAATACATTGTATATTTCAATTTTATGAATTGGATCTTCTTTGGATGAAACGGTAACACGCTCTGTTGCAGGATTTGGTGCGATGGCAAAAGCAGCGATGTTATTATCTGAAACGCTTAAAAGCGGATCTTTTACAATAAACAATCCTCTATTTATGTCGCTAATAACAATATTGCCACTGGCAAAATAAGGATATACGCTCCAAGCGCCGTCAAAACGGGCCGAATTACTCGTGGGATACGTGTCGAAAAACTTGGTTTCAACGAAATTTTCGTTATCCAAGTCACTAATATCAAACACTCTTAAACCAGCTCTGTAGCTAGACAGATAAAATTCATTTCCTTTTACATACCCGTTGTGATCTATTGCCTCGACAGCAGCTTCGTATTCAAAATGAACTACTGGATTATCTAAGTCGCTCACGTCAAAAATGATTGTTCTAGTGTTAAATCCGAAATTAGCTTCGTCTAATTCGTCTCCAATAATAAAGTAGCGTTTATCGTCAGTTAGCCATCCTTGGTGTGTATAGTCAATGCTTCCGTAGAACCCAACTGAAATTCCAACAGGATTGTTTTTATCTGTTACATCTACAATTGAAATTCTATCTTCGTTACTTCCGAATAAAATTTCGCGACCTGTGTAATCTGCATCAGGGCCGTCGTACATTACAACTTGTGCGTCATGGCAATAATTGTCGTCACTAAAACCGCCGGCTCCCATTGGGTTTAGTGGGTCTTGAATATTAACAAAATGGGGTCCTCCGCCAAATGTGCTTGTGCCCACTGCGTAAGCAAAACCAGTTTCTTCATTAATTACAATATTGTGAGCATTGCCAAAACCATTGTAATGAGCATCTTCAGTAAAAGTTTCTGGAGCGTTGGTAACGTTGCGTAGCCTTGTTAAGTCAAAAACCTGCATTCCGTGTCCGTTGGCTTCACTTACAATAAAAGCATGGTCGTTGTACACTTTAATATCTCTCCAAGTACTTGAGCTACTGTGGGTAGGTAATTTGCCTAAATATAATGGGTTAATGGGGTCTGTAATGTCAACAAAAGCGGTGCCATTGCCCAAGCCCATTATAGCATATTCTCGACCATCTTGCGGATCGGTCCAACCCCAAGAATCATTTCCTTTATCAGTGCTAAAGGTGGCGAGGCTAATACGCGACTGTAAGTCTAATCCGTTACACGGGTACTGGCCAGCCATACCATTAATACAAGGTGTTTGGGCTACTGCGATTATACTAAGAAATAGTGCAATAAAGGGTACTAATTTTTTCATCGGTTTGTTTTGTAAAATTAAAAGTGGGGCTAAATGTAAACATATTCTGAGTTTTCTTACAAACCTAAGAGGTTAAATATTAATGTAATGCTGCTTTTTTTTCTTCTGCTAGGTTATAATCAATGAAACAACCATTATTTACAATTAGCTTTTTTATTGCTATTGGTTACTGTATTTTTGCCATAAATTGCAAAAACATTATATGTTTGAGAATAAAGATAACTCCGCTACAAGTATTGAAAGTTTGGGTGAATTTGGCCTAATTGACCATCTAACAAAGAACTTTAAAATAAAGCAAAAGTCCACTGTAAAGGGAATTGGCGATGACGCAGCTGTTCTTGCTTGCGACTCAAAAAACGAAATAGTTGTTACTACCGATTTACTCCTTGAAGGAGTTCATTTTGACTTAAGCTATATGCCCCTAAAACATTTGGGATACAAGGCGGTAGTCGTTAATCTTTCTGATGTTTTTGCAATGAATGCGGAGCCTTCGCAAATAACAGTGAGTATTGCGGTATCTAACAGATTTCCGGTGGAAGCTTTGGAAGAGCTCTATGCCGGAATTGCTACTGCTGCTACTATGTACAATGTAGATGTAATTGGAGGAGACACTACCTCGTCTACCAGAGGTTTGCTAATTAGCATAACAGCTTTGGGTACTGTGGCAAAAGGAGAGGCAATTTACAGAAGCGGTGCAAAAGAAAACGATTTGCTAGTAGTATCGGGCGACCTTGGTGCGGCATATATGGGATTGCAGATTTTGGAACGCGAAAAGGAAGTTTTTAAAGTGAACCCTAATTCGCAGCCAGATTTAGAGCCGTATTCCTACTTAATAGAACGGCAGCTAAAGCCGGAGGCACGAAAAGATATTCCTGGCTTATTGAGAGAATTGGGCGTAAAACCAACGGCAATGATTGATATTAGCGACGGTTTGTCTTCTGAAATATTACATATCTGTAAAAGCTCTAAAGTGGGATGTAATTTATATGAAGATAAAATCCCCCTAGATCCGCAAGTCATTTCTACCTGTGAAGAATTTAAACTAGATAGCACTACAATAGCCTTAAGTGGCGGAGAAGATTATGAATTGCTCTTTACTGTTAAAACAGAAGATTTTCCAAAAATAAAAGCCAACCCACACTTATCAATTATTGGGCATATTACCGATGAAAATGAAGGCGTGCATTTAATTAGCCGCGCTGGTGCGAAAATACCGCTAATCGCACGTGGTTGGAATGCACTAAGTAGCGAAGAATAATTTTTTACTGTAACTACAAGTTAGTTTATTTCCTATACGGAAAAATGAAGCATTCATAAAGGAGGTTGGTTTTTAATAATATAAAAGCTTTTTCTTCTTTCGAATATACTGCATTAATTTTTCGTTTAGTTTACGGCGTTGGAGGGTAAGTTTTTCAAATTTACCGGAGCGATTGTTAGAAACCTCTTTCCCGCAGCAAGCACATTGATATTCAAAAATGTGATTGGTAATTTTGCGAGTTACGATATAATCGTGGCCAAATGCAAAACAGATTAGGCTTGAGATAGGAGGTCGGCTTTGGGGCATGACTTTTTCCATCTTAAGGAAGATTTAGGGTTTATTTGATAAAGCTAGCCATTATTTAGCAATAATGCAATAGTTATAGCAATTGCTTTAAATATTTGGCAACAGAGTCTTTATTTTCTATTAAACTCATGTGTCCACCCGCTATAACTTTTACCGTTGCGTTACAGTTTTCTGCTAGTTCTTTTACTTCCAATACTGGTAAAATAGGGTCGTCTGCAGCAAGTAGTACGTGCTTTTCTTTTCCGAAATTTTTAAGTACCTCGGTTCTGTCCTTTCTATCGCGCATACCTTTTATTGCCGCTTTAATTCCTTCAACTGGAAAGGTGTATGCTTCGGCTTTTAATTGGTTGATTTCTGCACTATATTTTTCACGTGAAGTTTCAGCAATTAGGTTGCTGATGGCCATGCTAATGTAGGCTTTTGGGCTTTTATCAATAACTTTTAAAGCGCGATTTCTATTGTTTTTTCTCGCTTCGGAATCTGCTGCTGGGCTAGAGTTTAATAAAACTAATTTTTCAATGTTTTCCGAAAATAATTCGGCGTAAGCCAAAGCTATATATCCGCCCATAGAATGGCCGATAAATGTAGCCGTAGAAATATTTAAACGTAGCAGAAGTTGGGCTATAACCGTTGCCATTATTTCCATAGTAAAGCTTTGGGCTAGTACACCGCTATTTCCGTGACCGGGAAAATCTAGTGTAATAACTGTATTGTGCTCAGATAATTGGGAGATAAGCGGTTTCCACGTGGTAGAACTTTCGAGAAAGCCGTGTAAAAGTACTACTGCCGGACCTTCTCCGAAAACTTCATAATGGATGCGAGTATTTTTAAAATTGAATGTCATAGCTTGAAAAAAACCCCAAGGGCAGAAAACACCTTTGGGGTTTAAAATCTATAAATTGGGTTCTACTTATTCATGATTTCCTCAATTTCTTCTGCTTCAATAGGAATATTTCGCATTAGATTAAAAGGCTCTCCATTTTTTTGTATAACCACATCATCTTCCAAACGCACGCCAAAGCTTTCTTCTGGAATATAGATTCCCGGTTCCACGGTAAAAACCATATTTTCGGTCATCTTTTCCCAAAGAACGCCGTAATCATGAGTGTCTAAACCTATGTGGTGGCTAGTGCCGTGCATAAAATATTTTTTATAGGCAGGCCAATTTGGATCTTCATTTTTAACGTCTGCCTTGTCTAAAAGTTTTAAATCCAACAGTTCTTTGGTCATTAATTTACCCACTTCTACGTGAAATTCTTTCCAATAAGCTCCTGGAACGAGCATTTTTGTAGCCTCATCTTTTACGCGTTTTACCGCGTCGTAAACTTGGCGTTGGCGTTTGCTAAATTTTCCGTTCACTGGAATTGTACGCGTCATATCGCTAGAATAGTTTGCGTATTCGGCACCTACATCTATTAAAATTAAATCGCCGTCTTTACACTGTTGGTTGTTTACCACATAATGTAGCACATTTGCGTTATTGCCGCTTCCTATAATTGGAGTATATGCGAAACCGCGCGAACGATTTCTTAAAAACTCGTGCATATATTCGGCTTCAATTTCGTATTCCCACACTCCTGGTTTTACGAAATTTAAAACTCTTCTATGTCCTTTTTCCGTAATATTGCAAGCTTGCTGCATAATTTCTATTTCAATAGGATCTTTTACAGAACGCAGTGCTTGTAAAATTGGGTTGCTTCGTTCCCAACTGTGAGCAGGAAATTTTGCTTTCGTAGCTTTTATAAAACGATCTTCGCGGGTTTCGGTTACAACACTTTGGCGATAATGTTCGTTAGTGTTAAAATAAATACGCTCGGCTTGGGTCATTACTTCAAAAAAGATTTTATCAAAATCTTTTAACCAGTGAATAGATTTTATA
This sequence comes from Aequorivita flava, assembly GCF_038742595.1. Taxonomy (NCBI): domain Bacteria; kingdom Pseudomonadati; phylum Bacteroidota; class Flavobacteriia; order Flavobacteriales; family Flavobacteriaceae; genus Aequorivita; species Aequorivita flava. The sequence continues at coordinate 390,777 of NZ_JBANCF010000003.1, read as the reverse complement.
CCGCTAACTTCTGTAGCTTTTTCCTTGGTTAACTTTTCACCTTCCCAAACGGCAATATGGTCGTTTGTTTCGCGTACAAATAGCATTTCGCGGTGCTCTTCATAAGGAGCATCGGGAAAGAGTACCAGAATAGTTTCTTCCTGATCGGCGCCTGTTAAATAAAAAATATCGCGCGCCTGCTGAAATGGCATGGTGCTGTCTGCACTAATTGGGTAAATATCGTTACTGTTAAAAACGGCTACACTTTTTGGTTTCATCTGCGCCATAAAGTTTTTGCGGTTTTTTACAAAGAGTTTACTGGAAATTTGATCGTACTTCATGAGTAGTATTTTTTAATGAGAAATATTAATTGTTCTGTTCGTAAACACAACAAAGTATGTGTAATAAGCTGCTGGATAGCGCTTATTTGCAAAAATAATTATTATTAAGTTATTTGCAGTTTCTGAAGGGTTAAATGTGTACTAATTGTTTAACAGTAAAATGCCATTGCTTAATAGAATAACTGATTTGGCTTTCCGTGAAAAAATAAATTGGTTAATTAAAATGAAATTTGATGGTGGCGCGCCTTTCCTTCAAAACAAACTATTCCTTTAACCAGGCTGCAAGTGCGTCGAGGGCTTCAATATTTTCAATTAGCCAAGCTTCGGCGTTTTTGTTTCCGTTCTGTAAGATATACATACAGTATGTTTCCAAATGGTCGCTCTGGGCCAGATCGTAAAAGAATGGGACGTAAAATTCGCGGTAAATTTCTTGTGATTTTTTATCATTTAATTCTCCCAGTACTTGAAAAAACGATTTGGTATTTTCCACAAAAAGTTCTTCGGCAGTTTTATCTGCATTTTCGGGCAACATATTAGAGGCACCCATAAGGCCAAGCATTAATTCTGCAGCTGAAAATGGGGCATCATCGCCCGTGGCAGATATGTTTATAGTTATAGAATTGTCTTTTTCTTGGGAAACATTGCCCGTAAAATTATGCTGAAGCAGTGTATAGGCGTCTAAAGACCGAGGGGAACTTGGTTCCAATAAAAGAAAGTAATGATTGGCTAATAGAGATTGTACGGTATTGCCTTGTGCAGACTCAATATTTGCGAGCATCCAATGGCTACTACCGTGGCTGGGATTGTTTTCTAAGGCCTTAATTACATTTTCTTTGGCTTCTTCCATCTGGTTCAGTTTGTAATGATTTAGCGCTAAGTTATAAGGCAAAAGGTAGTCATCCGGAAATTTTCGCATTGCTTTTTCAAAAAGTTTAATAGACTGTTTTACCTCGCCCATCATATCTAAAGCAGATCCTTTAATAAGGTAGGCGTTAACCAAATTATCTTCGTTTTTTTTAAGTACCATTTCTGCACGGGCAATGGTGTTTTTATAATCGTTTTTTTTAAAATAGCTCAGTGCCATTTCATAATTTACTACCGTAGATTGTGGGTCTAATATTAATGCCTTTTCATAAGTTGCAAGTGCTTTGTCGTATTCGCCTTTGTCGTGGTAGGCTATGCCTTCCTCTATATAGGTGTTTATATTATTTTGTGCAAAACACGTGGTGAAACTTAAAGTGAGTAGGAGGAAAAATAGATATTTCATACGATGTAGTTATAAATTAAATGTAGGGTTTTTTAACTAGGTTTCAATTTAGCGGTAACGAGCAACTTTATTGTTGTTTCATATATTTTTTAGTTTTAAAAAATGTTCCTGTATCATTAAATTCCACTTCATTTTTGGTTTCAATGAGCCACATATTTACTTTTAGGTTATTTAATAATTCATATTCTAAGCGTACAAAACCATAAATTTATGAAAAGAAGCTTTTTAATTTGGTAACTCCAAGATTTGATGTTGCGGTGCTTTCAACAATAAAACAAGGTACTTTGCCCATTTCTGTATCGAGGGTTTCGGTGCCAACTATCTTATAATTATAGGTTAGCAGGAGTTTTCCTTCCCAAGTACCCCACATTTTGTTTCCCCATCCTTCGCCAATCTGCATTTTATCGGTCCAAGTAGAATTTAATTTTAAAGGTGTTTTTACAAAGGGAAATGGCGCTGTTTCCAAACAATTAAAAAAACCAGATCTAATAGGATGTACCCATACATTTTTTTCATTTTCTACTGCGCCAGTTGAGGTTATTGATGCAAAAGAAGGTTCCTGGAAATACGAAATTTGAGTTTGGTTTTCGTTACTTCTATTGTTGTTTTCTATGGGTTGAACTATTAAATGAATCTTAGTTACCCCAATACTGTCAGTGCTTATTGGCGTAAGTTCAAAATTACTGTTTGCGAACATTCCTTCATTCCGTTTAAGTTTTAGTTTTTCTCCATTTAAATTTATTTCGTAATCGTAAATAAATACACTTCCGGGTTTATAAATTTTGTTGTTCTCGTCTATATTTTCTGCTTCAATATAAACCGTGTCATATTGTTGCGAGATCCCAATCTGAAAGATTAAAAGGAAAAAAAGATTTAATTTAATGTTCATTAAATGAATTTTAAATGAATTGAATAGCCCTATTGTTTGTGTTGATTAAAGCCCATTGAACGATCTGTATAGTCAATATCCGAACTTTCTAAAAGTTATACTTATTCTTGGGTTTTTATATGCCGGATCTACGGGTAAACTGTGTTGAAAGCTTTCTTGACAATCTGCTTTCATAATTAATAAACTGCCGTGATTTAGCACCATACTTGATTTTTCTAAAGTTTGGTTTTCTCTAAAACAAAATTGTCGTTCCTCGCCTAAACTAATTGCAGGGATTACCGTAGTATCACCATAGGCTGTTTTATCTGAATGGTAATCTACTCCAGCATTTCCGTCGGGATAATAAATACAAACACAGGTTTTAAATTTTTCGCCCGTGAAATCTTCAACTTGACTTTTAAGGGCTAACATCTGCTCGGACCAAATTCTATTGTGGCCCCAGACCGTTTCGGGAAATTTATTTTGTTCTATGAGGTCTTTGTCGAGAAACATTATTTTGCCAAAATCAAATTTAAAATGTACGCCAGCGAAAGTTGTAATTTCCATCATGCGCGTAAGTTCTTCAATCTCCATTAAATGTTCAAACAACTCGTTGGCCTCTTTTTTAGGGATAAAATTTGCGTGATAGCTAATTACTTCTTCAATATTTTTCATCTAAAACAATCATTTGTTATTCGGACCGCGATATATTTAAACTTTTTCGTCCCAATTAAATTTTCTGTTCGCCTAAAATAAGGTTTTTGTGAAATATTACTATTAATTATTTCGCTTAAAATCTTTTGTACTACTGAAATAGAAAAAATTTTTATCCGGTCGCTGCGCATTTTAATAGGTAATCTTTTATTTTAATTTAGCAAGGCTTCAATTACAGTTGCATACCCCATCTCAAATAAGTACTTTCATAATACTTAAAACCAATTTTGATGAAAAATTTTATTCTTTCGGTACTTTGCTTTACTACTGTATTAGTTTATTCGCAACAAGGCGCTATTTCTGAAACTACCGTTACATCTAGTATTCAAAGAAAATCGGAACTGGCTCAAACTTCTTCGGTTAAAAATTTACCGTTTAAAAACATTGGCCCGAGCATTATGAGCGGACGGGTGGTAGATTTTGCGGTAAATCCTAATAACCCTATTGAATTTTATGTGGGTTATGCCAGCGGTGGAGTTTGGTACACAAATAATAATGGCACGTCCTTCACTCCAATTATGGATAATAGTCCTACTCAAAATGTGGGTTGTGTGGCAGTAAATTGGCAAGATGGAACTATTTGGGTGGGTACTGGTGAGGTAAATGCGTCGCGTTCTTCCTACGCCGGAATTGGTTTGCTGAAAAGCGAAGACAAAGGTAAAACGTGGCAAATTATGGGGCTAACGGATAGCCACCATATAAGTAGTATTCTTATAAATCCGTCCAATCCAGATGAAGTGGTTGTGGGAGCCGTGGGGCATTTGTATTCAACTAATGAGCAGCGCGGGGTTTTTAAAAGTACCGATGGCGGTAAAACGTGGAATAAAACTCTCTTTATAAATAACGAAACTGGTATAATTGAAATTTCTGTAAATCCTAAAAATTTCAACACAATGTACGCCACAGCGTGGGACAAAGATCGGAAAGCATGGAATTTTGAAGGTAGCGGTCCGGGTAGTGGTGTTTATAAAAGTACGGATGCTGGAAGTACGTGGACTAAAATTTCAACAGAAAATAGCGGATTGCCAATAGGAAAAGGAATGGGCCGCATGGGTACCGCCGTGGTTGATGACAACACAGTTTATTTAATAGTGGATAATCAATTTCACAGAGCGGAAGAAGAGAAAAAAGAAGATTCGGAAATGCTCACTAAAGACGATTTTAAAACAATGGATGTTGCAACTTTCTTGGCGCTGGATGACAAAAAGCTAAACCAATTTTTAAAAATGAATGGTTTTCAGGAAAAATACCGTTCCGAAAATGTAAAACAAATGATTCGGGTAGGTACCGTAAAACCTGAGGACGTTGCAAAATATTTGGAAGATGCAAACAGTGCGCTTTTCGATACTCCTGTAATTGGCGCTGAGGTTTATAAAAGTACAGATGGTGGAAAAACGTGGCATAAAACGCACGACAGATTTCTGGACGATCTGTACTATTCGTACGGATATTACTTTGGAAAAATTCATGTAGATCCCAGCAATGCCAACAAAATATATATTTATGGGGTGCCAATTTTAAAATCTTCCGACGGTGGAAAAACCTTTACCAGTATTGATGCTGATAATGTGCACGTTGACCATCACGCTTTGTGGATAAACCCAAACATGCCCGGCCACTTGATAAATGGTAACGATGGCGGCGTTAATATTACGTACGACGATGGTAAAACGTGGATAAAAAATAATACACCAGCAGTGGGTCAATTTTATGCGGTAAATGTAGATCACGAAAAAAACTACAATGTTTACGGAGGCTTACAGGACAATGGCGTTTGGGTGGGCCCAAGCGATTACGAAGCAAATGCTGGCTGGCTTCAAAATGGAAAGTATCCTTACCATTTTCTATTTGGAGGAGATGGTATGCAGGTAGAAATTGATAACAGAAATAGCAATATTATATATACGGGATTTCAATTTGGCAACTACTACAGATTAAATAGAAACGGTGGCGAACCTGTTTACATCCAACCCAAGCACGAGCTAGGCGACAGTCCGTATCGTTTTAATTGGCAAACGCCTATTTTGTTGAGCTCGCACAATCAGGATATTCTTTATTTGGGCGGCAATAAGTTAATGCGAAGTATGAACCAAGGAGAAGATTGGACCGCAATTTCTGAAGATTTAACCAATGGTGGAAAACCAGGGAATGTGGCTTTTGGAACGCTTACGACTATTAGTGAGTCTCCTTTTCAGTTTGGACTTTTATATACTGGTAGCGATGACGGTTTGTTGCACCTTAGCAAAGACGCAGGGGGTCAATGGACGAAAATTTCGAATAACCTTCCCGCCGGATACTGGATAAGCCGTGTGATTGCCTCTTCGCATAAAAAAGAGCGAGTTTATGTTACTTTAAACGGGTATCGGCAGGATGAATTTACCCCCTTGGTTTTTGTAAGTGAAAATTACGGCGTCACGTGGAAAGATATTCGCAGTAATCTACCTGAGTCTCCCGTGAATGTTATAAAGGAAGATCCAGAAAATGAAGATTTATTGTATTTGGGAACAGATAACGGCGCATACGTTTCTTTTAATCGCGGCGAAAATTGGGAAGTATTTTCAAAAGAATTGCCCAACGTTGCGGTGCACGATTTGGTAATTCAGTCCGAGGCTAAAGATTTGGTTTTAGGCACACACGGCCGTTCTATTTATGTAGCCGATATTAATTTGCTTCAAAAGTTGAATAAAAGCACGATGAACGAAGTAGTATTGTCCGAAATAGATTCAATAAGTTTTAGTCCGCGTTGGGGAAGCAAATGGAACACTTGGGGTGAAATTTATGAGCCAAAATCGAAAATTCAATTTTACAGCCCCAAAAGTGGAAAAGCAGTTATTTCAATTAAATCACAGGAAGGAAAGGTGCTGCATCAGTTTACAACCGAAGCTACAGAAGGAATTAATGTGGTGGAATATAATTTTTCAATATCTGAAAAGGGAATAAAAGTTTTTAAAAAATCTGACATTAAAATTAAGGAAGCAGACAATGGTATCTTCTATCTTCCCAAAGGAGCGTATAAATTGAATATTTTATTGAACGGCAAGGAGGCAACTACCGATTTAAAAATAATATAATTTTGTATTTAAATCGATTCTAAATAGATTTTAAAAAATTAAGAATGTTTGGCGACATGCCTTTTGAAGTGTATTTTTGTATCACTATTCTTGAAATAAAACCATAATGGCAATATTATCTTCTTCAATTGCACGAAAAGTTGCTATGGCGCTTTCCGGCTTGTTTCTTGTTTTGTTTTTGGCACAACATTTTACCATCAACATTACTTCGGTCATAGATCCTGAAACTTTTAATAATCTGTCTCATTTTATGGGGCATAATTTTGTTGTGCAATTTATTGCGCAGCCTATTTTGATCTTTGGAGTGGTCTTTCACTTTATAATGGGGCTGGTTCTTGAAATAAGAAATCGCAACGCACGACAAATAAATTACGTTTCGTTTAAAGGAAACAAAAATTCAACGTGGGCTTCGCGAAATATGATTATTAGTGGTGCCGTTATTTTGGCGTTTTTGGGACTTCATTTTTACGATTTCTGGTTTCCGGAAATAGTTCATAAATACGTTGAAAGCAATCCGCTGGATGCAACGCGGTATTACCCAGAATTACTGCATAAATTTGAAAGCCCGGTACGCACCGGTTTGTATTGCTTGGCTTTTGTTTTGCTTGCTTTGCACTTATGGCACGGGTTTTCATCGTCCTTTCAGAGCATGGGCTGGAACAACAAATATTCAAAAGGCTTAAGAGGCTTTACCCAGTTTTACGCAATATTTATTCCTTTAGGATTTATTTTCATTGCGCTTTATCTTCACTTTAATCAATAAACACCACGAAACGCAACGCTATGTCAAAATTAGATTCAAAAATCCCAAAAGGACCCTTAGCAGATAAGTGGACAAAACATAAAAACGATATAAACCTCGTTAACCCGGCCAACAAGCGCAGTATAGATGTTATTGTGGTTGGTACTGGGCTTGCCGGCGGTAGTGCTGCGGCAACTCTGGCCGAATTGGGTTACAATGTAAAAACATTCTGCTACCAAGATTCGCCGCGTCGTGCACACTCTATTGCTGCACAAGGAGGTATTAACGCTGCCAAAAACTACCAAGGTGATGGCGATTCAAACTACAGATTGTTTTATGATACTGTAAAAGGTGGCGACTACCGTTCGCGCGAAGCAAATGTGTACCGATTGGCTGAGGTGTCGGCAAATATTATAGATCAATGCGTAGCGCAAGGGGTTCCCTTCGCACGTGAATACGGTGGGTATTTAGACAATCGCTCCTTTGGTGGCGTGTTGGTATCGCGTACCTTTTATGCCAAAGGACAAACCGGACAACAATTATTATTAGGAGCGTATTCTGCAATGAACCGTCAAATTAACCGCGGAAAAATTACTCCCTACAACCGTCATGAAATGCTAGATTTAGTAATTGTTGATGGAAAAGCCAGAGGAATTATTGCGCGTGATTTAATTTCAGGTGAAATAGAAAGACATTCCGCACACGCCGTGGTTATTGCTTCGGGCGGTTACGGAAATGTTTTCTTTTTATCTACAAATGCTATGGGAAGTAACGTTACTGCTTCGTGGAAAATCCATAAAAGAGGTGCGTATTTTGCAAATCCATGCTACACACAGATACATCCTACGTGCATTCCTGTTTCAGGAGACCATCAAAGTAAACTAACTTTAATGTCTGAATCTTTGCGAAACGATGGTAGAATATGGGTTCCAAAGAAGAAGGAAGATGCCGAAGCTATTAGAAACGGATCGAAAAAACCGAACGATCTTTCAGCAGAGGAAAGAGATTATTATTTGGAGAGAAGATATCCTTCTTTCGGAAACTTAGTGCCGCGCGACGTTGCTTCGCGTGCTGCCAAAGAACGATGCGATGCCGGTTATGGCGTAAATAAGACTGGGCAGGCCGTATTTTTGGATTTTGCCTCAGCAATTGAGCGTTATGGAAAGGAGCAGGCCGGAATTCACGGAAATCATAGCCCAAGTAAAGAAGAAGTTACAAAATTGGGAAAAAAGGTAATTGAAGATAAATACGGGAACCTATTCCAAATGTATCAGAAAATTGTAGATGAAAATCCGTACGAAACCCCAATGATGATTTATCCAGCCGTGCATTATACAATGGGTGGAATTTGGGTAGATTACGATTTACAATCTACAATTCCGGGTTGTTATGTAACTGGAGAAGCCAACTTTAGTGATCACGGCGCAAACCGATTGGGCGCTTCGGCCTTAATGCAAGGCTTGGCAGATGGTTATTTTGTATTGCCTTATACCATTGGCGATTATCTTTCACAAGATATTAAAACCGGACCTATATCTACTGAATCAAAGGAATTTGTGGAAGCGGAGCATAAAGTGCGCGAGCTTTTAGAGAAACTAATAAATAATAAGGGAACACACTCGGTAGATCATTTCCATAAAAAACTGGGCCATATTATGTGGAACAAATGCGGAATGGCCCGTAATGCAAAAGATTTAGAGTCGGCAATGACCGAAATTAGAGCCTTACGCGAAGAATTTTGGAGAGATGTTAGGGTTCCCGGTACTATGACCGAAATGAACGCCGAACTTGAAAAAGCCACTCGAGTGGCCGATTTTTTAGAGTTGGGTGAATTATTCGCAAAAGACGCGCTTCACCGTAACGAAAGTTGTGGTGGCCATTTCCGTGAAGAATATCAAACCGAAGAAGGAGAAGCCCTCCGCGACGACGAAAACTTTATGTACGTTGCCGCTTGGGAATACACGGGAGATCCCGGGAATGAAGTGCTTCACAAAGAAAATTTGGAGTACGAAAATATTGAAGTTAAATCGAGAAGTTATAAATAACAGAATAACAATTAACTTTTAACAACATGAAGTTAACACTTAAAATCTGGAGACAGAAAAATAATAAGGCCAAAGGAGAACTAAAAACATATCCTATTGACGGAATAGAAGGCGATATGTCTTTTTTAGAGATGCTCGACGTTCTTAATGAAGGTTTAATAAACAAAGGCGAAGAGCCCGTAGTTTTTGATCACGACTGTCGTGAGGGAATCTGCGGAAGCTGCTCCCTGCAAATAAACGGAGAGCCGCACGGGCCTGATAGGTTGGTAACAACTTGCCAGTTGCATATGCGCATGTTTAATGACGGCGATACCATTGTTATTGAACCTTTCCGCGCAAAGGCATTTCCGGTGATAAAGGATTTAGTGGTAGATAGAAGTTCTTTTGATAGAATCCAGCAGGCAGGTGGCTTTATTTCGGTAAATACATCTGGAAATACTATTGATGCCAACGCTATCCCGGTAAATAAACACGATGCAGACGAATCATTCAATGCGGCAACCTGCATTGGTTGCGGTGCTTGTGTGGCAGCTTGTAAAAATGCCAGCGCTATGCTGTTTACCTCGGCAAAAGTGAGCCAGTTTGCATTGCTGCCGCAAGGAAGAATTGAAGCAACAGAGCGTGTTTTAAACATGGTTTCTCAAATGGATAAAGAAGGTTTTGGAAATTGTACCAATACCGGTGCGTGCGAAATTGAATGTCCAAAGGGTATTTCTTTGGAAAACATTGCCCGTATGAATCGTGAATATTTAAGTGCGAGTTTAGAAGGCTAATTCTTCAACTTTTATATAGTAAAGGCCCTGCACTCGCAGGGTTTTTTTATTTAGAGGATAAAGGTTTCGGTTTTTAAATGGTAATTTGTTTACCGATAATTTTCAAATAAATGATTAACTTATCCTTTAAAATCAGAAAACTATGTTCGCAAAACTACCCTTCGTAATTTTACTTTTGATTTGTGGGAGCATAAGTGCTCAAATTCAATTTCAGGACCACGTAATCATTGATGATACATTTTTACCCAATGGGCCATTTTCAGTACATTCAGCCGATATTGATGGCGACGGCGATATGGATTTACTTTCAGCATCCCGCGATGACGATAAAATAGCTTGGTACAAAAACGACGGCTTAGGCAACTTTCAGACCCAACAAGCTATTTCTACAAATGCTAATTTGGCAATTTCAGTTTATGCCGCAGATATCGATGGCGATGGCGATATGGATGTACTATCTGCATCTTATGAAGACAAGAAAATAGCTTGGTATGAAAACACTAATGGCCAAGGTGCTTTTGGCCCCGAGAAGATAATTTCAACAAACGCAAATGGAGCTAGAATGGTTTATACTGCCGATATCGATGGCGATGGTGATGTGGATGTACTTTCTGCATCTAGTAATGATAATAAAATTGCTTGGTATAAAAATTTAGATGGCTTAGGAAATTTCAGCTCAGAACAAATAATCACCTCAAATGCTAATGGAGCATTATCAGTCCACACTGCTGATATTGATGGCGACGGCGATCAGGATGTGCTGTCCGCATCATATTTGGATGATAAAATAGCTTGGTATGAAAATACAGACGGAATGGGCGCCTTTGGCGGCCAACAAATAATAAGCACCGATTTTTTGGCTCCAATTTCTATTTACGCTGCAGATTTTGATTTGGATGGCGATATGGATATAGTATGTGTTTCTGCTGATGATGTTGATTTTATTGGGGTTTTCAATAAAACAATTTGGTTTGAGAATACAGATGGACAAGGTGTTTTTGCATCCCACGAAATAGACGATTCTTTAGATAATATTCCATTACATCAAGTATCTGCAAGTGATATTGATGGCGATGGTGACATGGATGTGCTCTCTACAGGAATCGATCAAATAAGATGGTATGAAAATATTGATGGGTTGGGCAGTTTTGGTCCTCAACGGATGATTAATTCAAATATTCAAACTGCAGTTTGGGCTCACGCTACAGATATTGATGACGATGGTGATAAAGATGTTGTTTTTGCCTCGCTTTATGATGACCTTGTTGCGTGGCACGAAAATCTAGATGGTTTGGGCAGTTTTGGACAGTTTAATAACATTGTTGTTCAAGCCGTTTTTCCACTTTCCGTATATCCTGCTGACCTTGATGGTGATGGCGATTTGGATGCAATTTCAGCATCGAGTATTGATAATAAAATTGCGTGGTACGAAAACCTCGATGGGCTGGGAACTTTCGGTATTCAGAACATAATTGTTGTTAACTTAAATGGCGCGGGATTTGTTAGGGCGGCAGATGTTGATGGTGATGGCGATATGGATGTGCTCTCTACTTCAAGAGATGACTATAATATAGCTTGGCACGAGAACCTCGATGGGCAAGGAAGCTTCGGGCCGCCACAAATAGTATCCAGCGGTATGGCCATTGGTTTAAGTCTCGGTGCAATAGACATAGACCGCGATGGAGATCTGGATATTGTTTCCTCTACTGGAGGAGATAGCCAAATTGTTTGGCATGAAAACCTGGACGGCCAAGGAAATTTTGGTCCCCAACAATTAATAACGCTAAATGCAGATCATCCCTCTTCCATTTATGCTGTTGATGTAGATGGCGATGGCGATAATGACGTGCTGGCTGCTGCCTTGGAAGGTGATATGATTACCTGGTATGAAAACACCGACGGCTTGGGCACTTTTGGCCCGCAACAGATAATTTCTACCGAGACCGATTATGCAACCTCGGTATATGCCTCAGACCTTGACGGTGATGGCGATATGGATGTGCTTTCAGCATCTAGCGCTGACGATAAAGTGGCGTGGTATGAAAATTTGGATGGACTGGGAAACTTTGGACCACAAATTATTATTTCGGCGAGTGCAAATTTCAATAGAAGTGTTTTTTCTGAAGATGTTGATGGCGATGGCGATATGGACGTACTCTCCTTATCCAGTAACCCAAATTTGGTAACTTGGTTTGAAAATATAGACGGCCAAGGCACTTTTGGCCCTCAACAAATAGTAACATCAAATGTAATATATCCAACATCTGTATTTGCTGCAGATATGGATGGCGATGGCGATATAGATGTACTATCTACTTCAAACGGTGATGATAAAATTGCTTGGTACGAAAACTTAGGCCCCTTGTCCGTAGCTGAAAATAATCTAGATGAATTTATTATTTATCCTAATCCAACATCGGGTATTTTAACGGTTAAATCGCCAACGGAAATTGTTAAGTTAGAAATATACAATCAATTAGGGCAGCTTGTTTCAAAAGAATCGCATCAAAATACAATCAATATATCGAAAACGAGGGTGGGTTTATACTTTTTGAAAATATACGATATAAACGGTGATTGCTATGTAAAAAAAATAGTCAAGAAATAAGACAGTACTATTTTTACGTAGAAAATTTTTCATTCTGATTAGTTAGTTCTACTTCGTTAATGAGATTGTTATGGATAATTTTCAAAAATTCTTCTGTGTCGTAGGGTTTAGCAATTATGGCATTCATTCCTGAGGCCGCAATTTTGGTTCTCATTTCTTCAACTTCAATGGCTGTTAAGGCCACTATTGGAATAGTTTTATTGAATTTTCTAATTTCTTTAGTGGTTTCCATTCCATCTTTACCGGGCATATTAATATCCATCAATACTAAATCGAACATATTGGTTTTTAATTTTTCAATGGCAATATTACCACTATCGGCAATGGTGCAATGCATTCCGTATTTTTCAACTATTTTCTGTGTTACTATCTGGTTAATTCTATTATCGTCCACCACAAGTATTTTTTTGCCGCGAAGGGCGTGGTAATCGTATTTTGATTTGTATTCTAAGGGTTGTTTATAGATTCCGAAGGGCAAAACGAAACTAAACGTAGCACCCTTACCTGGTTCGCTTTCTAAACTAATAGTGGCATTTGAGGCTTCCAGCAATTTTTTAACAATAGTTAGCCCAAGTCCTGTGCCTTGTATTTTAGAATTTTCTGAATCTACTTGTTGAAATTCCTCAAAAATTGCCTTTTGTTTTTCTTTCGGAATTCCGACGCCAGTATCTTCAACGCTAAATTTTATAGTTACTTCATTTTTGGAAATGGACTCCATTTGTGCCAAAATATAAATATCTCCTTTCAAGGTAAATTTCACGGCATTACCTACCAAATTCATAAGAATTTGGGATAGTCTAACGCGATCTCCAACCAAGTTCTGGGGTATATTTTCTGATATTGATACGTGGATTTTGTTTTTGTTCTGCATTAGAGCATACTGAAACGACGAAACAATAGACTGGATTAATTCATTTAAATTAAATGATGTTTTAACCTCTTTCAAGGTGTTAGATTCGAGCTTACTTATTTGTAAAACATCGTTAATAAGTGCCAAAAGATAATCTGCAGAAAATTTTAGATGCTTTAAATCTGTCTGGTGACTTTTAAGCGATTTGTCTTCTAGCAGAGCTGTGGCTAGCCCTATAACACCGTAAAGCGGGGTGCGCAATTCGTGGCTTACGGTGCTAAAGAACTTACTTTTGGCCATTGCCAATTCTTCTGCTTCCTGCTTTGCTTTTAATAATTGTTGGTTTTTTTCTTTTAAAGATTGCGTGAGCTTTTTTCTACCCATATGTGATCTAAACAGAATAATTAAAAAAAGCCCCATAATAATTGCTGTTCCAATAAAAAAGAAAAGCAGAAGATTGCTTACCATGGCTCTTTCCGAAATTAATTTTTTCTCTAATTCGGCTTTTTGGGCTTGCTCTTTATACTCTTTTACACTAAACTGTGCGGCTGCATTTTGAATGGCCATTAGCTTTTCTTTTTCAAACCGAATTTGTGTAATACTGTCAAATTTTTTCCGCATTAAATAAGCCTCTTTAAAGCGGTTTAGGCTATAAAGAGTATTGCTGTATTCTAAATACACTTCAATTAACGTATCGTCTAAAAAAGCGCCATTTTTTGTAGATGCAATAGCTTCATTAAAATTTTCAATGGCTCTAATCGGATTGTTTAAAGCGCGCTGCAATTTCCCTTCAAGTAACTTCATGTCGGTTTGCATACGCTTGTAATCCACGGCTGTAATGCCTTTTTTTGCCAACTTAAAATAGTTCTGTGCTTTTTTGTTTTGACCTTGATTGAGATAAATTTTCGATAGATTATAATACACTATTGAAACAGCTAGTGTGTCTTTTCTACGGAGGGAAAGTGGCAAGGATTTTACAAAAAATGGTAGGGCAGAATCGTATTTTTTTTCAGTAAGATACAGTGTTCCAATAAAATTATATGCGCGTGCCATCTTAAGGTTATCGGTAGTTTTTTTGGTAAATTTTAAGTAGTCCTCTCCATAGAGATGAGCATTTTTAAAATCTTCTAAATGCATAAAGGCGGCTGCCATCATATATCGGGAATAATAGGCGTTTTCAATATCTCCAATATCTTCAGCGAACTTAATATTATGAATGGAAGAGAGTATTACAGAATCATATTTTCCTCTAAACAATAAGGTATGCGTATGTTGCTGCAGTGCTATTAATGAATCTTTCAGTACAGCAATATCATTCGCGGTTTTTTGGGAAACAGTGTCCGGATTAATTTGTGCAAATCCTAACCAGGAAATTAGTAACACTATGGAGGTAAGATACTTCAAGATAAAAAGATGTGTTGTGAGTGAGGTTTCTAAATATACTAAAATATAACGAAATTGAGAGCGGATAGTATTTTTTTAGAGCTAAGTAAGAATTTAATTATAAATTATTGAAATAGCAATTTCAACAGATGCTATATAACATGTTGTTGTTTTTTGAAATAAAAATTTATCTTTAAATACTCAAAAAAACACATCGATGAAATCATTTCTTTTATACTTCGGACTTTTTTCAATTTTTACCACTATGGCCCAATCTACAAAGCCTAACGATCCTTTGGCACATACCTATTCTATTGTTGCACGCGATGCGAATACAGGAGAAATGGCGGTGGCCGTTCAAAGTCATTGGTTTAGCGTTGGCACAGGTGTTTCCTGGGGCGAGGCTGGAGTTGGTGTAGTTGCAACACAATCATTTACCAATAGATCTTTCGGTATTCGGGGATTGGATTTGTTAAAACAAGGAAAATCTCCGCAACAGGCAATGGACATTTTGTTGAGCGACGATGAGGGCCGCGATTTTCGGCAAGTTGCAATTCTAGATTCCAAAGGAAGAGTTGCAACACATACGGGAAAAAATTGTATTGTTTATGCCAGCCATGCAAATGGTGAAAACTTTTCAATACAGGCAAATATGATGCTTAATGATAAGGTTGTTCCTGCCATGGAAAAAGCCTGGAAAACATACAATAAATTGCCGCTAGCAGAAAGGATGGTACAGGTTTTACTCGCTGCCCAAAATTCAGGGGGCGATATTCGTGGAAAGCAATCTGCGGCGCTACTAATTGTTGCTCCAGAAGCTACGGATGAGCCATGGAACGACGTACTACTAGATTTGCGAGTAGATGACAACGAAAATCCTGTAAAGGAATTAGATAGGCTTTTGAACGTATTTCGAGCGTATGAACACATGAATCAGGGCGATGTATATGTTGAAAAAAATGAAATGAAAAAAGCAATGGCCCAATATAATGCTGCCATGAAAATGTTTCCTGAAAATCTTGAAATGCAATTTTGGACTGCCATAACCTTGGCAAATGATAAACAATTTGAACGAGCTGCCGAAATGCTTGGTAAAATTTATGAAAAGGATAAAAACTGGAGAGAATTAACCCGGCGTTTACCAAAAGTGGGGCTGTTGAATGTTTCGGAAAATGAATTGTTAGAATTGGTTAAATAAGTTTTAACACCTTTATATTCAATATAATTATAATAAATCCGTTTTCTCATAAATTGATTGATATTTATGCAAAAAGGCTTTATTCTATTGTTTTATATTTTTTTCGGAATTAGTACTTCGGCACAGATAGGCCCTGTTATTGGAAGAAATAACAACAATGAAGAACGTGTTGCAAAGGGTGAAATTTCTTCACAATTTTCAACTTTAAAGTTGGCGCATGCCATAACCAAAAATGCTACTACAGATAGGCAAAAAGTAATTTCAATTTATACTTGGATTGCCGCCAATATTGCTTACGACCATGAATTGCGACTGAGCAAAATGCTTCAAAACACAATATATACTTCAGAAAATAATGTAATAAAAAAGGTTTTGGAAAGAAACAAAGCGCTTTGTGGTGGGTACGCTTTTCTGTTTAAAAATCTTTGTATCGATGTGGGGGTTTCTGCTGAAGTAATTCATGGATTTACACGAGATTATTCCCGAAAGAGTAGAAAGAGCAAGACGCCAAATCATACCTGGAATGCCGTAAAACTCGATGGCCAGTGGCAATTGCTAGACATTACTTGGGCTATAAGTTATGGCAATAAAAATGGAACAGACGATTTTTGGTTTTTAACGGAACCTTCAGATTTTATATACACGCACTACCCAGAGATTTCAAAATGGACACTTTTAAAGCACCAAGTTTCATTTTCAGACTTTCAGGCTCACTTGGTAAAATAAAAAAACCTTCACAGCGTGGTGAAGGTTTTTTTATTTTTAAACAAAATTGTTACTATGCTTCTGCGTTTGGAACGATAGAAACGTAACTTCTGTTATCTTTCTTTTTGGTGAATTTCACTACCCCGTCTACTTGCGCGTGAAGGGTGTGGTCTTTACCACCATATACATTTTCACCTGGGTGATGTGTATATCCTCTTTGTCTTACAATGATATTTCCGGCAATAGCGGCCTGGCCTCCAAAAATCTTAACGCCTAAACGTTTCGATTCGGATTCGCGACCGTTTTTGGAACTACCAACTCCTTTTTTGTGAGCCATTTTGTTTCGGTTTTAAATATTATACGTTAGCGAGATTATTTTTCAACCCCACCGTCTAAATTGTCTTGCAATTCCTTTAGTTCATCCCACTTGCCATCTGCAGCTAATTTAGCTTGTTTTGGCCAAGTATCGGTAACTAAATGAGCAAGGTTTGAACTTGCTTCAGAAAGAATAGTTGCGATAGCCTCTGGTTTTGCCTTTGCAACTTTCGCAAAAGTATCCAATCCGGCAGCAACCATAGCTTCTGCAGCTTTAGGTCCAACACCTTCAATCTTTTTAAGATCATCTGCTTTTGCAGCTTTTGGAGCGGCTTTTTTTGCAGGTGCCTTTTTAGCTTCTGCTTTTGGAGCAGCTGCTTTAGTTTCTTTCCCGCCTGACGGACGGGCAGGTTTTGGAGCAGCTTTTTTGGCTGTTTCCTTTTTAGCTGGTGTAGCTCCTGAAGCTACAATGCTTTCAATTACAATTTCAGAAAGAGCCTGACGGTGTCCGTTTTTAACACGGTATCCTTTACGGCGTTTCTTTTTGAATACTATAACTTTGTCACCTTTAAGGTGCTTTACGACTTTTGCTCCTATTTGAGCGCCGTTTATAGCCGGGGCGCCAATGGTAATATTGTCTCCGTCACCAATAAGAAGTACATTGTCAAAAGACACTTTTTTTCCTTCTTCTACTGGCAAACGATTAACAAAAACCTTTTGGTCTTTCGCAACTTTTACTTGCTGCCCTGCTATCTCTACAATTGCGTACATAGCGAATCGTTTATAAAATTAGTTAAACTTATATTTCCCTAACGTTTACGGAGGCGGTAACTTCCGAAGCAAATACGGTTTGCGTAGGGGGCTGCAAATATAATTTTTAAATTGGAAACAGCAAAGTGTTTTTCTTTAATCTTTTCAGAACTAAGTGTGCAAAGTGTTTTGTTTTAGATTTTTGTATCTGCCTGCAAGTAAATAAAAGCTGGAAGGCCATTTCCCTGCATTTATTTGATGGTGTGCCTATTTCCGTCTTGTGTGTTCCAAGATTTTTTGAGAAGTTGCATAAAGGTGAGTGTTAAAACAATACTTGTGGCAAAGCCCATAATTAAAATAGAAAGTATTAACATAAGTGTTCCCATGCTGTATTCCAAATTCCATCGTTCCATAATTCCAGCGGAAAATTCGGTATCTATTTGGTACATATAGATTGCCATAAATAGCGTAAAAAGAATTGAAGCTATTCCGCCTGAAAATAAACCTACCTCAAAGCCCTTTTCGTATTTAAAGTTGTTTTCTCCTGTTGCGTAATTTTTCATTGCCATATAAATACCAAAGCCAAAAATTAAACCATTAACCGAACTTAATTCAGGGTATTGGTGAAGACCTATTAATTTTAAGAGAAGGAAATATGCAATTAAGGCTATTGCAATCCAAACGCCATAACGAGAATATACTTTAAACATAGTGGTGGTTTTTACACCCAAAAGTTACGAAAAGTTGCCGAACCATTTGTAAATGGTTTGTTAACTTTTTATTTACAAGCTATATTAGGCTACTGCCACGTAATGGTTTCCATTAGTTTACGAATGTCTTCGCGTAAATAAACTACGGCAGGATAGATGGAATCAAAATTTGGTTTTGCATCAAAATATAAGGCTCCGTTTAAAAAATGATTTGTACTGTCCGTAACATAAAATTCTGCTTGGGTGGCTGCATTTCCATTAATCATATAGAACATGCCGTATACGTTTTTGTCTGGATTTACATAGGGCTGCTCGGGGATGCTATTTGCCTTTATAGTATGGTCATATGCCAATTTTTGAGCATCTTGCAAGAGTGAATCTAAATTGTTTTTTCGTACATCTTGGTAGGTTAAATACAAGGTAGCCTTCATTTCTGGATACGTAATATTTATGCCGCAGTTGTTTTTCTGGACGAGCGTTGTAATGTGATTCACCGAAAAAGAATAGGGGCAGTCTGTGGAAACGGTACGGTACTGGGGTTGTGGATATTCTAAACGCAACATAGCCGCAGGTTTTACCAACGTATTATCTTGACAGGATGCAAGGGTAAAAAAGCTTATAAATAAAGTAATATAGAAGTTATTAATTTTCAATGGTAAGTTTTATTTGTTTGATGCGCTTGCCCTCAAACGCCTCAATGGTAAACGCATAATTGTTGAAAGATATTACTTCGTTTTTCTTGGGAAAGCCTTTTGAAATTTCTAATAGAAACCCAGCAAGCGTTTCGGCTTCACCTTTTTCGTCTTCAAAAATTTCTGGATTTTCAAGTTTTATTACTTTATAGAAATCTTTTAGTGGTGTTTTTCCTTCAAAAACATAGGTATGATCGTCCAATTTTGAAAAAATTAAATCTTCATCGTCAAATTCATCGCTAATTTCACCAACAATTTCTTCAATAATATCTTCTAAGGAAATCAAGCCGCTCGTACCGCCGTATTCATCAACAACAATGGCGAGGTGCATTTTCATTTCTTTAAACTCATTCAGTAAATCGTCCAGCTTTTTATTTTCGGGAACAAAATAGGCTTCGCGCTTTAGGGTTTTCCAGTCTAGTATTTTTCTATCTGTAAACGGAATTAAATCCTTTACATATAAAATTCCGGTAATATTGTCTATGCTGTCTTTGTAAACAGGAATCCGGGAATAACCTCGTTGAATAATTTCTGGCAGAATTTCTTTAAAAGGTTGCTCTTCGTTAAGTGCAAAAATGTCCATTCGGTTTTTCATTACCTGTTTGGTGTCGGTGTTTCCGAAGGTAACAATACCTTGAAGGATTTTTTGTTCCTCAAAAGTGGTATCCTGATTAGAAAGCTCTAGCGCTTGCGATAGATGATCTACACTTATATTAGATTTTTGTTTGCCGTACCGATCGTGAAGATACAATGTGGCAGAACGCATTGGCGAGCTAATTGGCGATAACAATGTATCTAATACATTTAGCGGCTGCGCCATAAAAACTGCAAATGAAATCCGGTTGCGATTGGCATATATTTTTGGAAGGATTTCGCCAAAAAGCAAGATTAAAAAAGTAACTACAACTACTTTTAAAAGGAATACTACGCTTAGTTCAAAATAATGCAGATTGAGGGAATAGTCCCATCTGGCAAACCAAATAGTGCTCAACGACTCAAAAAGCAATACAATGGCTATGTTAATAAAATTATTTGCTACCAAAATAGTGGCTAATAACTTTTTGGGCTTTGCTAGTAAGCGCTGTACGATGCCTAATTTTTTGGCGATTGATTTTTCGTCATTAGTTTCAAAATCAGATGATGTTAGCGAAAAGAAAGCCACTTCGGCACCAGAAATCAAGGCTGAGCACGCCAAAAGTACAAACAGTAAAACAGTACTTAATATTTGGGAAAAATCCAAAACGGTAAGAAAATATAGTAAACCAGGGGGGTCAGTATCCAAGTTGATTATTTTAGTTAAACATTAAAAAGGAAGATCGTCCTCTTCATCAGAAACTTGATTGTTTGTTTGCGGTTGTGCTGCAGACTGTGTTTTCTGGGTGGTTTGCGCGGTATTGCCAGTTCCAGAGTTTGCGCTGTCACTCTTGGGAGATAAAAAAGTAAAATCTGTACAGTGAATTTCGGTACTGTATCTGTCCATGCCTTTATCGTCCTGCCATTTGCGAGTTTTTAGGCGACCTTCAATATAGACCATATCGCCTTTTTTTAAATATTTTTCGCAAATTTCTGCTGCTTTGTTTCGCACTACAACATTGTGCCATTCTGTGTTTGTTACGCGCTCGTTTGTTGTTTTATTGGTATAGGTTTCGTTGGTAGCAAGCGGAAAACGGCCCAAGCTATTGCCGCCTTCAAAATAATGCATTTTTACATCATCTCCGGTATGCCCAATCAACATTACTTTGTTTAATGTTCCACTCATAACTATTGTTTTTTTAATTTGTGCAAAGGTAGATTTTGCGTTTTAAATATACGGAATTTTTAAAATTTTATATAAAATGATTTCCTGCCGCATTATGTAAGGTAACCGAACATCAGTAATTCTCAAAAAACTCCGAGACAAAATCTGCAATTAAAACGGGAACTGCGTAATCTTTTACGTTGGAAATTGGAATTGTATTTTCATTTTCCTCCAACGTTTCAACGATCCAAAACCGTGTGCTTAAATGTTGATGCGAAAGTTTGTGAACGATTGGCGTTTCATTAAATAGTGAAATAGTATCGATTTGTAGATTTTTGCAAAATGTTTGAAATTGCGTATGTTTTGTAAGGGAACGAAGATTTACTTCTTCCGAAGTTTCAATTAAAGGAAATTGGTATAACTGCTGCCAAATTCCTTTTCCCGTGCGCTGTTGTAGCATGGTGTGTTCATTTTTGGAAAGCACAACTAAATAATTGAAGAATCTTTTTTTAATGGGTTTGGCCTTTATTTTAACGGGAAGATGATCTACATTTTTCTGCTGGAAAGCCTTACAACTATCGTTAAAAATACAATTATTGCAATCTGGGTTTTGCGGCACACAGTACCGCGCGCCAAATTCCATAATGGCTTGGTTAAAGGTGCCGGGCTCATCTATATCTATAAGTTGCTGTGCGAGTTGTTTAAATTCTTTTTGTCCGGCAGTGGTATTAATAGGAGTGTTGATTTCAAAAAAGCGAGAGAGAACACGATAAACATTACCATCTACAACCGCTTCGGGTTGGTTAAACGCAATACTAGCAATGGCACTGGCTGTGTAATCGCCCACGCCTTTTAACTTTAAAAGGTCTTTGTAATTGTCGGGAAAAACCCCGTTCATTTCTTGGCACACCATTTTTGCGGTGGCATGTAGGTTTCGGGCACGCGAATAATAACCCAAACCTTGCCAAAGTTTAAGCACTTCGTCTTCGCGGGCATTGGCTAAATTTTCAACTTGCGGATAGGCTTCAATAAATTTCAAAAAGTAGGGCAATCCTTGCGCTACTCGGGTTTGTTGTAGAATAATTTCTGACAGCCAAATATGGTACGGATTCTTTGTTTTGCGCCAAGGCAATTCACGCTTGTTTTGTATATACCACGCAATGAGCTTTTTGGAAAAATTAGGGGCTATTTTATGCATTGGGTAAAATTAATCTATATCCCATTAAATTTTAAAGGATTAAGGTTTGAATTATTGATTTTAAAATATGTATATTTGCGGTCTGAAAAAAAATCTAGAAAAGAATAATTAATTAAAATTTACAAGAATGACGAAAGCAGATATCGTAGCGAAAATTTCAGAAAAGCTCGGAATGGAAAAGAATGAAGTTCAAGCTACTGTTGAAACCTTTATGGAAGAAGTAAAAAATTCATTAGAAGGAGGAGACAATGTGTATTTAAGAGGTTTTGGAAGCTTTATTATTAAAACAAGAGCCGAAAAAACAGGAAGAAATATTTCAAAGAACACAACTATTAAAATTCCGGCTCACAATATTCCAGCTTTTAAACCTGCAAAAGTATTTGTTGAAGGTGTAAAAACTAACGTGGACGTAAAATAAAACTAACCCGTTCCACTTTTGTGGGGCATTAAAAAAGACTTTAGTATGCCAAGTGGTAAAAAAAGAAAAAGACATAAGGTAGCGACTCACAAGCGCAAGAAAAGACGTCGCGCTAACCGCCACAAAAAGAAAAAGTAGTTTCTAAACTACTTTTTCTGTTTTAAAAGTGTTTTGGACAGAATCCCTTTTGGGTATTCTTTTCAATAAAAACAAACAAAAGATCGTTCTTTGAAAATGACATTGCAGCAACTGGCTTTTAGATTGGTGCAGTATCGCCGGATTTTTATATAAAATCTGTGAAAAATATTGTTTAATTAGTTCCGAATTTTTCTTCGGAACAACAAAATTAATGTAAAGTGAACTACGAATTATTTATTAGGTCCGGTTCACAAGAAGTTGATTTTGCCCTTTTAAAAGATGGAAAACTTATAGAGCTCCACAAGGAGGAAGAGGATAACAATTTTACCGTAGGCGACATATTTCTTGCCAAAATACGTAAAACTGTTCCTGGGCTTAACGCCGCCTTCGTGAATGTAGGCTACGAGAAAGATGGTTTTTTACACTATCATGATCTCGGGCCTAAAATACTTTCGCAATTAAAATTTGTGAAAGCCGTAAGCTCTGGAAAATTAAAAGATTATTCCTTAAAAGAATTTCCGTTCGAAAAAGAGATTGATAAGCATGGCAACTTAAACGATGCCTTAAAAAGCAATCAATCTATTTTGGTTCAAATTGTAAAAGAACCCATATCCACCAAAGGACCCCGTATAAGTTCAGAGCTTTCTATAGCCGGACGATACATAGTTTTGGTTCCCTTTTCAGACCGTGTTTCTGTTTCTCAAAAAATAGAAACCAACGAAGAAAAAGACAGGTTAAAACGCTTAATTACAAGCATAAAACCCAAAGGATTTGGCGTTATTATTCGTACCGTAGCCGAGGGCAAAAAAGTAGCAGAACTGGACAAAGATTTACAGAATCTTATGGAACGCTGGACAGCGATGTGTAAGAAGCTACAAGGGGCGCACCACCCTTCAAAAGTGCTAAGTGAGTTAAATAGGGGAGCATCTATCATTCGTGATATGTTCAACGATTCATTCTCTGCAATACATATAGACGATGAAACCCTATACTTGCAAATAAAAGATTATGTGCAGGAAATTGCACCCAAAAAAGACAATATCGTAAAGTTTTATGATAGCAATGTACCGATGTTTGAAAAATTTGGCATCGATCGGCAAATTAAAACTTCCTTCGGAAAAACGGTCTCAGGTAGCAAAGGAGCCTATTTGGTTATAGAACATACCGAAGCAATGCACGTAATAGACGTGAATAGCGGTAATCGTAGCAATAAGCAAAAAACACAAGAAGGCACTGCGCTGGAAGTGAATTTAATTGCAGCTACCGAAGTGGCAAGACAACTAAGGTTACGCGATATGGGAGGCATTATTGTGGTAGATTTTATTGATTTGGCAAATGCCAATCACCGAAAACAGCTCTACAACCATCTTCGCGATGAAATGAAAGACGATAGAGCAAAGCACAAAATACTACCACCAAGTAAGTTTGGGTTAATACAAATAACCCGCCAACGCGTTAGGCCAGAAATGAATATTAAAACCCGTGAAGAAAATCCCAGTAATGTGATAGACGGAGAAATTGAAGCGCCTATAATTGTTGTTAACAGAATAAATGAAGAGGTAAAGCGCCTATTCAAAAAAGACTATAAAAAGATAACGCTAAATACGCACCCTTTTATAGCGGCCTTTTTAACCAAAGGTTTTCCAAGTGTGCGCACCAAATGGTTTTTGGAGCACAAAAAATGGATAAAAATTCAACCAAGAGATGCATATACATATCTTGAATATCACTTTCACGATAAAGATGGTGAATTGATAAAATAACCAAAACCCCTTTTGAAGACTTACTTCGAAAGGGGTTTTTTTGTTAGTTTTACTTCCAGTTTGAACACTCACAAAACATACACCGTTGAAGAAGCTACCAGGCGAATGGAGCGCTACTGTGCCTATCAGGAACGTTGCCATAAAGAAGTGCGCCAAAAACTGTATGAAATGCAGATGATCCCGGTGACAGTGGATAATATTATAGATCACTTACTTAAACATAATTTTTTAAATGAAACCCGCTTTGCGCAAGCCTATGCCAGAGGAAAGTTTAGAACGAAAAAATGGGGAAGAAATAGAATTGTGAATGAATTGAAATTCCGTGAAATTTCAAAATTCAATATTAAAATTGCTCTAAAGGAAATACCCGATGCTGAATACTACAAAACCTTTGAAATCTTGGCAGACAAACGATTGCTACAATTAGCTGGCGAAAAAAATCTTCAAAAAAAGCGAAAAAAACTGGCCGATTACCTTTTTTATCGTGGGTGGGAACCTGAGTTGGTGTACCACAAAGTGAATGAAATTTTAAAATAATTAGAATTTATTGTAAATAAAACTTGACATTTCAAGGCATTTATTTATATTTGTGTCAAATAAACTTTACAAATAATCAAATAAACTTTACTTATGGACGCAAAACAGAATACATGGAAAGTAACCAATAGGAACAATATTAAACAATTAGCCTATTGGACCGGAGGGTGGGTAATAGCCATGGCAGTGGCCTCCTTTGGACAAAAATTTTTCTGGGAAGGCAATACTGTATTAACTCTCATATTTATTTTTATAGCTACTGTTGTTGGTATAGGAATGATTATTATGAATCGAAAATACATTAACAATTTGGACGAAATGCAGCGCAAAATACATGTTGAGGCAATGGCAATTTCATTAGGTATAGGCGTGGTTGGTGGATTGAGCTATTCATTATTAGATCAAGCAAAAATTATTAGTATTAACGCGGAAATTGCAGATGTAGTTATACTCATTGGGATTACATATTTAGTAGCAACTTTTGTAGGCTTAAATAGATACAAATGAAGAATAAAATCAAAATACTACGTGCCCAGCACAATATGACCCAAGCCCAATTGTCAGTTGAAGTTCAGGTTTCTCGGCAAACTATAAACGCTATTGAAACAGGAAAATTTGATCCCAGTTTACCACTTGCCTTTAAGATTTCAAGATTATTTAAATTGCCAATTGAAAGTATATTTTTTGAAGAATAAGGTATAATTAAGCGAATTTTAAACTCATACCAATAGCGCCTATTTAATAGATATTGAACGAAGCCCCAAAGCTAACTGAAACTTGATTATGCAACTTTTCGGCCTGAGTTAACATATTTGTGTTGTATTTTGAAATAGGAATATTTATCTCGGTAAAAACTCCAAAACCATTGGTAAAGAAGTATCGCAAACCCAAATGCCCGCCAAAGTTTTTCAAACTTGCGTAAAGACCGGGATAAACATCTAAATATTCATCAACGTTTATAACATTTCCAAGGTTTGCGTTAAAACGTGCACGGAAGTCAAACCTATCCTTAAAATCTGCGAAGGGCTCTTCTTCGCCACTTTTATTTCTAATTTTATCGATGCCCAACAAATATGTTGAAGCCAGTCCGAGTGAAATATTTTCACCCACGCCAAAATCTACACTCCCCATAATTCCAGTGCCATTATCTTGAAAATTAGCACCAATCTGGAATTTTACGTCGCCCTTTCCGGTATAGGCCTGTGCAAAAGTTACCTGTACCCAAAGTAGTATAAAAACGATTGCGGCGATTTTCATTTAAAAAAAATTAAAGGAAAGGTACTGAATTCTTAAGGAACTATAGCATTTTATTGGTGCGCAAAATAGCTTGTTCGTTTTTCCAATCAATCCATTTTTGTCCTTTTAGTTTTCGCATTAACTGATCGTAGTAACGCATAACAGCAATATTATAAATTGCTTTGGCCAAGTTTTTAGGATTTCTTGCAATGGCACGTAGGCTCATCGAAAAACCTGGGGTAATGTAGCGCATATAATGCCAATAGCCTTCGGGCATGTATAAAACATTGCCGTGCTCTAAGTTGGTGATATAGCCCTCCGCTTTTTTTAATGCTGGCCATTTGGTATAATCAGGATTGTGAAAATCTATATCTTCACGAGTAATTAAGGAATGGGGTATTTTATATAGATAATCATTCTGTTTTTGGTCGAAGAGAATCACTTCTTTTTTTCCTTGGAAGTGAAAATGGAAGATGTTTGCCAGATCAATATCGTAATGCATAAAAGTATAAGAATCCTTCCCACCGAAAAAGAGCATTGGTAGGCCTTTCATTAATTTCAAACCAAAATCTGGATAACTAAAATCTTTTTGGAGTTGTGGCACTTCCTTTAAAATGTTCCAAAGAAAAATACGGTATTTGGTGGGTTCTTTTTTTAAAAGAGCAACATATTCGCTCATCTTCATTTCTGCGTGCGGCTCGTTAAAACCATCTTTATGACTTACGGGACGGTTATCGTAAAGAGGAACGGTTTTATCGCCAGCCACTTCGGCCATATAATCGAGATCCCATTTTGTAAATGCCGGCCAGTCCTCTACAAACCTTTCAATAACTACTGGTTTTTGGGGCTTAAAGTAATTTTTTAGAAAATCTTCTTTGGTAATAGTTTTTACCTTATCTATCTTCTGTAAATGCATAACTGTTTTGGGTTGAAACAAATTTACGAATCTCTTTTAACAGATGGAAGGGGTGTTAATATAACTTTAAGGAATTGACTAATTTTTTCAAATTCAATCCAATTAAATAAATTATTGTTTTTCGATAATTTGGATATATTTGTTATCGTTAAACAATAATTATTTTATAAATGAAAAATTTAGGTATAGTAAGTGTTTTGTATTTTATTTTCAATTTCGCTTTTTGGGTAAGTATTGCTTTTTTAATATTTAACCTATCGTTGCTAGTTTTTACCCATGATGGATCTGTCGGTAATTTTTCGACTGATTTGCATCCTTCAAAAGGGTTTCAAATTCCTGTAAAAATGTATATTCGTACTCCCGATTCAATCTTCGATTGGAAAGGAGAAAGACCTTCAAAGAGGATCGACAAAGACATATACAGTATAAATAAGATACCCGCTGAAACCTCGTTCGAAATTTTGTCTAAATTTAAGAACGAAACATTGCAATTAACACAAAATCATGTATCTGTAAACACCAAGGTTCGGGTAAAAAGTTCGAATATGCTATTTGGTATTTTTGGATATTTCTATAATTATCTTTCACTTGTTGTAGCAGTGATTTCATTTTATTTATTAAAAAGGATTTTTCAAATATTAAGAAGAAGAATTACTTTTTCCTCCGCTCTTTTCGAAAACATAAGAAATTTGGGTTTTCTATTCATATTTTCACAAATCTGTTATGTAGTGCTAAGTGTTTATTTTGCAACTAACTATGGTGTAATTCGCTTTATACTTGCTGATGATCCCAATGTCAATCAATTGGTTGAGTATATTTTTAATCCTACATTGGATTTCAATTTTGTGTTTTTTATAATGGGCCTATCATTGATTATACTCTCAGTTTTATTGAGGTATGGGCAAAGTATCAGAGAGGATAACGACTTAACAATATAGCAAATGGGTATAGTTATAAACTTAGATAAGTTATTGGAAAGTCGTGGTATGAAAAGCAAAGAACTTGCAGAAATTATCAATATTACGGAAGCCAATCTGTCAATATTAAAATCTGGAAAAGCACGAGCAGTTCGGTTTACAACCTTGGAGGCAATTTGTAAAGCATTGGATTGCCAGCCTGGAAATATTTTGGAGTATATAAAAGATTGAAATGATAGGTATAATTTATGTCTATATCTGTTTGAACAATTAACGCTTTTTCCAAATGAAGGTATTTTACGAGAAGACTTAGCTGAGAACATACGAAGCATTCCATGCCAACCACATATCGTGTTCTATCTTATTTACGAAAAACCTATTTTGATTGTCAGGGTTTTACATCATAGACAAATCGATGCGGATTATTTCGAGTAAAAAATTAATTTTTATAAAAAACAAAAATCCCAAACTCCATCATTTTGGAATTTGGGACTTATTTTTTTTGGATTTGCTTTGGCTTAATCCGCCAAAACCATCACACGATTGTTGTTGCACTCAACAGTGCCTCCGGAAATATGAAGTACCCACCTGTCACCTTCTTTGGTAAATTTTTTCTCAAAACCATCGGCGATCGTTGGGTTACCTTTAAATTTCACTTTGCCTTCCTGTAAAACAGAAACAATGGGAGCGTGATTATTAAGCATCTGAAATTCACCATCTACACCGGGTACGGTAATGCTTTCAACTTCACCTGCAACTAAAGACGCTTCGGGGGTTACTATTTCTAAGTACATATTTATAAGTTTTCAGTTGGCAGTTACAGTTGGCAGCTATTGCTAACTGCCACTGGATACTGCATACTTTTTTTAAGCTTCGGCAAGCATTTTTTCTCCTGCTTCAATAGCTTCTTCGATGGTTCCTTTAAGGTTGAAAGCAGATTCTGGTAGGTGATCTAATTCGCCATCCATAATCATATTAAAACCTTTAATTGTTTCTTTAATATCTACTAATACGCCAGGAATACCTGTAAACTGCTCAGCTACGTGGAATGGTTGAGAAAGGAAACGCTGTACACGACGTGCGCGGCCAACAGCCATTTTATCTTCTTCAGAAAGTTCTTCCATCCCAAGAATTGCAATAATATCTTGTAGTTCTTTATAACGTTGTAAAAGCTCTTTTACGCGTTGTGCGCAGCCGTAGTGCTCTTTACCTAGAATAGGTTCAGTAAGAATACGCGATGTAGAGTCTAACGGGTCTACCGCTGGGTAAATACCAAGCTCCGCAATTTTTCTTGAAAGTACAGTTGTAGCATCCAGGTGGGCAAAAGTTGTTGCCGGCGCTGGATCCGTAAGGTCATCTGCAGGTACATAAACCGCCTGAACAGAAGTAATAGAACCTCTTTTTGTTGAAGTAATACGTTCTTGCATCGCACCCATCTCTGTTGCCAAAGTTGGTTGGTAACCCACCGCTGAAGGCATACGTCCAAGAAGTGCAGACACTTCAGAACCTGCTTGTGTAAAACGGAAAATATTATCAACGAAGAAAAGAACGTCTTTTCCTTGGCCCTCGCCAGCTCCATCACGGAAGTATTCAGCAATAGTTAGCCCAGAAAGAGCAACACGCGCACGTGCTCCCGGTGGTTCGTTCATCTGTCCGAAAACAAAGGTAGCTTTAGATTCTTTCATCGCAGTTTTATCTACTTTTGAAAGATCCCAGCCGCCAGCTTCCATTGAGTGCATAAAGTCGTCACCGTATTTTATAATACCAGA
This sequence comes from Aequorivita flava, assembly GCF_038742595.1. Taxonomy (NCBI): domain Bacteria; kingdom Pseudomonadati; phylum Bacteroidota; class Flavobacteriia; order Flavobacteriales; family Flavobacteriaceae; genus Aequorivita; species Aequorivita flava. The sequence continues at coordinate 361,136 of NZ_JBANCF010000003.1, read as the reverse complement.
CTCAAGCATTTCGCGAAGTAAATCGTTCCCTTCTCGAGTACGTTCACCTACACCTGCGAATACCGAAAGACCTCCGTGGCCTTTGGCAATATTGTTAATTAACTCTTGAATAAGTACCGTTTTACCTACACCAGCACCACCGAAAAGACCAATTTTACCACCTTTTGCATACGGCTCAATAAGATCTATTACTTTAATACCTGTAAATAAAACTTCGGTAGAAGTGGAAAGATCCTCGAATTTTGGAGCATCACGGTGAATTGGAAGGCCGTTGTCGCCAGCTTTTGGCAAGTTTCCGATACCATCAATAGCATCGCCAATTACGTTAAAAAGTCGACCGTATACTGCATCTCCAATGGGCATTTGAATTGGAGCTCCCGTTGCAACAGCTTCAACGCCACGGCTTAAACCGTCTGTAGAATCCATTGAAATGGTACGAACCATGCTCTCGCCAATGTGCGATTGAACTTCAAGAACCAAAAGGTTTCCGTTGTTGTTTACCTCTAACGAGTCGTATATTTTTGGAAGTTCCGATCCGCTATCAAACGCAACGTCAACTACCGGGCCAATAATCTGTGCAACTTTTCCTGTACTTTGTGACATGAGTAACTGTTTATTTTATAGTTATCTAAGGGCAAAAAAACCACCCCTATTTTGAACGGTGCAAAGATAGTTTTTTCTAGATGAAAAATGCAATGGGAATGTTGAAAAAATTAACTACTTCAAAAGAAAAAACATTAAACTATTAAAAATTGATTAATGTATAGTAAAAGTGCGCGTTTCACACGTATTGTTTATAGCTAATGAAACTTTGAAATTGCCTTAAATTAAAGAATATGTTTTGAAAATATAAAAAAACCCAAACAGTGTAACTTACATAAGCAAGTCAGGCCGTTTGGGTTTTAGTAGTAACTTATGCTGTAAATTATTCTACAGTAACAGATTTTGCCAAGTTTCGAGGCTGATCTACATTTCTGTTCAGCATAACTGCAATATGGTATGAAAGTAACTGCAATGGTATGGTTGTTAACAAAGGTGTTAAGGCTTCCATAGTATGCGGAACCTCCATAACGTAATCTGCCATTTCCTTGACAACGGTATCGCCTTTAGACACTACCGCGATAATTTTTCCTTTTCTGGCCTTAATTTCTTGGATGTTGCTTACAACTTTGTCGTAATGGTCGCTTTTTATGGCTATTACCACTACTGGCATTTGTTCGTCAATTAATGCAATAGGACCGTGCTTCATTTCAGCGGCAGGGTACCCTTCGGCATGAATGTATGAAATTTCCTTTAATTTTAAAGCGCCTTCTAAAGCTACTGGGAAATTGTAGCCTCTTCCCAAATAAAGAAAGTTTCTGGCATCTTTGAATGCAGCGGAGATTTCGGTTATCTTATCGTCGGTTTTTAAAGCTTCTTCAACTTGGTTTGGAATTAACTCCAACGCACGTAAATAAAGCATAAAATCGCTTTGGCTTATTGTGCCTTTTGCTTTTGCCAGACGTAGCGCTATCATTGCTAAAACAGTAATTTGGGTAGTAAAAGCTTTGGTAGATGCCACGCCAATTTCTGGTCCCGCATGGGTGTAGGTGCCACTGTGAGTTTCGCGCGAAATAGAAGAACCAACCACATTGCAAACTCCATAAACAAAGGCACCTTTAGATTTTGCCAATTTTATGGCTGCAAGTGTATCTGCTGTTTCACCACTCTGAGAAATAGCGATTACTACATCTTTTTCAGAAATAATTGGGTTTCGATAGCGAAATTCGGAAGCGTATTCAACCTCTACTGGTATGCGCACCAAATCTTCAAAAATATATTCAGCAACCAAACCGGCATGCCACGAAGTGCCACAGGCAACTATAATAATGCGTTGGGCATTTGTAAATTTTTCAATATAATTTTCCAGTCCGCCCAGTCTAACAATGCCTTGATCTGCAAGTAATCTGCCGCGATACGTATCTTTTATAACCGAAGGTTGCTCGTATATTTCTTTTAGCATAAAGTGGTCGTAACCACCTTTTTCAATTTGTTCTAAGTTAAGTTGAAGTTCTTGAATGTACGGGGCAACAAGAATATCGTCTTTTATTTTACGCACTTTTACATCGCGTCCTAGTCTAATAATTGCCATTTCCTCATCTTCTAAATAAATGGCGTTGTTTGTAAACTCTATAAAAGGAGAAGCATCGCTAGCCACAAAAAATTCGTCTTCACCAATACCAATGGCTAATGGACTTCCCAATTTTGCAACTACAATTTCGTTTGGTTTCTTTTTGTCGAAAAGTGCTATTGCGTACGCTCCCACCACTTGGTTTAAAGCAATTTGTACGGCTTTTCCTAGCTTTACGTTTTCTTTAATTTGAATGTCTTCAATTAAATTAACCAAAACTTCGGTGTCTGTATCAGACTTAAAAGTGTAGCCTCTATTTATTAATTCTTTTTTAAGTGAACCGTAATTTTCAATAATACCATTGTGTATAATTACCAAATCGCCACTCATAGAATAGTGTGGGTGGCTGTTTACATCGTTTGGTATTCCGTGTGTGGCCCAACGGGTGTGGCCAATGCCTAAATTGCCTTCGCGAGAAATATTCAACTTTGCTTTTTCCTCCAAACTTGCAACTTTGCCTTTTGTTTTGCACAGTTGAATGTCGGTACCATCAAATAGTGCAATTCCTGCACTGTCATATCCTCTGTATTCTAAGCGTTTTAATCCGTTTAAAACAATGGGATATGCTTCTCTTTTGCCAATATAGCCTACAATTCCACACATAATCGACGTTTAATTTGGTTCAGTATAATAAATTTGAAGTTTTAGTCTTTTTTCTTGATTGGGCGATGCGTTTCCGTGAAGAATGGTTCCTTCGGGAGAAACGATAGCACTCGAGGGAACTTCCTTAATGCTAGGTTCCATGGGGTTCTGCAGCTTCTGCGTTGTGCGGGTTAACACATTTTGCGAAACAATAATTCCCAAAGGCACGTTTGTGCTGTCTTTATTTATCAAGTTGCTAATATGGTCGGTAATTTTCAACTTGTAATAATCGCCGTTACCATCACTGCCTCTTTGCAATTTTCCGTAATGATTGGAAAGTGCATCTATTGCCTCAAGTCCGTTAGTTGGATCTTGATTGTAATCTGCCAAAACATCGCTGTTTTTTAAATCGTAAATTACAATTCGTTCGGGTTCCGTAGCGCCACCAACCATTAAATCTTGATTTACATACAGAATTAGGTTTGCTTCATTTACAATCCATTTTTTATCGCGAAGCATTTCAAGATCGTCAGCAACTCCATTATTGTCATTATCTTTTCCGAAAAGCTCAATTACCGAAATAATTCCATCGCCACCGCGCAGATATAAGTTTTCATTGCCCGTTTGGATATTTGGATTTTCTACAGCAGTTTGTATTTGTTGCGGAAGTTGGTTTGTAAATGTATTTACACTTATGCCTCCATTAAAGTTTAACTTAAACGTGCCATTTTCGCGCTCGTCATCATCATTCTTAAAGTTGTAATAAATTGTAACGAAAGCTTTTGTGGCATCAAAAATAAACAAACTTCCATTGTCTGTTGTTGAGCTTACATCAAAATAAAGTCCTCTTAAAAAGTTTTTGAAGTTATTGCTATTGCGTAATTCGGGAGTACCTTCCATGTCAATAATATTGGTTTGGAAGAAGGTAGAATCCAATTTTACGCGAAGGCCTGGGGGCAGTTTTATTTCGTCTTCTTCGCCTTGGTTAAATAGATATCCGATTTTAGTAGGAATAAAATCGATTACTGTAGCTAATTCTTCACCTAAATAACTTTCAAAAAGTGGTCCTTGATTGGTATAATAGTTTTGAAATTCCTCAAAACCAGAGTCTGGATCGTATTCTCTTAAAAAATATTTCGACTGTAAAATTGAAATATTTATCGGGCTTGTACCGTATATAGAATCGAGTTCGTACGTTGTTATGCTGTCTACTGTGGTCTCGGTGCTGTAGTAGGGAAGGTACACAAATACACTATCTACCGTTGCACTGTCTCCAAATTTTGGGTCGCTACTCTCTAACGTTAGCTGGGAAAGCAAACTAACGGTTGATTTGCCATACACAGGATCGTTATAAACCCCAAATTGATAGGATGGCAATCTATTGCTCTGCACCGGCCCTAATTTTCTGCTGTAAGAAATAACAGTTTGCGAATCGTCTAAAATTCCGTTTGGAATTTCTGTTCCCAATACTTCAGAACCGATAAGAGAGGTTTCTTTTTGGCATGAAGAAAACGCAATAATTATGAGGAAAATAGTGCCAACCATTGGCAACAAGCTTTTTAATTTCATCTGCATACAATGTTTATTAAATAGGAAGGAATTGTGTCTAGATTATTGGTTATAAGTTGTTTTGTAAATAAAGGGGATAAAATTTAATTGGAGCTTTATTAAAAATTTCGTGCTAAACTGTTTTCAAATTAATTATAGCACTAAAATTTATTCCAAAACTTTCGAGCTGTAAAAATCTAAATATGCTTGCGAAAAATCTTCCATATTATGATACTTTAACACGGGTTTGTCCATAGTGTTAATAAAATTTTCGAGCGCTTCAGGTATTTCTTCTGTAGCTACAATAATGGCATCCGAATTTCTAATGGCAATCTTCATCAGGTTTATATAACTCGGATCTTCTAATTCGGCAATGGCTTCATCGTCTATAGCGTCATACCTCACTTTTTCAATGGTATCTTTTGCTAACGATCCTTCGAATCCAGTATTGTACACAGAGGTTACAATTTTACTGTTTTCAAATAATGGTTCATTGCCGTAATAATTGCGAAGGTAAAGCGGCAAAAAGGCTGCCAACCAACCGTGCACGTGAATAATATCTGGTGCCCAGTTTAATTTTTTTACCGTTTCAATTACCCCTTTTGCAAAGAATATAGCGCGTTCGTCATTGTCTTTATAAAAGTTGCCATCTTCATCGGCATAGGTGGCTTTTCTTTTAAAATAATCTTCGTTGTCAATAAAATAAACTTGAATACGCTCTTTGGGAATTGACGCCACTTTAATTATCAGCGGCATATCCAGATCGTTTATAACCAAATTCATACCTGAAAGGCGTATTACCTCGTGCAGTTGATGTCTTCTTTCATTAATGTTTCCATAACGGGGCATAAAGATTCTAATCTGGCCACCGTTGTTATTGATCATTCTAGGAGCTTCAAACGACATTGAAGAAATCTCGGTCTCGGGAAGATAAGGCACAACTTCTGAAGACACATACAAGACTCTTTTATCTTTCATCTATAAGTTTTTTAAAAATTATTTGAAATTTTGCCTCAATTGCTTCGAGGCATTTAAAAACACGCAAAATTACGAAAATTTATGTAGATTGTCTTTAATATATTAATTTTGCCCGCTCTTAAAGCAATTTTATGGTTGTATTTACCCAGAAAGAAACCTTGGTGAAAGCCTTGTCTTCTGAATATAAAAATGACAAAATAGGTTTTGTGCCAACAATGGGTGCATTGCATAAAGGCCATATATCATTGGTTGCTAAAGCTTTGAGCGAAAATAGTTTGGTGGTGGTGAGCATTTTTGTAAATCCAACCCAGTTTAATAACACGGCAGATCTTAAAAAATATCCGCGTACTCCCGAAGACGATATTATGTTGTTAAAATCGTTAAATGAGGATATAATTGTGTATTTACCTGAGATTTCAGATTTATATGAAGAAACTGTTACAGCAAAAAAATACAATTTTGGCGCTCTTGAAAACGAAATGGAGGGAAAACACCGGAAGGGGCATTTTGATGGCGTGGGAACAATTGTAAGTAAACTATTAAAAATTGTAAAACCCGCTTCGGCTTACTTCGGCGAAAAAGATTTTCAGCAATTACAGATTGTAAAAAAATTGATTGAAATTGAAAACCTCCCCGTAAAAATTATTGGTTGCCCTATTTTAAGAGAAGAAAATGGGCTTGCCATGAGTTCGCGAAATAAACGGCTAAATAAAATCCAGTACGATGAGGCCGCTATTATTTATAAAATTTTAAAGGAAGTACGTGAAAAATTTGAATCAACAACCATTGCAGATCTAAACTCTCTGGTTGCGGAACGATTTTTGCAAAACCCAAACTTAAAATTGGAGTATTTTGAAATAGCCGATGAAGAAACACTTAAAACCGCAACCCATAAAAATGAAGGTTTAAAATACCGTGCTTTTATGGCAGTATTTGCTGGTAAAGTTAGGCTTATAGATAATATCTCTTTAAATTAATATCTTTGCACCATGCAAATACACGTAGTAAAATCTAAAATCCATAGAGTAAAAGTTACCGGTGCCGATTTAAATTATATTGGTAGCATCACTATTGACGAAGATTTAATGGACGCCGCCAATATTATTGAAGGCGAAAAAGTTCAAATTGTAAATAACAATAATGGCGAAAGGCTCGAAACGTACGCCATTCCCGGTCCGCGCAATAGTGGCGAAATAACGCTTAACGGTGCTGCCGCAAGACGCGTAGCTCCGGGCGATGTACTTATACTTATTACCTATGCAATAATGGAAATAGAAGAGGCCAAAGCCTTTAAGCCTGCATTGGTTTTCCCGGACGAGGAAACAAATTTACTTCGTTAAATTGAGCCGTTCCCTTTCAAAATTCTTACAGATTGCCGTTCCACTTGGTTTGGGCATCTTTCTTATTTGGTATATATATCAATCGTTTACTCCCCAACAACTCACTGAAACTAAAAAACATTTTACTGATGCTAATTACGGTTTTGTACTGCTTTCAATAGCGCTGAGTGTTTTAAGCCATATATCACGTTCGTATAGATGGAGCTTTATGTTAGAACCCTTGGGTTATCGCACTAAAATTGCCAATAATTTTATGGCAGTTTCCGTGGCCTATTTAATGAATATTTTTATTCCTAAAAGTGGCGAATTTTCTAGAGGTATTATTTTAGATAAATATGAAGGAGTGCCTTTTCAAAAAGGATTTGGTACTATTATTTCTGAAAGAATCGTTGATTTAATATTTCTACTTTTATTTACCGCCTTGGCATTGTTTATTAAGTTTGATGTTTTGTATCAGTACATAGTGGGCAGTATCCCTAGCTCGCTGTTGTATATTCTTATCTTCGGAATTGTATTAGGCGCCATTAGTATCCCGTTGTATGTTAAATTTTCAAAATCGAATGTCAATAAAAAGCTGAAAAACTTTGTAATTGGTTTAAAGGAAGGAATCTTCAGCATTCTAAAAATGCGAAGAAAAGCGGCGTTTTTATTTCACTCGTTTTTAATCTGGGGGTTGTATCTGCTCTCTTTCTATACGGCGCTCCACGCATTGCCAGAAACTGCAAATATTTCAATCGGTACAATTATTATTGCTTTTGTGGTAGGTAGTTTTACATTTGCCTTTACCAATAGCGGTTTTGGCACCTACCCCGCGGCTATAGCCGGAATTTTAGCAATTTTTGGAGTAGCCAAAACTGTGGGTGTGGCCGTGGGTTGGATTGTTTGGATTTCAAATATTAGCGCGATTATTTTCTTTGGAGTACTCTCTTTGGTATTGCTTCCCATTTATAATAGAAAGGGGTTACAATTATAGCTTTTTTTAGAAAATATAGCTCTTTCAAAAAACCTACGAATTCAAAATTTCATATCTTTCCACAGCATTTAAAAAGGTAGGGTTATGAAAAGTATGCTAATATTTTTGGTCGGAGTTTTGCTTAGCAATGCTTCATTCTCACAAATTATTTATGAAGAATTTAAATCGGAAAGACTGGACCAGTCGCGAAGACTTAAAATTCAATTGCCCAGAAATTACGACACGAATGTTGATAAAAAATATCCAATAGTGTTGGTGCTGGATGCAGATTATTTGTTTGAGCCAGTTGCCGGAAATGTAGATTATTTTAGTTATTGGGAAGACATGCCAGAGTCTATCGTCGTTGGAGTTATGCAGGGTGGTTCGCGATATTTTGATTGTGCTTACGACGACAATACATTTTTTCCCGATGAAAAGGGAGCCCGTTTTTTTGAATTTTTAGGGCTAGAACTTATTCCGTATATAGATAAAAAATACCGCACCGCTAAGTTTATTATTGGAGTGGGACACGATTTTACCGCTAATTTTTTAAATTATTATCTCTTTAAAGATCCACCTTTGCTTAACGGATATATTAATTTGAGTCCAGATCTGGCTCCCATGATGCAAGAGCGGCTGGCAGAACGCATACCACAGATTCCGGGAAAAATATTTTACTATTTGGCAACTGGCACAGACGATATAAAAGGACTGATGGAATCATCGGAAGATTTAAACAAACAATTGAGCAGTATAAAGAATAATTCGTTTAGCTATTATTACGATAATTTTGAAGGCGCTACACATTATTCGTTGGGCGGTAGGGGAATACCCAATGCGTTGGAAAAAATATTTTCAGTTTATAGACCAATAAGCAAAAAAGAATACTCGGAAGTATTGCTAAAATTAAAAACGCCGGTTATTCAATATCTTTTAGATAAATATAAAGTTATTGAAGATCTCTTTGGAATAACTAACAATATTCGTGTTAACGATTTTATTGCCACGGCAACCGCAGCAGAAAAATTAAAGCAATGGGAGTCGTTGCGGGAAATTGCAACTATGGCAAAAAAGCAATACTCAGAAACCGTGCTGGGCGATTATTATTTAGGCCGTTATTATGAAGAAACCGGTGAACCCAAAAAAGCAATGAAAATCTTTCAAGGAGCTTTTGATAAAGAAGAAGTAGATTTTATTACAATAGATAAATTATTGGATCGAGCAGATAAAATAAAGCAGGATTTTGGGTATTAAACCAATTTAAAGTTCCTTTATAATTAACCTATGCAAATAGGCCCAAGTGTTGAGTGCATTGGAATTTGTATTTTCAATATCTAGTTTTGTAATAATATTGCTTCTGTGCTTTTCTACCGTTCGAACCGAGATAAACAATTCTTTTGCTATTTCGCTACTGCTTTTTTGTTGGGAAACCATTTTTAAAATAATTTTTTCAGAATAGGTTAAATGTTTCATTTTCCGGATGTCTTCTGAAACAGCTTTAAGCGATGAATCTTCAAATGCCCGGCTGAAGTAAACATTGTTATTTAACACCTCTTCAATGCACTCTTCAATTTCATAAAATGAATCTTCCTTTAGCAAATACCCGTTAATTTGAAGCGCCCTAGCTTGCGATATATATTCTATTTCTTTGTGAAAGGAAAGCACTATAAATTTAGTGTCAACTTCTTTCTGCTTGGCCATTTTAATTACATCAAAACCGGTTAAAATAGGCATGTCTATATCTAACAAGGCAATGGTTGGGTTGTGAACCAGAATTTTTTCCAAGGCTTGCATTCCATCAGAAGCCTGTCCCACAACATTGTAATTATTTTCTAACAATTCGTCGTAAAGCCCTTTCAGGATCATGGGGTGATCGTCTGCAATTACAATAGAGATATTATTTTTTTTAATCATTTTAGATTGGAATTGTAAGCGTTATTTTAGTGCCTTTCTTTAACTGACTTTTAATATCAATTTTTGAGTTTAAAATCTTCGCGCGTTCTCTTAATGTTTTCATTCCGAGGCTTGCGCTCGTTTTAATCATTTCTGAGACTTCAAACCCTTTTCCATTATCTGCTATTGTTGCTTGTATGGTATTATTTCTTTTTTTAATAGAAACGGAACCGGCCTTGGCTTCGGCGTGTTTTACCATATTATTGAGTACTTCTTGTATAATTCTATATAAATGTAGTGAAGCTTCTTTGGTTATAAGGTTGTCTATATCATCTATTTGATGTGTAAAAAAAATATTGGTATTAGCATCTACTTCATTAATCATGTTCTTAATTGCGGCAGTAGGCCCCAAACGTTCTAAATTTGCCGGATGCAGTCCTCTAGAAATACTGCGAAGTTCATCTAAAGTGCTGCTGGCCAAAGTTTCCATATCTTGATTTTTAATATTTTTTGTTTTTTTGGTTAACAACATTAGTTTTTGGCCTACACTATCGTGTAATTCGCGCGCCACTCTTGTACGCTCTTCTTCTTGTGCCTTGATAAGGTTGTGCGTGTAGGCCTCATTTCTTTTACGCGCTAGTTTACTGCGATAGGAAAAAAAGACAAATACGCTAGCGGTAATAATAGATACTACCGTAACCCAAAAAAGCCATGTTTTCCAAAATGGAACTTTTATTTCAAACGAATACTGATAGGGCTGGGTTTGCCATTTTCCATAGCCATTATCTGCAGTAAATTCAAAGGTGTATTTGCCCGGAGGTAAATATGAAAATACCACATTGTTATCTGCTATAGGTTCAGACCATTGGTTTTCGTCACGCAGCCCAATCATTCGGTATTTATACTTTACGTTTTCCGGATTGGTAAACGTAATTGCTTCCATCGAAAAACTTAAATAGTTTTTTTGATAGGGTAGAACTATGCCTTTTTCGGTACTATACAAGCTATCGATCAACGGTTCTGAAAACAATAAAATTTCGGGTAAATTTAGTTTTGGCGGCTTATTGTTAGCTGTAAATTTATTCTCGTTAAAAGCTATAACACCGTCTAATGAAGTGGCCAATACTGTTTTATCTTTTGTAACAAGCAGGGAATTAAAATCTATATCGTTTGCTAAAAAATGAGGTATGGTGTGGTAATATTTTGCGACAATTGAATCATTTTGCAGCAAATTTGGGAGATCTACTTTAATTAAAACATCCCTTCCGGCTAACCATAAATCGTTACCATCTACCTCTAAAGCTCTAAAGTATTTTAAACCAGAAAACCGATTCATATTAAAAGTTTGTATTTTAAATTGGTCGTTCTGCAGGCTAATGTGATATAATTTTTTTTCGCTACCAGCTAGCACTTCAGTCTTAGTGACAGTAGATATGCTCCTAAAATTATTGTTTGAAATCGGGCTTAAACCGTGGATTGTATCTAATTTTTTATTTTTTATTTGAAATAAACCACTTACTTTACAGAGCAAATAACGGTTGCCAATTGGTTCAATGCCTATAGATCTTTTAGAATTTATAAAATATATTGAATCTTTGGTGCGGACTTTTATTGTATTTGTACCAAACAGAAAGGTTTTGTCTTGCTTTTTAAATATTAAATTATAATCGCCTTCATCTACTAGTTTTGAACTTGGTTTATTGTTTGTATGTTCAAAAACGGCTTTACCGGTATTGTATAGTAGATTGTCTTCTTCTGTTACAAAAAGATTTTTTATAGAGCCATTTTTTGTTATTTGTCTAATTGTTTGGGAATCATCCAAAATAGCAACCCCATCGTTTGTGGCCATCACCACCTTTCCGTTCCATTCAACAATATCATTTACGGTAGCCAACCCTTGACTGTCATCGTAAATTTTAAAAGCTGTATCTCTAAAACGGATAATTCCTTCGCCATATGAAGTCATCCAAAGATTGCCTTCATAATCTTTAATAGTTTGATAAATGTATTTTGAAGGCAAGCCCTGAGCCTCATTTATAATTTCTAAATGCCCGGTGTTTTTATTAAAAATTCCAATGCCATTTCCCTCAAAACTTAAATAGAACTCATTTTCATTCGCTTCTAAAATGCCGTATATCCGGTTTTTATCAAAATCGTCAGGATTAAATTTAAATAACTGAAGCTTGTCATTGGTAATTTTATACAATTCGCCATAAGCCCCTACCCATATATTTTTTGCATCGTCTACCAAAACGGAATAACAAATATTATTAATGCCGCTCTTTTCGTTGAAAATATTTTCAATCTTAAGCGGGTTTAAAGTCATTTTGTAAATCCCTAATTTGGTAGAAGCTAGATATATAGTGTTATCGTCATACCACGCTGCATTTTGAATACCTTCAACCCGATTTTTAGAATCATTTTTTAACAAATCGTGCAGCTTGCCATCTTTAAAAATAGCAATGCCTTGTACAAAAAATATATACATTAAACCATCGCTACTTTCCAACATAGCGGTTACGGCTCCCAAGGCGTCAAAATTTACACCTTTTGGATTGGTAATTTTACCATTTTCAATATAACTAACGCCATTATCTAAGGTGCCCACCCAGATGCGACCCTTAGAATCTTCAAAAAGACTAAAAATTATATTGGAAGCGAGACCGTCCTCGGTTGTGTAATTTGTAAAAGTTTTGCCGTTAAAACTGCTTAATCCCGAAGTAGTACTTATCCAAATTCTGTAATCGCTCGCTTGAAGTATGGCGAAGGTTTCGTTGGTTATCAATCCTTCCTCGGCTTTATATTTTTTAAATTGATATCGCTGCGCGTTTGTATGCATCGAGAATACACACAAAAATAACATTGTGAGGAATAAGCGTATCATTTAGCGAAGTTTGTTGTGTAAATATATTTAATTTAGCCGAACTATTATGGCTAAAACAAAAACAACATTTTTCTGCCAAAACTGCGGTGCCCAATACGGCAAATGGCAGGGGCAGTGCAATTCGTGTAAAGAGTGGAATACCATTGCCGAAGAAGTAATCCAAAAAGCCGAAAAGGTAAGTTGGAAATCTTCCGAAAACGCCTCAAAAAGAGTGGCAAAACCACAGCGTATTTCTGAAATATCAACACAAGCCGAAGCCCGTTTAAACACAAAAAACAACGAATTAAATAGAGTTCTTGGCAGCGGATTGGTTCCAGGTTCCCTAACGCTTTTGGGCGGCGAACCCGGCATTGGGAAAAGTACGTTAATGCTGCAAATTGCTTTGCAACTTCCGTATAAAACGCTTTACGTTTCGGGCGAAGAAAGTGCCCAACAAATAAAAATGCGCGCCGAACGTATTCAACCTATTTCCGAAAACTGTTTCATTTTAACCGAAACAAAAACGCAGAATATTTTTAGAAATATTGAAGAAATTGAACCAGATATCGTGGTAATCGATTCTATTCAAACTTTACACACAGACCATATTGAAAGCACTGCGGGCAGTATTTCGCAAATTCGGGAAACCACGGCCGAACTTATAAAATTTGCAAAGGAAACCGCAACTCCGGTAATTTTAATTGGTCATATAACTAAAGATGGAAATATCGCTGGCCCAAAAATTTTGGAGCATATGGTAGATACCGTGCTGCAGTTTGAAGGCGACCGAAACCATATTTACAGAATCCTCCGAGCCAACAAAAATCGTTTTGGAAGTACAAACGAACTCGGTATTTACGAAATGCAGGGCAGTGGTCTTCGCGAAGTTTCCAACCCTTCGGAAATACTAATTTCAAAAAATGACGAAGACTTAAGCGGAACCGCAATTTCTGCTACTCTGGAAGGTATGCGCCCCTTGATGATAGAAATTCAAGCCTTAGTAAGCAGCGCAGTTTATGGTACACCACAACGCAGCGCCACGGGTTATAACGCCAAACGGCTGAATATGATTTTAGCAGTTTTGGAAAAACGCGCCGGTTTTAAACTTGGTGCAAAAGATGTATTTTTAAACGTAACCGGAGGAATAACCGTTGACGATCCCGCGATAGATTTAGCGGTAGTTGCCGCAGTACTTTCCTCAAATATTGATATTGCTATAGATAAGCGCCTTTGCTTTGCCGCGGAGGTTGGCCTTGCCGGCGAGGTACGTCCCGTAACCCGTGTGGAGCAGCGCATTATGGAAGCCGAAAAACTTGGTTTTACTTCCATAGTAATTTCAAAATACTGCAAAATCCCAAAGAATAACTTTCACATAAATATTATTAAAGTAGCCAAGGTGCACGATGTGGTGCATCATCTTTTTGGGTAACTTTCTCGCTAAGGGAAAAGTATCCTCCCCAACCTCCCAGAATGGCAGAATCAGCGTAAGGCTTTCTCTTTTGGGGGTTAGGGGGACTTTAAGTACATTAGCATGGTTATGAATTTGAAATTTTTCTTAATTATTATCCTTTTCATAATGATTGCCGGTGGCTGCAAACAAGTACGCAAAGCGGCCGATGTATTTGTGCAGCCCACAGCCCGCGAGGTTTACGAACGCAATTTTTCAAAAAATGATTCCCTGTTGGTTAATTGGAACAAGGCTTTTGAGAGGGCAAAGCAGGATAGTATTCAAATTACATTACCTTATTCGGAAAGCGGTGTTTTTTCAAAGGAAAATTTCAATGTTTACAGCTATAACATTCAGTTGAAAGAAGGCGAACGCATTGTGGTTGATGTGGAAAAACAAGCTGATTCTGCCTTGGTATTTGTAGATCTCTTTCAGGCGAAGAATGATTCGCTTCAATCTTTTGAACTTTTAGAAAGCTCGGAAATAAAAAAGCCATTTCTGTTAAAAGAAATAGAAACATCCGGGTTTTATAAAGTTATCATCCAGCCGCAACTGGAGTTGCAATTTTCTTTTGTTTTAAAAATTTATACAGAACCAATATACACCTTTCCCGTAAGTGGGGCGGGAAATAAAAACATCCAGAGTTTTTGGGCAGATCCCCGCGATGCCGGAAGCCGCTCCCACGAAGGAGTTGATATTTTCGCGGTACGGGGTACGCCGGTGATTGCAGTTTCAAATGGCGTTATTTCTTCAGTAGGCGAGCGCGGTCTGGGCGGCAAACAGGTTTGGCTTCGCGACGGTCTCTTTGGAAAAACTATTTATTATGCGCATTTAGACAGCATTGCAGTTTCCGAAGGAAAAAGGGTAAAAATTGGCGACACTCTCGGTTTTGTAGGCAATACGGGCAATGCACAAACCACGGAGCCACATCTTCATTTCGGAATTTACAAAGCACGCGGAGCAATAAATCCGCTTTCATTTATTAAGAAAACCGAGATTCAGCCCAGTGAAAAATCTTCGGCAATTACAAAAGCTGTTAATGTAAGAAATCGCGCAAATATTCATAAAGGGCCCGCTTCAGTTTTTGAACAATTTGGCAGTTTGAAAAAGCACGACACAATTATTGTTTTGGGAAAAAATCAAAACTGGTTTCATATTCAAATCCGAGACAGTTTAAAAGGTTTTGTAAATGAAGCCACACTAAAAGCCGTATTTCCGAATTAACTTTTTTTTAGCCGTTTGAAAAATAGCTTAGTAGTATCTTTAGAAATCAATTCTAAAACTGCAGCTATGTCTATCTTTTCTAAAATTAAACAAACTATTAATTTAATGCAGGACATCGATCTGGACGCGCTGGGGAAACTTTCGCAAAAAGTAGATCTTTCCGAAATTATGAAAACTGTTGGCGAGCTTGACGATAGGCAACTTGCAGGATTAATGCGAATGCTGAAACATAAAGGTGGAAAAAAAGGACAACACAAATTGCCGCCCATTGATGGCGATTTTTACGATTTGGCGTTAAAACTCACTCCCCAACAGCGAGAATTACAAATAAAAGTGCGCAATTTTATGGAAGACGAAATAAAGCCGATAGCCAACGAATATTGGAACAAGGCCGAATTTCCGTTTCAAATTATTCCGAAAATGGCAGAATTAAACATCTGCGGACTTACCTATGAAGGTTACGGAACGCCTTATGAAACCTACGTTATGGAGGGAATTATTGCGATGGAATTGGCGCGGGTGGATGTTTCAATTTCAACATTCTTTGGCGTTCATAGCGGCTTGGCAATGGGATCTATTTATATCTGCGGAAGCGAAGAACAAAAGCAGGAATGGCTCCCAAAAATGGCTAAAATGGAACTTATTGGCGCCTTTGGCCTAACGGAACCCGAAGTTGGTTCGGCTGTTGCCGGAGGTTTGGGAACTACCTGCAGACAGGAAGGCGATGAATGGGTTTTAAACGGACAAAAAAAATGGATTGGGAATGCTACTTTCGCTGATGTTACTGTAATTTGGGCACGCGACGAAGCTTCCGATCAAGTGAAGGGATTTTTGGTTAGAAAGGGAAATCCGGGTTTTAAGGCTGAAAAAATTGAAAACAAAATGGCACTTCGAACCGTGCAAAACGCACTGATAACTATGACCGATTGTCGTATTCCCGAAAGCGACCGACTTCAAAAATGCGATTCGTTTAAAGACACTGCCAAAGTATTGCGAATGACGCGCGCAGGAGTGGCTTGGCAAGCAGTGGGTTGCGCTCGAGGCGCTTATGAAGCAGCTCTAAAATACACCAAAAAACGCGAACAGTTTGGAAAACCGATTGCTTCTTTTCAATTGGTGCAAAATCATTTAGTTGAAATGGTTGCCAATCTTACGGCAATGCAAACTATGTGTTTCCGTCTATCCGAATTGCAGGATGAAGGTTTACTTACCGATGAACACGCTTCGTTGGCAAAAGTATTTTGCAGTATGCGAACCCGCGACGTAGTGAGCCAAGCCCGCGAAGTGATGGGCGGCAACGGAATTTTACTGGAGTACGACGTTGCCCGTTTCGTAGCAGATGCCGAAGCAATTTACAGTTACGAAGGCACCAAAGAAATCAATTCGTTAATTGTGGGTCGAGCCATTACCGGTTATAGTGCGTTTGTGTAAAAAAGCTCTCTTTGAGGGTGAGGGGGACTAAGGAGCTGGATTCGGAATTTGACTGTGTACCGCATTAATTTCCTTTAAAATTTCTTTGGAAAGCGAAACATTAATACTTTCAATATTTTCCGAAAGTTGCGTGATAGCCGTCGCGCCAATAATTGGGGCGGTTACAAATTTTTTCTGAAGAATAAAAGCCAAAGCCATTTGTGCAAAGCTGAGGTTGTTATTTTTGGCAATTTCGAAATATTTTTCAGTTGCTTGAACAGCATTTGCATTGCTATAGCGACTGTATTGTTTAAATTGATTAATTCGAGAATTTTTGTCGGCGGTTCCGTTTAAATATTTTCCGGTGAGCGTACCAAACCCTAAGGGCGAATAAGGCAAATACCCAATATTTTCACGGTGAAGAATTTCACTTAAACCAATTTCATCTTTTCGGTTAACCAAGTTAAACGGATTTTGAACGGAAACCACTTTTAATTTTCCCTTTCGCGTTTCTTCCAAACAACGCATTACGCCAAAAGGAGTTTCGTTGGAGAGCCCGAAATAGCGAATTTTTCCCGCTTTTACGAATTCTTCCAAATTACTTAAAATTTCGGCAAAATTATCTCGCCATTCTTCATTCGGCTTATGGCTGTAATCCCGCTGGCCAAAGTAATTGGTGTTTCGCTCCGGCCAATGGAGTTGGTATAAATCTATATACTCTGTCTGCAGCCGTTTTAAACTATTATGCAGCGCATTTTCCAAAGAATTTTTACTGAAATCCAATGGTTGGCGAATATGGTCCATATTTCGGCTCGGGCCAGCAATCTTGGTGGCTAAAACCAAGTTTTCGCGATTCTTTTTTTTCGCAAACCAATTGCCAATATAGGTTTCGGTTCTTCCCTGCGTTTTAGGATTGGCGGGCACGGGATACATTTCGGCGCAATCAATAAAATTGATGCCTTTTTCAATGGCAAAATCCAGCTGATCGTGGGCTTCGGCTTCAATGTTTTGCTGGCCCCAGGTCATGGTGCCGAGGCAGAGTTTGCTGATTTTTAAATTTGTATTTGGGAGGATTGTGTATTTCATTTTTAAAATTCAAGTTCCACTAAATGCGGACAATGGTCGCTGTGCATTGCATCGGGCAGGATTACGGCGCGTTTTAAATTATCCAGCAACGGTTTTGAAACCAAATTGTAATCTATACGCCAACCTTTGTTATTGTTTCGGGCATTGGCGCGGTAGCTCCACCAGGTGTAATTATGCGGCTCTTTGTTAAAATGGCGAAAACTATCAATAAACCCACTTTTCATAAACCTATCTAACCATTCCCTTTCTACTGGTAAAAAGCCAGAAACGTTTTTATTGCGAACGGGATCGTGAATATCAATGGCTTCGTGACAAATATTGTAATCGCCACAAATAACCAAATTTGGTATTTCTTTTTTCAGCTTATCAACATATTTTTGAAAATCGGCCATAAATTTAAATTTATGTTCCAAACGGGCAATATTTGTTCCGCTTGGCAAATACAAACTCATCACGGAAACATCGTTAAAATCTACACGGATGTTTCTTCCTTCATAATCCATATATTCTATACCGGTGCCGTATTCAACGTGGTTTGGTTTTATTTTTGAAAAAATGGCCACCCCGCTGTAGCCTTTTTTTACCGCGCTGTGCCAATAGTGATACGGGTAACCAGCGTTTTCAATTTGTTCAATTTCAACTTGATCAAAATTTGCTTTAGTTTCCTGAAGGCAAACAACATCGGGGTTTGCGGCTTTAAGCCAATCAATAAATCCTTTGCGCATTGCGGCGCGAATTCCGTTTACGTTGTATGAGATTATTTTCATAACATTTCCCGCGGAGGCGGGAATCTCTTTTAGGTTTATTTTTTTTGTAATCGCAATATAAAAATCTAAATTTCGATTACCAACTTGTTGAGTATTTCTTTACTGGTTTGTCTATTTTTGATGAAATTCCCGCCAAAGTTTATCCCTAGCAACAGCCGAAGGATTGGAATACACAAAATAAAATCTTGTGAAATAAGTTTAACTAGAAAAGTTTGTTGTAATACCAAAAGATTCCCGGATGCGCGGAAAAGGAAATAAAAACCCAAGTGTTTAGTTTAATAGTCAATGAAGTTATTCCTGTCTGTTTTATTCTTTTTTATTGTGGCTGCTGGCTATGCGCAGGATAATTCTTCAAATTATAAAGAAAAAAAAGTTGCTTTACGGGACACTGT
Organism: Aequorivita flava; assembly: GCF_038742595.1. Lineage (NCBI taxonomy): Bacteria > Pseudomonadati > Bacteroidota > Flavobacteriia > Flavobacteriales > Flavobacteriaceae > Aequorivita > Aequorivita flava. Next base: position 342,484 of record NZ_JBANCF010000003.1, on the reverse strand, counting down.
TGTTTTGGACAGCGCGGGTATCAATCCAAAGCGATTTGTAATTCTCGATAAAAACGGAAATTCGCCAAATCCGTTCAGTTACCGAATAGATTTTAAAAAGGGAACTATTATTTTTTCCGAAGAATTACAGCAACAGCAGGACTCGTTAACCATCCAATATTTACAGTATCCCGAATTTTTAACACGCGAATATTTCACCTTCGATTCAAAAATTATAGTTGAAAATACTGGTAAAATTGACAAGCTTTATTCGTTGGACGAAAGCACTACAAAAAATGTTTTTACGCCTTTTGACGGTCTAAATACCTCCGGTAGTATTACGCGCGGAATTACCATAGGAAATAATCAAAATGCAGTGGTTAACAGCGAGCTGGACCTTCAAATTACCGGAAAGCTGAGCGATAAAGTTTCAATTAGAGCTTCTATTCAGGATGCAAATATACCCACGCAGGAAGGTGGATATTCGCAAAGTTTAAATGAATTTGACCAAATTTTTATCGAGCTATTTGGTGAAAATTGGAACATCCGCGCCGGCGATATCGACCTTCAAAATAGCAATAGCTATTTTGGGAAATTTACGAAAAAGGTACAGGGAATTTCACTTGGTGGCATTTTCAATAATGAAGATGGCTCTAAAATTTCGGCTTATGCATCGGGTGCTTTGGTACGTGGCGTTTTTTCAAAAAGCGAATTTATTGGGCAGGAAGGAAACCAAGGACCGTATAAATTGGTGGGGCCCAATGGCGAACTTTATATTTTGGTGGTTTCAGGTAGTGAGCGGGTTTACGTTAATGGATTGCTTTTGCAACGAGGGGAAAACGAAGATTATATAATAGATTACAACGCTGGTGAAATTAAGTTTAACCCAACTTTTCCGATAACGAGTAATATGCGAATTATGGTGGAATATCAATATACCGATAGAAGTTATACGCGGTTTATTGGTTATGGTGGCGGGAATTATACAAGTGAAAATTTAGATTTGGGGGTTTATGTTTATTCAGAAAATGATGCTAAAAACCAACCTTTGCAACAAAGTCTTTCGGAAGAACAGGTAGCTATTTTACAGGCGGCAGGAGATAATCGGGAGCTGATGAACGCACCATCTGCGGTGCCCGATACATATTCGGAGAACAAAATTCTCTATAAAAAGGAAATTATTAATGGCGAAGAAATTTTTGTCTTTTCAAGCAATCCCGAAGATGAACTTTTTAGTGTGCGGTTTTCACTTGTGGGCCCCAATAATGGAAATTATGTAATAAGTGAAACCAATGCCATAAGCCGTATTTTTGAATACGTAGCTCCAGTTAATAACGTGCCTCAGGGAAATTATGCGCCGGTTATTCGGTTAAATGCACCAATAAAATTGCAGGTTGGCGGCCTAAACGGAAGTTTTCATCCTTCCGAAAAAACACAAGTAGATTTTGAAGTTGCAGGGAGTAAAAACGACCTCAATCTTTTTAGCGATATAGACGACAATAATAATGATGGTTTTGCGGGGAGACTGGCTTTTAAGCAGCGGTTAGTAACAACGGCAGATACATTGAAAATAGACGGATTTGGCTCTTTGGATTTTGTACAGAGAGATTTTAGGACCATTGAAAGGCTATATAATATTGAATTCAACAGAGATTGGAACCTGATAAACCCGATGGGAAACCAAAGCTTTGTGATTTCAGGAGTAGAGGTTTCGCATCCAAAAATTGGCGGGGGGCGGTATGAATTCCAAAACTTGAATTATTCTGAAAATTTCAACGGCACTCGGCACGTAATTGGATCCGAATTAAGGCTAAAGAAATTTCAGGTTCATACCCACGGAAGCTATTTAAACAGCAAAGCCGATTCTATAGCATCTAAATTTTTTAGGTTTAATAACCGTACAACTTATTCGTTAGAAAAAGCTTGGGTGGGTGCAAAAGTTGCCTTGGAAGACAACCAGATAAAAGATGTGGTTCGCGATAGTATTTCGCCCATAAGTCAAAAGTTTAGTGCTTTTGAGGCCTTTACCGGTATTGGCGATAGTACCAAAGTTTTTGTGGAAGCCGGCTATCAATACAGAGTAACCGATAGTGTTCGCAATAATTTACTTCAAAAGGTGAATTCTTCAAATACGTACTATTTAAAATCACGGCTCATAAATACCGAAAACACCCAACTTTCGGCTTTTGCAAATTATCGGACATTAAAATACGAGCCCAAAACAGGCACCGGTTTTAACCCGAATGATTCGCTGCCCGTAACTATTGATAATCGTGAAACTGAACGTTCGCTCAATTCGCGAATATTGTATAATCAATCGCTTTTTGATGGCGGTATTCGCTTAAATACAGCTTTGGAATCTAACAACGGAGTTATTGCGCAACAGGAATTTACCTATGTAAAAACGGAGCCGGGACAGGGCGTTTATGTTTGGATAGATTATAATAACAATGGTATTCAGGAATTGGAAGAATTTGAAGTGGCACAGTTTCAAGATCAGGCGGAATACGTTAGAGTTTTACTTCCTAACCAAGTATTTCTAAAAATAAGACAAAATAAATTTAGTCAAATTTTAACCTTAAACCCTCAAAATTGGTCGAATAAAGAGGGCTTTAAAAAGCTGCTTTCGCATTTTTACAATCAAACTTCCTATGTTTTGGATCGAAAAGTAAAACGAAAAAATGACGGATTCAATATAAATCCGTTTGAAGATGGAGGCGAAGACCAATTGGGACTTACGTTGAATTTTAGAAATGCATTGTTTTTTAATCGTGGCAAACAGCGCTATACTTCCAGTTATACTTTTATATCTACGTCGGCCGATAATTTACTGGCGGTGGGATTACAACGAAATAATTTAAAAAGCCACCAACTGAATTTCAACCATAAATTTTACGAAAGTTGGCTGCTTAATTTAAAAGGTGCTACGGGCAGTAACGAAAGTCTTTCAGAGAGTTTTGCCAGTAGAAATTACCGTTTGGATATGTATGAATTTATTCCAAAGATTTCCTATTTGCTGAGCCAACAAACACGATTCGACGTTTTTTATGAATTTGCAAATCAGGATAATCAGTTGGGCGAAATGGAGCAATTAAAACAACAAACTTTAGGTTTTTCATTCGCATACACCAATGCCGAAAAAATTTCGGTAAATGGTGAGTTAAACTACATAGACAATAATTTTACCGGAAGTCCTTTTTCACCTGTGGCATACCAAATGTTAGAAGGATTGCAACCTGGTACCAACTTTACTTGGCGGTTACTTTTTCAAAAGCGGATAACTAAATATTTAGATGCTAATCTTTCCTATTTCGGTAGAAAAAGTGAAGCCACCAAAACAGTACATACAGGCAGTGTACAGTTGCGGGCATATTTTTAGCAATAACACCAAGTAGGTTGTTTCACTATTTATTTACTTAAAACGGTAGCGCTATTTTCCTTTTTTGTATCTTCATAAAACAATTAAAAAAGGGAAAAAATGTTTTTAAAAATAGGAATAGCAATCTTTTCAACTTTAATACTTTCCTGTGGCACCACAGTGAAACAAACGGAAAGTACTTCAACGGAGGAAACAACTTCAAAAGAAGAAACCGTAGATCCTCAAAAAATGATTGCTGCTGGGTATATGTTGGGTACAATAATTTATTCGGATAAAGAAAATGATTGCCCATACACCATACAAATGCCTGGTGATAAAATGGAATTTTACTATTTGGACCCTATAAATTTAGATGAAACCTACAAAGTGGATGGGTTAAAAGTATGGGTGAAGTTTAACGGATTGCGAAGAATGAATAGGTGCGACAAAGCAACGCCCGCTGAAATAACTGATATAAAAAAAGGAGGGTAAAATATTACCCTCCAATTTCAAAATATAGAATTAACAACTTAAAAAAATTATTCGGAAAGCCAGTTTTTATATGATATGGTTTCCTTCATTTTTTCTGAAATATCTTCAATTTTAATACGTTCTTGCTCCATAGAATCTCTATAGCGAATCGTTACTGTATTGTCTTCAATTGTTTGGTGATCTACGGTAATGCAAAAAGGTGTACCCACAGCGTCCTGACGGCGATAACGTCTGCCCACGGCATCCTTTTCATCGTAAGTTACATTGTAATCCCACTGCAGGTCCTCAATTATTTTATGTGCAATCTCAGGTAGGCCATTGCGTTTAATTAAAGGAAGAACAGCTGCTTTTATAGGAGCCAAAATTGCGGGAAGTTTTAAAACAGTTCGTACGCTTCCGTCTTCCAGAGTTTCATCTTGTAACGAATTGCTCAATACGGCAAGAAACATTCTGTCTAGCCCGATAGATGTTTCCACCACATAGGGCACGTAGCTTTCATTTAATTCGTGATCAAAAAACTGTAGTTTTTTTCCAGAGAATTTTTCGTGAGCTTTTAAATCGAAATCGGTACGGGAATGAATTCCTTCCAATTCCTTAAATCCAAAAGGAAAATCAAATTCAATATCGGTTGCGGCATTTGCGTAATGCGCCATTTTTTCGTGGTCGTGGAAGCGGTAATTTTCCTCGCCCATCCCCAAAGAAAGGTGCCATTTTAAACGAGTTTCTTTCCAGTATTCGTAGTATTTAAGCTCTTCGCCGGGACGAACGAAAAATTGCATCTCCATCTGCTCAAACTCGCGCATTCTGAATATAAATTGACGCGCAACGATTTCGTTTCGGAAAGCTTTACCAATTTGGGCAATTCCGAAAGGAATTTTCATTCTTCCGCTTTTTTGGACGTTTAAAAAGTTTACAAAAATCCCCTGTGCCGTTTCTGGACGTAAGTACAAATCCATAGCACTTTCTGCCGAGGCACCTAACTTTGTGCCAAACATTAAATTAAATTGGCGTACTTCGGTCCAATTTTTCGATCCTGTATCTGGATCGGCAATACCCAATTCTTCAATTAAAGCTTTTATATCTGCTAAATCTTCATTTTCGAGAGAGCGTGCCATTCTTTCTAAAACTGTGCGCTGCTCGGTTACATATCTAACTACACGAGGATTGGTGGTAACAAATTCTTCTTCATTAAAGCTGTCGCCAAAACGCTTCTTTGCTTTTTCAATTTCTTTTTGAGCTTTTTGATTGAGCTTTTCGGCATAATCTTCTATTAGCACATCGGCGCGATACCGTTTTTTGGAATCTTTATTATCTATCAACGGATCATTAAAAGCGTCTACGTGGCCAGAAGCCTTCCACGTGGTTGGGTGCATTAAAATTGCAGAATCTATACCTACAATATTTTGGTGCATATACACCATGCTGCGCCACCAGTATTCGCGAATATTTTTCTTTAACTCTACGCCGTTTTGGGCATAGTCGTAAACAGCGCTTAATCCGTCATAAATTTCGCTTGATGCAAAAATATAACCGTACTCCTTTGCGTGGGAGACTACTTTTTTGAATTGATCTTCGTTATTTGCCATGGCGCAAAAATAGCAAAAAGCCCTCCAGTCCCCAAGTGGGGAATTGAAATTTACTGAAAAAAAATGCCTCAAAAATCATATTTGATTTTTGAGGCATTAAAATTACTTTTTATGTGTTATAAATGGTTTCTATTTAAGTGCCATTGTGGTAGTGGCAATAAGGCTTGGGCCGTCAAAAAGATTAATGGTATATCGGCCTTCAATTAGGTCTACCTCGGCAGAATTTACTAAAATACAAACATCTAGTTCATCATTTTCGTAAAATACGTTTGTGGAACTGCTGTAATTTATATTTTTTTCTTCAAATTGTTTAACCGCATCGTCGCCCATCATTTTATTTCGTGGATTAATAACTTGAACGTAGAATGTTCTATCGCCTTTTTTCGCAATAGCATTTGGGGCTAGAGTAAAGCACGCTCTTATTTTATCTGCACGACTGGCACGTTTGGTATCTACCACTTTTCCGCTATTTCTAATAATTACAGCTTCGCCGCGTAAATCTGTAGCTTTAACGATAGATCCTTTTTTAATGGTTTCGTTCATAGCCATATTTTCCTGATTTACCGAATCTACAACCATGCGTGTGTTTTCTAACTCGGTCGAGGTACTATCGCGCTCCATTGCTAATTGCTTATTTACCGCTATGAGGCTATCGGCACGTTTAAAGAATAAAATTCGTTCTTGCTTAAGTTTGCCAATTTCTCTCTTATATCTATCAATTAAAACCATGTTGGCTTCGGCATCTTTAACTGAATCTAAAAGCACAGTAATTCTTTCGCGGGCGGCAAGTAAATCTTTGTCTTTAAGTTCGTTGTCTTTTATCACTTCGTCATAGTTGGCAATAAGGCTTTCCAGTTCCTGCTCTATATCTGCTTTTTGCATCTCAAGCTTTGATACCGTACTTTTACTATCATTAAATAAAGTAACCGTATAAACAGCAAGGGCTATAAGCAAAATTGAGAGTACCCCAATGAGTATCTTAAATTTGCCACTATTATTTTCATTTGTAGTCATAATTAATAAGTTAAGTTTAGCTGGTAAATGTATGCAGCTATTTCTTTAACAAACGTTTACGAAATGATAAAAATTCTTAAAATATGTTAAATCTTCTTTTCCCGAGAGTTTGCGTGGGTTGTAAGCAACTGTTATTGAAGGGCGAAGGAGTGGTATGTTTAGAATGTGTTCATTCTCTTCCGCTAGCAGTGTTTCACAGAACGGGTAGCACACAATTAAAAGATAAATTTTACGGAAGGTTTTTACTGAAAAATGCTACCGCCCTCGTCTATTTTCAAAAAAGAGGGTTAACACAGAAATTGTTGCACAATCTTAAATATCGCGGCAAGAGCGAGATAAGTAATTTTTTTGGACAATGGTTGGGAGCTGAATTAGCCGAGATAAATTCGTACAATGACGTAGATGTTGTAATTCCAGTGCCTCTTCACAAACAAAAATTAAAGAAACGCGGCTACAATCAAGTGGAAGGATTTGGAAAAGAAATAGCCAAAGCTTTAAACATTCCTTACCGCGATGATATTTTAATAAAGATTTCGAAATCGGGCCCACAGGTTTTTAAAACACGAATCCTCCGTTTTGATGCCGAAGAAGTTTTTACAACCCAAAACCTGGAAGTTATAAATGACCACCACGTTTTGCTGGTAGACGACATAATTACCACTGGTGCAACTTTAGAAAAATGCGCCCTTCAATTATTAAAAGCTGAAAATGTTACCATCAGCATTGCCACAATTGCCACTGCATAAAAGTATATTGCAAATTGTTGCCACTTATTGTTTAATTTTGAAATCTCAATTTCGCATCCAGTAACCTTTAAAAAACTATTAGTGAAACACCGTCTACTTTACATTGCCATCGCCTTTTTATTTATGCTTTCATTTGTAGATTGCGCAAAAAAAGGATCGCCATCGGGTGGACCACGAGATACCATTCCGCCGGTTATAGTGCGAAGTATTCCTGAAAATTTCACTACTAATTTTACAGGTAGCGAAATTGAAATTAGGTTCGATGAATATATAAAGCTGAAAGATATAGCCAAAGAGCTCATCATATCACCACCGATGAAGTATGCTCCAATTATAACACCTTTAAGCACTTCAAAAACCTTAAAAATAAAAATAATTGATACCTTAAAACCAAATACAACATACTCCTTCAATTTTGGCAATAGCATTGTAGATAATAACGAAGAAAACAAATTTGAATATTACAAATACATTTTTTCTACTGGAAGTTATATAGATAGTTTAAAAGTTGCGGGAAGCGTAAAATATGCACAACTTATTACACCCGAAATTCCAACAACCGTAATGCTTTACGAGATTAATGAAACTTTTAAGGATTCGGTGGTTTATTTTGAAAAACCAACATACATAACGGTTACCAAAGATAGTACGGGAACTTTTGAGTTAAGCAACTTAAAAGAAGGGCAATATTTACTAATGGCGTTAAAGGAAAAAAATAACGATTACACGTTTCAGCCTAAAAACGATAAAATTGGTTTTGTAAAGGAACTAATTACCTTGCCTACGGATACTACTTACACTATCACCCTTTTTAAGGAAATGCCCGATTATAAATTTACACGTGGCAGTCAGATTGGTAATAATCATATAGTTTTTGGTTATGAAGGTCGCGCAGAAAATTTAAACATAAGCACACTTTCAGAAATGCCCGAAGGCTATGTTTCTACCTTTTTTAAAGATGAAACAAAAGATACACTTCACTATTGGTTTAAGCCAACGGTTCAAGTAGATTCCCTAAGGTTTAAAATTTCCAATAATTCTAACATCGATACAGCTACGGTGCGAATGCGCGAACTTTATAAGGATTCGCTAACTATTACAGCAATAAAAACAGGTACGGTAAAATTAAAGGACACCTTCCAATTACGGGCTAATACACCGCTTATTTCGTATAACGCTTCCAAATTTGAAGTAATGGCGAATGATTCAACCTTTGTTGAAACGAGTATAAAATTGAATGAAAAATACAACCGTGCCGAGGTATATTTTTCAAAAACTGAAGACGAAAGCTACACCGTAAAATTATTGCCTGGAGCGCTGACGGATTTTTTCGAAAAAACCAATGACACCCTAGAGTATAAGGTAAGTACACGTTTAAATTCCGAATACGGTACATTGAGCTTAACTTTGGTAAATGCAGCGCAATGGCCATTAATCGTCCAGTTACAAGACAGCAAATACAAACTGGTGGTAGAAGAATACCTTACGGAAGATAAAACGGTACTTTTTGAAGCGCTTTTGCCCGATAAATATTTTCTTCGAATAATTTACGACGAAAACCAAAACGGAAGATGGGACGCCGGAAGTTTCCTAAACCGAATGGAACCCGAAAAAATAATCTACTACCCCAGACAAATTGAAGTGCGCGCCAATTGGAGCTTAAACGAAACCTTTACGTTAAAGTAAACGTATCGCGATCGTTTAAAAATTGCAGATGTTGTCGGTTGGTTTTAATATGTTCCATTTCTAATGCAACAGTTTCCGTAAATTCACCAAATGCAGAGGGAGAAATCTGTTTCCCCAAAACATCAAAAACCGATGAATGCCCAATATATTCATGGTCGGCACCATCAAAACCTACCCGGTTTACCCCAATACAATACGCCATATTTTCTATGGCTCGCGCTCTAAGTAGCGTGTCCCAAGCAAGGGTGCGAACTTTTGGCCAATTGGCAATGTAAATTAAAACGTCGTAATCTTCGGTGTTTCTTGCCCAAACAGGAAATCGCAAATCGTAACAAATTAATGGGCAAATTTTCCAGCCTTTGTAATTTACAATCAGTTTCTTGTTTCCATCGGTGTAGGTTTCATTTTCCTTCGCTAGCGTAAAAGTGTGTCTCTTATCATATTTTTCGTAATTGCCATCGGGAAAAACAAAAAAGAGGCGGTTAAAAAATGTATCGTTTTCAGCAATAATAACGCTTCCAGTAATGGCGGCATTGTATTTTTTTGCCTCTTGAATCATCCATTCAAGTGTTGGGCCATAGTTCGGTTCGGCTAGCTTTGCCGCGTTCATTGAAAAGCCCGTGGTAAACATTTCAGGAAGAATTATTAAATCTGTTTCTTCGTTTATATGCTGGAATTTCTTTGAAAATTGTGCTCTATTGGCTTCGGCATTTTCCCAAACCAATTCACTTTGAACAATAGTTACTTTTAAATCAGTTTTCATTTTTCTTTTAAAATTACTGTTTCTTTTTCAATTGAAATATTAAATTATACTTTGAGCTCATTAAGAATTTTCGCTGCTTCTACGAGTGTTTCGTCTGTTTTGGCAAAACAAACACGTATCTGTTTAAAATCTTGTAGGTCTTTATTAAAAACTGAAGTTGGAATCGTTGCAATTTTACATTCTTTTGTAAGTCTTTCGGTGAATACGAGATCACTTTCGTTTGAAATGTCAGAAAAATCGAGCATTTGAAAATACGTGCCTTTGGTGGGAATAATTTTAAAATTGGAACCTTCGATTAAATGTAAAAAGAAATCGCGTTTTTGCTGGTAAAAATCTGCAAGCTTTAAATAGTGGTTTTCGTCTTTTAGATACGTGGCCAATGCTTTTTGAACGGGATGATTCACGCAAAAAACTACAAATTGATGCACCTTTTGAAACTCCCGCATTAGCTTTTCTGGAGCTGCGCAATAGCCCATTTTCCAACCGGTGTTGTGAAATGTTTTTCCGAAAGAGGCCGTTATAAAACTACGTTGGGCCAATGCTTCAAATTTTGAAGCACTTTGATGGCTGTTTCCGTCAAAAATGATGTGCTCGTACACTTCGTCGCTTAAAACTAAAAGATTGTTTTTTTCAGCTAAATCCTGCAAATGAAGCATATCATCTTCAGTAAAAAGCATTCCTGTGGGGTTGTGCGGCGAATTGATAATTATCATTTTAGTTTTTGATGAAATCCTATCGGCAACTTCTTGCCAATCGGGACTATAAAATGGGGGTTTTAATTGTACCGAGACTATTTTTCCACCGAAGAGTTTTACCGTTGGGGCATAACAATCGTAGGCCGGCGTAAAAATAATAACCTCATCGCCTTTATTAATCGTTGCAGCGATTATTGTAAAAATGGCTTGAGTAGCTCCCGCCGTAATAGTAATTTCCGTTTCGGGATTGTAAATGTGATTGTGAAGATTTTCAATTTTTTTTGAAATTTCCATCCGCAGTCCGAAATCGCCGGGCATTGGCGCATACTGATTAAAGCCATCGCTCATTGCTTGATTTACCAAAGCGTTGAGAGCGGGGTCGCTGGGAAAATTGGGAAAGCCCTGCGAAAGATTTAAAGCATTGTGTTTTGCCGCCATATTGCTCATTTTGGCAAAAATGGAGGTTTCTATGTTTGGGAGTTTAGAATTAATCATTTTGTCCGGTATTTATAAACACCAAAATATCGTTGATGCATTTGTCTAAATTATATTTTATTTCGTTGGTCCAAAATCTAAAAACGGTGAAACCCATTTCGCTTAATTGTTGATTTACTTCGCGATCGCGCTGCATGTTCCGCTCGATTTTTGGAATCCAAAAGTTTCTATTGCTTTTTAAGGTTTTTTTTCGTTCGGGCCAATTGTATCCGTGCCAAAATTCACCGTCAATAAAAATAGCGAGTTTATATTTAATAATGGAAACGTCTGGTTTTCCGGGAAGTTTTCTGTTGTTTATCCGATACCGAATTCCTTGGTTCCAAAGCGATTTTCTGAAAAGCAATTCAGGTTTCGTATTCTTCCCGCGAATCTTGCCCATTATTTTAGAGCGCTTTTTCGTAGTGTAGAAGCCGGATTCTTCGTTGAATCTTGGGACTTTTATTTTTTCCTCTTCATAAATCATTCACTTAAAGTATGAATTATCTTTGCTTTGTAAAAGTTAAATGTTTTCAAATAAAAAAACCCTCACAAAAATGCAAGGGTTTTAAAATTCAAAAATCGCAAATCTAAAATCTACAATCGTTAATCCTTAATATCTGTAATACTCAGGCTTAAATGGTCCTTCAACAGTAACGCCTATATACTCGGCTTGTTCTTCGGAAAGCTCAGTAAGCTCAACCCCAATTTTTTCAAGGTGAAGTTTGGCTACTTTTTCATCCAAATGTTTTGGAAGCATATATACTTTATTTTCATAATTTTCACCATTTTTCCAAAGCTCTATTTGTGCCAAAGTTTGGTTGGTAAAACTGTTGCTCATCACAAAACTTGGATGTCCCGTAGCGCAACCTAAATTTACCAAACGACCTTCGGCCAATAGGATAATGTCTTTACCATCAATAGTGTATTTATCAACTTGTGGCTTAATTTCAACGTGCGTATTTCCGTGGTGTTTCTTTAACCAAGCTACCGCGATCTCGTTATCAAAATGCCCAATATTACAAACAATGGTTTTATCTTTCATCGCTTCAAAATGCTCTCCGCGAACAATGTCTTTGTTTCCGGTAGTAGTAATTACAATATCTGCCTTACCAACAACGGTTTCCAATTTCTTCACTTCAAACCCATCCATTGCGGCTTGTAAAGCACAAATTGGATCAATTTCCGTAACGGTAACAATACTTCCGGCGCCTTTGAAGGAAGCAGCAGTACCTTTACCAACATCGCCATAGCCACAAACAACAACGCGTTTACCCGCCAACATTATATCGGTAGCACGGCGGATTGCATCGACAGCACTTTCGCGGCAACCGTATTTATTGTCGAATTTACTTTTAGTAACGCTATCGTTAATATTAATGGCAGGCATGGGCAAAGTACCTTTTTTCATTCGTTCGTAAAGACGGTGAACACCCGTTGTGGTTTCTTCCGAAATACCTTTTACAGCAGCGGCAAGCTCTGGATATTTGTCCAAAACCATATTGGTTAAATCGCCTCCATCATCAAGGATCATGTTTAACGGTTTACGGTCTTCGCCAAAGAAAAGCGTTTGCTCAATGCACCAGTCAAATTCCTCATCGGTCATTCCTTTCCAAGCATAAACTGGGATTCCAGCGGCGGCAATTGCAGCGGCAGCGTGATCTTGGGTGGAGAAAATATTACAAGAACTCCAAGTAACTTCGGCTCCTAAGACCACTAAAGTTTCAATAAGCACCGCGGTTTGAATGGTCATGTGCAAACATCCCGCAATGCGCGCACCTTTTAATGGTTGCTCCGCGCCATATTCTTCACGAAGCGACATAAGTCCAGGCATTTCTGCTTCAGCAAGCTCAATTTCTTTTCTTCCCCAATCTGCCAGGGAAATATCTTTTACTTTAAACGCCGTATAAGGCACAGTTTTCGTTGACATATTTGTTATATTTATACCCTCAAAAGCGGGCATTTGTTAAGATTAATTTCTTTTTTTGAGTCTGCAAAAGTACAAATTATCCTTTTATAATCTATGCCACTTTACAAAACTATAACAGTTAACGCCACAACTAAAGTCTTCATTTGGAAGATTGAAGAGTCGTTTAAAGCCCTTTCCGAAGGAATATCTTTAACCGAGAACTGTTCGAACAGAGTTTTTAATATGAAAAGCGATTTGCACAGGCGTGGCTTTATGAGTATTCGCCATTTACTGGCTCTGGAAGGGTATACAGACCACGATTTGTACTACGACGAAAATGGAAAGCCTCACCTAACGGGTAACATGCATATTTCAATTACCCATTCGTTTAATTTTTCTGCAATAATAATTAGCGATTCTGAAGTGGGAATAGACATTGAAAAACAACGAAATAAGATTCTAAAAATAGCACATAAATTTACTCCGATTGAAGAATACCGAACCATTGCAAATGACGATGCCTTGATGCGCAAACTAACAATTGTTTGGTGTGCAAAGGAGTCTCTTTATAAAAGTTTTGCTGAAAAAGGCGTGAGCTTTTTGCAAAATATATATGTGGAAGAATTCGCGTTAGAAGATTATAAAACTACAGCCACCGTTACTTTTAAAGAGAAAACTGTAAAATACAATGTGGCATATTTAGAATTTGAAGGTTTTACCTGTGCCTTTGCGCTACTTTCAGAAAATCAATAAATGGAAGATACGTTTTACAAAACGCTTCTCAACAATATTTCGGCAAAAAAGAAGCAGCTTGCTATATTAATAGATCCGGAAAAATTTACCAATGCCGAAGCGGCAGTATTTCTGAAAAAAATTCCCAATGAAACTACGCATCTCTTTGTAGGTGGAAGTACGGTAAAAAATGGCAGAACTAACGAAACCGTACAAGTTTTAAAGGCTGAAACTAATCTTCCTATATTTTTGTTTCCGGGAGATTATTCACACATAACCCCACTTGCAGACGCTCTTCTCTTTCTTACGCTACTTTCAGGAAGAAATGCCGAATATTTAGTTGGCCAACAAATAAAGGCTATCTCAAAACTAAAACAAACGGCCTTGCAAATTATTTCAACAGGTTATATTTTAATTGATGGCGGAAATAATTCGGCAGTTTCAAAAGTGACGAAAACCGAACCACTCTCCCAGCAAAATATTGAAGAAATTGTTCACACCGCCCTTGCGGGACAATATATGGGTGCAAAACTTATTTACTTAGAGGCGGGAAGTGGCGCTAAGTTTCCTGTAAATGGCGAGATAATTTCAAGAGTGAAAAGCACAATAAGTATTCCTGTAATCGTTGGGGGCGGAATTAAAACCGAAGCACAAAAACAGGCTGCCTATCGGGCCGGCGCAGATATGGTTGTGATGGGAACGGCTTTCGAATAAATTTGAAATCTTAAAAACAAAATTCCAAAAACCGAAATTGTGATTGGATAGTTATTAAAATCGTAGTTTTGAACTAAAATTGAAAAAATGAAAATTTCAGTAGAATTAACCCTTTCGCCGCTACAAGACAACTACGAACCAGCGATTATCAACTTTATTAAAAGTCTTCGAAATTCTGGACTTACCGTTTTGGAAAATCCGCTTAGCACACAAGTTTACGGCGAATATGACACGGTAATGAACCTGCTTCAAAAGGAAATGAAAACTGCATTGGAAGCTGTAGATAGAGGTCTTCTGTATATTAAAATTGTAAAATCTGATCGCAGCGATTATGAGCCCCATTTTTGATTGGTTTTTTGCACAGTACCAAAATGTACCAACGCATTTAGTAATTCTAGAAATTGTTGCTGTTGTATTTGGGTTTTTGAGTGTTTGGTATGCCAAACAGGATAATATATTGGTGTATCCCACGGGTATCATCAGCACCGCAATTTTTGTTTATATTTTAGCGGTATATGCGCTTTTGGGCGATATGATGATAAACGCCTATTACTTTTCAATGAGTATTTACGGCTGGTATATTTGGACCCGAAAAGTAGACGAAACACATTACACGCCAATAACTAAAACAACAAAAAAGGAGCATAAAACCTCAATCATAATTTTTATTGCAACCCTTATTTTTGTGTTTGCAGTGTACCAATTGTTCGATAATTGGAACAGTTGGACGGCTTATGTGGATACTTTTACTACTGCAATCTTTTTTGTGGGAATGTGGTTAATGGCCAAAAAAAAAGTGGAAAACTGGATTTATTGGATTATTGGCGACTTAATTTCAATACCACTTTACCTTTATAAGGGGCTTGTATTTAGTTCGTTTCAATATGTATTGTTCACAGTTGTGGCTATCTATGGTTATCGCGCTTGGAGAAAGAACGTCAATAAACTCGAAACCTCTTTACTATAATGATTAAAGTAGTGCTATACGGTCCAGAATCTACTGGAAAAACAACGCTGTCTAAACAATTGGCGGCGCACTACGATACTCAGTGGGTTCCAGAATATATGCGGCAATTTCTAGAAGAAAAGTGGAATTTAAAAGAAGAATTAATCTCAATAAACGATTTAATTCCTATTGCGGAAGGACAATTAAAACTTGAAAAAGCAGCAGCAAAACAGGCAGATAAGCTGCTAATTTGCGATACAAATTTACTGGAATTAAAAGTGTACTCGGAATACTATTACAACGATTACTGCCCAGAAGTAATAAAAAGTGAAGCAACCAAAAACAATTACAGCATCTATTTACTAACCTATATAGACATACCTTGGGAGCCGGATATTTTGCGGGATAAACCCAATAATCGCGAAGAAATGTTTCATATTTTCGAGGCCGAATTAAAAAAGCAGGGTTTTCCGTATAAAATTTTAAAAGGAAACAAGAATGAAAGATTTAATAAGGCGGTTGAAATAATTAATGCTCTTTTACAAAATTAAAACCCTCCGTACACGCCTAGCCTCTGTGCAGAATACAAACTACAAATACACAGAGTACATAGAAAAAAATTGAAAAATGTTTACCAAAAAAAACATACAGCAAATACAAAAACACGGCCTAACCGAAGCCGACATAGACCGGCAACTGCAAATATTTAAAAATGGAATTCCGTTTGCGCAGATAATTGCACCTGCAGCGCCAAACAACGGGATAAACATTTTTTCCGAAGCGGAACAAAGGCAATTCGCCAATCTTTTTGAAGGTCAAAAAGATAAGCTAAACCTGTTGAAATTTGTTCCCGCTTCTGGTGCGGCCACGCGCATGTTTAAGTTTCTACACGAGTTTTTGGAAGATTATACTATTTCAGAAAATATAGATGAATTTCTTCAAAAAACAGAAAATAAAAATGTACAGATATTCTTCGATGCACTTGATGACTTTGCTTTTTCACATTTGGTTTTTAAGCAACTGGATATAAAATATCCCGATTATTACAATTTCGAAAAAGGCAAGAAATACTATTTATTTGTAAAAGAAATGCTGGCGGAAACTGGTTTAAATTATAGTAATACACCCAAAGGTCTCGTTCCTTTTCACAAATACGGCGACAATTACGTTACCGCTTTCGGAGAACAATTATTTGAGGCCGCACACTACGCAACGTCTAATGGCACTGCCTATTTGCACTTTACAGTTTCGGCAGAGCATGAAGAAAAATTTAAAAAGCGCTATGCAGAAATCCAGAAAAATGTGGAGAATCGCACTGGAAAAACATTTAAAATAACGTATTCCTTTCAAAAAAATGAAACAGATACAGTCGCTGTAACGCCCGATAACGATTTGTTTTTAGACCAAAACGGCAATTTGCTTTTCCGCCCATCGGGCCACGGAGCCTTGCTGGAAAATTTAAACGATATTGATGCAGATATTGTGTTTATTAAAAATATAGACAACGTAGTTTCTGAAAATTATATTGAAACTATTGCTTTTCAGAAAAAGGTTTTAGCTGGAAAATTGATTTCACTTCAGCAGGAAATTTTTGGTTTTATTGAATTACTGCAGTCAGATAATCCATCTGAAAACGTTTTAAAATTGGCTTCTAATTTTATTTCGGAACAATTAAAAATTATTGACACACCCATAGATAAAAAGGCAATTTTGAACATTTTGGATCGGCCAATCCGAGTTTGCGGTGTAGTTGAAAATACCGGTGCACCGGGCGGTGGGCCTTTTTTAGTAAAAGATAAAAACGGGCACCTTTCGTATCAAATTGTAGAAATGTCGCAGATAGATACAATCAATGCCCAGCAGCAAAAGCTGGTGGCAAAAGCTACGCATTTTAATCCTGTTGATTTGGTTTGCGGTGTACGTAATTACAAGGGTGAAAAATTTAACCTGCTCAATTTTACAGATCCCGAAGCAGGTTTTATATCCAATAAATCGTATCTCGGTAAACCTATTAAAGCCTTAGAATTGCCGGGCCTTTGGAATGGCGCTATGGCAAATTGGAATACAGTTTTTGTTGAAGTGCCCCTTAATACCTTTAACCCAGTAAAAACGGTAAACGATCTTTTAAACAAAGCGCACCAACCCAAGTGAATGTAGAAATTTTAATATTAGAACTAAATTTTAAAGGCATTCGGAGTAGCGGTCCCGGCGGGCAGCATGTAAATAAAACTGCTTCGAAGGTTGTGCTATCTTTTAATTTGGAAAATTCGCAGGCGCTTTCAGAAGGAGAAAAGGCACGACTTAGAAATAAATTGGCTACAAAAATATCTTCCGATGGCACACTCACGTTAGAATGTGGCGAAACGCGGAGCCAGCATCGCAACAAATCTATTGTAATAGAACGGTTGCTGGCGCTTCTTCAGCAAAACTTAAAAGTTGCAAAAAAACGTAAAAAAACCAAACCTTCAAAAGGCGCTATTGAACGACGATTAAAATCTAAAAAACAACACGCGCTCAAAAAATCTAATCGCCGACCTCCCAAAATTGATTAGCCTTTATACAATAGTTGTGTAATTTTTATACAACTGTTCTTTGTTTTACACACTATTTCAATTCTTCAAAATATTTAGTAATTAGCTAAAACGCTATATCATAGAAAGTTAATGGGTATTTGCCGAACCAAATTTCTATGGCACTACTTTTTCATTATACAAGACAACAAACAAACTTAGAAACGAATAAATAAATTTTTAAAACAAAAAGATGAAAAAGTTAATTTTAAGTACAGCAATTTTATTAGGAGGGTTAACCGCAGTAACTGCACAAACCGAAAAGGAAGCAACAGCAATGACCGCACAAAAGCAATCTGCAGTTGAGGTTCAAGTAGAAAACAGATTAGATGCCGCCCAAGATGCAGCAGCCGAATCTGTAGCAGTTTCTGTAGTAGCACAAGATTACAAAGAAGTAAAGGTTACTGAATTACCTCAGAGTGTTCAAGATGCAGTAGCTGCAGATTTCAGCGATGCAACTATCTCTAAAGCTTATGTGAATGCCAAAGGTGACTATAAAATTGAACTTGCAACTGCCGATGCAAAAAGCGCAACCGTTTATGCAAACGCAAAAGGTGAGTGGATTAAAAATGAATTAAAGAAGCAGTAAGCTGCAGGTATTTTTAGATTCAATACTTCTGAGAAAGGCGTCCAAATTTTTGGACGCCTTTTTTGTGATAATTTTAAAGATTACCCGCTCAATTACTTACTATTTTTACCTACTGGAAATATATAATGGCGCAGCAAATACACATAGTTGAAGACGATGTAGCTTTTGGAAAAATGCTTACAACTTTTTTGGAACGAAAAGGGTTTGCTGTTTCGGTTTCCCTCAGTGGAGAAAACGCTCGAAAAATGCTTACCGATAAAACGTTCCATTTTTTGATTACAGATTTAAAATTACCAGACGACTCCGGCTTGGCGCTTTTGGAATTCTCCCAAAAAATAGCCCCAAATACAAAAGTTATTTTAATGACAGGTTATGCCGAAGTAGATACTGCCGTAAAGGCAATTAAAAAGGGAGCTTTAGATTATATTTCTAAACCTTTTCGGCCCGAGGAACTATTAATGATTATTGAAGAAGAAACTTCAAAATCAAAGGATGTTGATTTAAACTTCACCGAAACCAAAACCGAACCTATTTCGGCACCCGAAACAAAATTTGTAGTTGGTATTAGTGAATCTTCCAAAAAATTCAACGAATATTTGAAGCTCGTCGGACCAACAGATATGTGCGTTCTCATTCAGGGCGAGAGCGGAACTGGAAAAGAAGTAGCCGCAAAGGCAATTCATAAATATAGCTCCCGGTATAACAAAAATTTTGTAGCGGTAGATTGTGGTGCTATTCCAAAGGAAATTGCTGCAAGCGAATTTTTTGGCCACGTAAAAGGAAGTTTTACAGGTGCGGTTAACGATAAAATGGGTCATTTTGAAGCCGCCAATGGAGGGACACTTTTTTTAGATGAAGTAGGAAACCTTTCGTATGAAAATCAAATTCAATTATTGCGTGCCTTGCAGGAACGACGTATAAAACCCGTGGGCAGCAATACCGAAATAGATGTAGATGTTCGCATACTATCTGCAACAAACGAAGATTTGTTAAAAGCTGTTTCCGAAGGTAAATTTAGAGAGGATTTGTACCATCGTTTAAACGAATTTTCAGTTCATATACCCTCTTTGCACGAACGCAAAGAAGATTTATTTATGTTTACTGAATACTTTTTGGCCGAAGCCAATCAATCTTTGCAAAAAGAAGTTGTCGGGCTCTCAAAGGAAGTGGAAGAAGCGTTTAAAAACTATGCCTGGCCAGGGAATTTGCGCGAATTAAAAAACGTAATTAAGCGGTCGGTTTTATTAACCAATTCAGCCGTAATACCGCTGGAGGTTATTCCGAAAGAGGTTTTATTTTCTGAAAAAAAGCAAAAGAATTCTGTAGATTTTTCAAAGGAAAGCAACGAAAAACAACTCATTTTAAATGCCCTAAAAGAAGCCGATTTCAATAAAACGAAGGCTGCAAAAATGTTAAATATTACCCGTAAAACACTTTATAACAAGTTAGAATTATATAAAATTGAACTTTAAAACACTTCGTTTTTAAGAGCATTTTGCACTACGCCAATTGCTACAACCAATTCTTTATAATCGCTTTGCATTGTAAAGTAAAAATTTTCGGGAATACGTTGCAGGGGATAATCCTCCATTTTTTCGAGTATTAATATTACTTCCTTTGCTTTAATTTGACGAAACATCGTAAGCATTCGGTGAGCTAAATCTGAAATTGATTTGTAGTCTTTTTCTTCAATTAAATTTGTGAGCTGCTGCAAGTCTTCAGTAGTTTGAGAATTAAAAACCACGAGTACATCATTCATGGCTTGGGGCGTACTCAAAAATGACTTTAGCAGGGAAAGATCAATCACGTCATTCGTTAATGGGCTTTTTTCACTAGCTGTAGTATCGAAGCTATTCTCAAAAAATTGGTTTTGTGTCGGAAATATATTAGCCAATACGGCTACCAAATCCTGCTTCGAAAACGGCTTTGGAAGCATTTCTGCAAACCCCTGTTTTATATAATATTCACGGGCGTGCTCTCGGTTGCCTGTCATGGCAATTATGGGTTGATTTTTATATGAAAAAACGTTGCCATTTCTTAAATTTTTTAGCACTGAAAAGCCATCTGTTTGGGGCATTTGGATATCAGTTAAAATAAAATCGAAACCGTTATCGAAACTAAATGTTTTAAAATCGCTGTAATTCTGAAAGGCTTTTGAAGCAATATTCATTTGTCCAAAAATTTCCTGTAAAAGCGCACGCATGGCATCGTCATCGTCAATAATTACAACATTTAAATTTTGAAAATTAGGCTGTTCTTTAGATACTTTTTTAGGTAAAATTCGCGATGTATTTTTCAATGGGAGCGTTAAAATAAAAGTGCTCCCTTCGCCCAAAACACTTTTTACATTTAAATGGCCGCCCAGCAAAGCAGTTAGTTTTTTAGAAATTGCGAGTCCCAAGCCGCTACCGCCAAATCTGTGGGCTATCCCTGTTTCGGCTTGTGTAAATTCGTTGAAAATAAGTTGTTGTTTTTCTTCGGAAATACCAATTCCGGTATCGATTACGGAGATTTGAACAGTTGAAATTGCATTGTTTATTTCTATTTCAACCACTTTTATTTCAACGCTACCTTTTTCGGTAAATTTAAAAGCATTGCCCACCAAATTATTTATTATCTGCCGAATTCGCAACGGATCACTTTCAAAAATCCTGGCTTTTAATTTTTCTGAAATCGAAATTTTAAGGGCTACTTGTTTCGGTAAGTATTGTTGTTTTACGGCATTTCCCGTATCAATAATTATATTTTCAAGTGAAAATGGAATACTTTCAAGTGGCAGTTTTCCAGCTTCTAGTTTTGAATAATCTAACAAATCATCAACCAAATGCGAAATAAAATGCGAGCTCGTATTAATCTGCCCCAAATAATATTTTTGTTTTTCGGAAAGATTTGAATTTTCAAACAATTCGGCATAACCGCTAATTGTATTTAAAGGTGTTTTTAAATCGTGACTTACGGTCGAAATAAGCTGTTCGCGGCTTTTTAAAAGCGATTCGGCATAATTTTTAGATTCTTCCAAATTCTTTTTGTAGCGCTCTGCTTTAAAAAAATCTGAAAGAATAAAATACGAAAACAGTAAAACCAAAATCCCTCCCAAAATCCCGGCAAATTTTAGAATTTCCGATGTGCGTTTCATCGATGCACCGCGTTGTTGTTTTTCAAGCGTATTGTTTTTGGTTATTTCGCGGTCAAAACTTTCAATTATCTCGCGCAAGCGCTCCGAAATATTTAGGTCGTTTTTAATCAGTTCGTTTTCCTTTTGCATCAAAGATTGCCGAATTCGCGAATTTTCCTTTTTAGCTTCGGCTACAATATAACGTGCGGCAATTAACATAGAATCTACGGTTTTCGACTTTACAGTAGAAGTGTCGCGCCGTCTATCGCTATTGAGATAGTCTGCGTAATTTTGCCAAATTCTGCGTTCTTTGTTGCTTAAGTTCGCTGGGTTTCGGATTAATGACTCTACAGAGGTTAGCCCCACGGAAGCCTCCAGTTTTTGCACTTCGCGCATAATATCGTCCAGCGAAGCGTCTTTTTGATTTGTTAGCCGTAGAATTCGAAGTTGTTCAATATTTTCATTTTTTTCCTTTAATAGTGCATGTACGCTATCCAACTGTTTTATTTGAAATTGATTGGAAGTAAGTGATTTTATTTCTTCAATCTTTTTAAAAAGCGAATCTGTTTTGGCCATATAGGCTTGAAAATCATCATCATTTTCGGTTAAAAGGGCGAGCCTCGAAAAACCGTCGGTTTCATAAAGTAAATTAATGAGAATTCCAGTTTCAATAAACTTCTTTTCGCCTGTGGATTCATTGGTTTCAGCGCTGAATTTTTTAAATTCAGAATACAGAAAAAAGCCAACCAATACCGATAAAGCTCCCAGAATGACGTAGCTCAGAATAATCTTAAATGTAAACTTGTTTTTTGCAGTAGCCATTATCCAAATGTAAAGACTAAAGCAAAGGCGAAGTATTAAGGATATGGTAAAAATTGAATATGAAAATTAATTTGAATTGTAAAAAAGGAATGTATCTTTGCCCAACATCTCAAAGGGGTGCTAAGGGATTTTAGATTGAAGATTGAAGATTGTTGATTTTAGAAGTAGTTCTGAAATCGTTAATCGAAAATCAACAATCGTTAATCATTCTGGCTGAGATTATACCCAAAGAACCTGGGCGGGTAATGCTGCCAAGGGAACACAGTAAACCCCCTGTAATAATGCGCGACGTATTATTTTCAGGGTTTTTTATTTAACTATTTAATCAACAAAGAATAACGCCCCTTTTATTCGTATAATTTAAATTATTACGAATGAAAAAGTTATTAATTTCTACCTTTTTTACTTTATTAAGTAGTGCCGTTTTTGCTCAAGAATTTACCGTTTCGGGGGTGGTTACTGATGTTAACGGACAGCCATTGCCAGGAACAAATGTAATTTTAAAAGGGGACGGCGGAACCATTACAGATTTTAATGGCACATATAAAGTTTCTCTAAATTCGGGTATGCACAGTATTCAATTTAGCCATATAGGCTATGTTCCGGATAGCCGCTCTGTAAGTGTAAATGGTAATTTAGAGTTGAATATTACACTAGTTGAATCATCGGAAACTCTAGACGAAGTTTTGGTACAAGCGGTTCGCGTGTCTGCAGATTCACCAATTACGCATTCAAACCTAGACAAAGAAGATCTTGAAAAACGAAATCTCGGGCAAGATATTCCGTATATGCTGAGCTATATGCCATCGGTTGTTACAACAAGCGATGCGGGGGCTGGCGTAGGTTATACCTATATACGTGTTCGTGGAAGCGATGCTTCGCGCGTAAATGTAACCTTGAACGGAATTCCGTATAACGACTCTGAAAGTCAAGGTTCTTTTTGGGTAAATTTACCCGATTTCACTTCTTCGGTGCAGAGTTTGCAGTTGCAACGTGGCGTGGGAACTTCTACCAATGGTTCCGGCGCGTTTGGTGCGAGTTTAAACTTGTTGAGCGATGCAGTTTCGAATGAAGCCAATGGCGAAATTTCAAATTCATTCGGAAGTTATAATACACATAAACACAATGTTAAGTTCAGTACTGGCTTGCTTTCCGAGCATTTTGAATTAGCGGGAAGATTGTCAACAATACAATCTGATGGGTATATAGACCGAGCCAGTTCCGACTTAAAATCATATTTCCTGCAAGGTGCTTTTGTTGCCGATAACACTTTAATTAAAGCCTTGGTTTTTGGCGGACGGGAAGAAACATACCAATCGTGGAACGGTTTGGAAGACCCGGAAAAATTGCAAAACGACAGGACTTTTAACACTGCGGGAATGTACACCGATGAAGACGGAAATACACAGTTTTACGATAAGGAAGTAGATAATTATGCACAGGATCACTACCAACTACTTTGGAACCAGCGTTTCAATAACAATTGGAGCACCAATGTAGCGTTAAATTATACAAAGGGAAAGGGGTATTTTGAACAGTATAAAGAAGATGAGGATTTTGAAACATACGGTTTTGAACCTCTCGAAATTGGAGGCGATACCATAAATACAACCGATGTAATTCGCAGACGTTGGTTAGACAATAATTTTTACGCAGTAAATGCAAACGTAAATTACAAAAACAATAAAATTGATTTCACAGGTGGCGCATTTTATAGCTACTATACTGGCGATCATTTTGGAGAAGTAATTTGGGCGCGCTTTGCCAGCGATTCTGAAATTCGCGATCGCTATTATGATAGCAATGGTACAAAAACCGAATTTACCGTTTTTTCAAAAGCAACTTATACCATTAATTCGCAATGGAGCATTTTTGGAGATTTGCAAGGACGCTTTTTAAATTATAAAACTTCAGGGATTACTTCAGATTTAGTCGAAATGATATACGATGAAAACTATACTTTTTTTAATCCCAAAGCTGGATTATCGTATAAAATGAATACTGAAAACCAGTTGTATTTTTCCTACGGAAAAGCCCACCGCGAACCTTCACGAAACGATTATGAACAAGGAATTATAACTCCTGAAAAATTAGACGATTTTGAACTGGGTTGGCGTTTTGCTTCAGAAAAAATAAAGGTAAATACAAACTTGTATTATATGAATTACAAAGACCAACTAGTGCTTTCCGGCGAATTGAACGATGTGGGTGCTGCGTTAAGAACAAGTAGTGGGAAGAGTTACCGTTTAGGATTGGAGGTAGATGCCGAAATTCAGATTTTAAAGAATTTGCGCGTTCTTCCAAATATTGCCTTAAGCACAAATAAAAACGTAGATTTTGTTAGCGCTCGCGATGGCGAATTGGTAAATCTAGGAAATACAAATATTTCGTTTTCACCTTCCGTTGTTGCGGGAAATATGCTGGAATATTCACCAATCGGGAAATTACAATTGGGCTTTCTTTCAAAATTTGTAGGCGAACAATATATGGGAAATATTGACAGTGAGGCTTCAAAATTAGACAGTTATTTTATTAACGATCTAAATATTGTTTATACTTTAGACAATCTTCCGTGGATAAACGAAGTGGTTTTTTCGGCATTGATAAACAATATTTTTAATGTAAAATATATTTCCAACGGCTATTTTTATACCTACGATGATGATTTCAGTAATCCAGGAACAATTACTACGATTGAAGGCGCTGGCTACTATCCGCAGGCAACAATAAATTTTCTACTGGGTGCAACCATAAAATTTTAGCAAATTATCTAAAAATTTGTAACCGCGTTTATGGCACACTTAATTGCTAATTACAATTGTGTTTCCATTTTTCTGCGCGTTGTATTGTTGCATGGGGTATTTGGCGTCTGGTTCTGTAGTGTGCTGTCCCGAGGTTATAAAATATTCATTTTCATCAGTAGCGCAGGGGCAGCTGGCTATAACGCCCGTTAATTCCATTCGGGAACAGTTGCTCGGAGCATGATTGGGGTCTGCTAAATCAAAAGCCAAATATTGATTTTCGGTAACGCAATACACTACAATGCCTTTAATGCCCTGGCCCGTAACCACATAATTTCCTGGAAATTTTAAAGGGTTGTATTCTGGTAAATTTAGATTTAAATTCAAATTAACCACAGGATCCGTTAAATATGGGTTTCGTTCTCGTTTATCGTCGCTTTTTGAGCAAGAAAAGAAAATAGAAAGCATTAAAAGTAAAAAAATCTTAGTTTTCATCTGTATAAAGTATTTAGACAAACTTTGGTCTGGCGGTTGTTGTTCATTATAAGCGAGTTTTCAATGAGAAGGCACGCATAAAATTAAAATGAACTATTTTAAGGCCGAAATTACAACAAATTACGGAACAAGTAAATTTTTAGTATATTTGTTAAACACAATCCCGTCGCCGTATGGGATTTTTCTATTCCCGCACAGGCGGGAATCTTATTATATAGAATTTAATGAATTAAAAAAGGGTTTGTAATGCACAAACGATGAAGTTATGAGTAAAGTATCTTATTATACAGCCGAAGGATTAAAAAAATTAAGAGATGAGGTAGATCACCTACGTGATGTAGAAAGACCAAAAGCCTCCAACGCAATTGCCGAAGCACGCGACAAGGGCGATTTAAGTGAAAATGCCGAATACGATGCCGCAAAAGAAGCCCAAGGAATGCTTGAAATGCGAATTGCAAAACTGGAAGAAATTTTGGCAAATGCCCGATTAATAGACGAATCGCAATTAGATTTAAGTAAGGTTTTGGTACACTCCAATGTTAAGATTAAAAACCAAAACAATGGAATGGAAATGGCCTATAAGTTAGTGGCCCAAAGCGAAGCCGATTTAAAATCTGGAAAAATTTCCGTAGATTCCCCAATCGGAAAAGGATTGCTTGGCAAACAAAAAGGCGAAATTGCCGAAATACAAGTGCCAAATGGAATACTTAAATTCGAAATTTTAGAAATCACAAGAGACTAACTATGGCGTCTATTTTTACACAGATAATTGATGGAGAAATTCCATGTTACAAAATTGCAGAAGACGATAATTTTATTGCGTTTTTGGATATAAATCCAAATACAAAAGGGCATACACTCTGTGTTCCAAAGGAAGAAATAGACAAGATTTTTGATATGGGCGAACACCTGTACCTACAATTGATGCAATTTTCCAGAAAAATTGCCCGCGCTTTAGAAAAAACAGTTCCGTGCAAACGTGTGGGAATGGCAGTAGTTGGTTTAGAAGTGCCTCACGTGCACGTACATCTTATTCCGTTAAACGATATGGACGATATGCGTTTCTCCAAAAAAGTAAAAATGACCTCAGAAGAGTTTGAAGCCTTGGCACTCGAAATTAGAGGGAAATTAAAGTCTTAGGTCAGGAACAAAGTATAAATTCCTACGCCTGTCAATACAATTGCTACCAAAATTATAATATAAAATAGCGGTTTTACCTGTAAATACTGTTTATGGGTTTCCGCTATTTTTTTGTTGTATTCAAAAACCCGCTCAATATCTTCGGTCCAGTTTACAGGATAAATAGTGTTCTTACAAGTATGGCAATAAAGCCTTTCGGATAGTTGTGAGGTTGGTTTGGTATAAAATGGTGTTTCTTTTTCCTTCTGCGTGAACGTAAATTCCAGTCCGTCTGCGCCAAAACACGTTGGGCAATTATTTTTTAATCGCGCGGTATGTATAGTATGTATTTTAGTGCTCATGATTAAACTGTAGTCTTTAATGCAATTTCCATCGTAGTGCCTTGATTTGGAATACTCTTTATTACGCGAATTTTTCCGTTGTGGTATTCTTCAATAATTCGTTTCGCCAATGAAAGGCCTAAGCCCCACCCACGTTTTTTTGTAGTGTAGCCCGGAGTAAAAATGCGTCTGAATTCACTTTTCGTAAGTCCTTTTCCGGTATCACTTATTCGGATAAAAGCAAATTTTGAATTTGTTTCCAATGAAATTGTTATTGTACCTTTCCCTTTCATCGCATCAATTCCATTCTTCACCAAATTTTCTATCGTCCAACTAAATAGTTGCGGATTTAATTGTACGTAAATTGGTTTTTCAGGAATATTTAGTTGAAAATCTATAAGCTTAGAGGTGCGTTTTTGTAAATATTGAAAGGTGTGTTTTGTTTCTTCAATTAAATCGTGCTGTTCCAGTTTTGGCACCGAACCAATTTTCGAAAAACGATCCGTGATCATTTCTAAGCGCGAAATATCCTTTTCCATTTCAAGAACGTATTCCTGATTTACATTTTCACTTTTTAAAATCTCGGTCCAACCCACTAAGGACGAAAGTGGCGTGCCAATTTGATGTGCGGTTTCCTTGGCCATGCCCGCCCAAAGCTTGTTCTGTTCGGCAGCTTTTGAAGTTTTATAAAAAAGATAAATAGCTAAAATGAAAAGAAAAATTATTAAAATTAAAAATGCAGGATAATATTTCAGTTTATTTATAATTGGCGAGTTTCCGTAATAAATCGTGGAATATAATTTGCCTTCATTTCTTATTTCAATAGGTGTATATTCCGAAGAATATTGCTTTATTAGTTCCTGTTTTTTCTCGAGGGTATTAACTTTCAACGAATCAATATTACGCTCTGTGTACGTTTTTTCCTTTAGCGTATAAAGGATCATAGGCGTAGAGGTGTTACTTTGGATTACTGACAGAACCAATTCACCAACGGTAGGATCGTCAGTGGTGCTTTTTTGCTGAAGTTCTTGATAGGCCGCTGCCCAAATCTCCATTTTAGCTCGTTCATTTTCCTTTAATTGATTGAAGAAAATAAACGTATTCCACAAAATAAGACTAATTACAATAAGGGAAGCTAAAATAAAACCCCAACGGGATAGCGATTTGTTGCGAAACATAATGATAAGTTAATTGTAGGTCTGCCTTCCAAGCAGGTTTAAATATAAAGCAAATATGTTAATATTATTGTGCAATCATGTTTTTAGAAGCTATAATCTTTGGGTACTTTTGCCACAATGATATCTATTGAACCACACCAACTATCTACCGCAAAACTACATGGCTATTTATTGGGCGCAGTATCGCCAAGGCCTATTTGTTTCGCAAGTACAATTAACAAAAAAGGGGAGGTAAACCTTTCGCCTTTTAGTTTTTTTAATGTTTTTAGCGCAAAACCACCTATTTTGGTGTTTTCACCCGCAAGACGAGGACGCGATAATACTACAAAACACACCTACGAAAATGTGCTTGAAGTGCCCGAAGTGGTTATAAACATTGTGAGCTACGCTATGGTGCAACAAGTTTCGCTTTCTTCAACTGAATATGCCGCAGGTGTAAATGAATTTAAAAAAGCTGGTTTTACTGAATTGGCTTCTGAAAAAATAAAACCGCCACGCGTAGCCGAAGCACCGGTTCAGTTAGAGTGTAAAGTAAACGAAGTAATTAAACTCGGAACCGAAGGCGGCGCAGGCAATTTGGTAATTTGTGAAGTGGTAAAGCTTCATATAAAAGAAGAAATTCTCGATGAAAACGGCGCTATTGATCCTTTCAAAATTGACACGGTTTCGCGACTTGGAGGCAATTGGTACTGCCGTGCCAAAGAAGGCCTGTTCGAAGTGCCAAAACCACTTACATCGCTAGGGATGGGTGTAGATATGCTTCCCGAAGAAATTCGCCACAGCAAGGTGCTCACAGGTAACGATTTAGGGATGCTGGGCAACGTAGAAAATTTTCCCAATTCAGAAGAAATCAATACCTTTATTAATGCTTCGGAAGAATTGCAGAAAATAATAACATCAAGCAATTCTGAAACAATACATAAGAAAGCAAAGGATTTTCTCTCAAAAGGAAAAGTTGACGACGCTTGGAAAGTTTTGCTGGGTAGAAAATAGAATCCAAAGAATATAAAATAACAATAAAGAATAAAAAATAAAAACAATGGAACTACAAGGAAAAATTAAGATGATAGATGAAACTAAAGAATACGGCAACAATGGTTTCAGAAAAAGAGAGATGGTAATTACCACTGAAGAGCAATATCCACAACATATCATGATAGAATTTGTACAGGACAAAACAGATTTGTTGAACAGTTATAAAGTAGGGCAGGACGTAAAAGTAAGCATCAATGTTCGAGGTCGCGAATGGGTAAACCCTCAGGGCGAAACCAAATACTTTAACAGTATTCAAGGATGGCGAATTGAAAACTTATCGCAAGCGCCAGTTAGTGGCGACATGCCTCCGATGCCACCTGCGGAAGCCTTTGAGCCTGCTAATGATTTTAATGAAGAAGAACACGACGACCTTCCCTTTTAAGTAAGGCTATAATTTTATATAATTTAAATTAACCTCGAAGAAATCAAATTTTCCCAGAGGTTTTTTTATGCAATAATTTTTAGCAAATTTGAATAATGCATTATATAGCCCATAAACTTTGGTTTCCAAACCCTAACGAAGCAACTGCCGATGGCCTACTCGCCATAGGAGGCGATCTTTCGGTGCAGCGGTTGCTATTGGCATATAATTTTGGAATTTTTCCGTGGTTTGAAAAAAACCAACCTATTTTATGGTGGAGCCCGAATCCACGAATGGTTTTGTTCCCTGAAAATTTCAAGGTTTCTAAAAGCTTTCGCAAAATTTTACAAGATGAAAAGTTTAAAATTACATATAACCAAAACTTTAAGGAAGTTATAAAAAGCTGCGCTACCATTACACGCAAAAATCAAGCTGGCACTTGGATTACCGAGGAAATGCAACAAGCGTATATTGCCTTGCATAAAGCTGGACATGCAATTTCTGTCGAGGCTTGGCATGATAATAAATTAGTTGGCGGACTCTACGGCGTTGATCTTCCACAGAAAAAAGTGTTTTGTGGCGAAAGTATGTTCAGTTTGGTGAGCAATGCTTCAAAAGTTGCTTTTTATCACCTTTCGGAATACGTAAAAAGTCAGAATTATAAATTTATAGACTGTCAGATTTACAACGAACATTTGGAAAGTTTGGGGGCGGAGGAGATTGGGAGGAAGGAGTTTTTACAGATGCTAAAGCTTTAAGGAATAGTTTTTTAATGAACTATATTTTGGACTAAATGAACAAAACTTTTAAAATACTCTATAATAGTTACTTCCCATTTATTGGCTTTCCATTAGGTATGGGAATAGTTTGGCTGTTATTTGATATACCTCTAAATATTGGGCTTTTAACTGGATTTACTCTTGGGGCGATTTATGTTTTTTTTCGTTTAGGATTTCATATATAGATAAAATTTGGATAGAAGATGAAATGCTCCATATAGAATCCACAAATGCTTTTTTGCAGAACCGAAAAGTTCATTTCGAAATGGAAAAAATTTCCCACATAAAGATTTTTAATAAAAAGTGGTATAATGATTTTGGAAGAATTGAATTTAATATTGAAGGTGCGCACAAAAGATATAATTTTTTTAAAACTGAAGAACAAATGGTTCTTCAGCAACAATTGAAAGACTCCTGAAGACAAAATTATTCAATTGTTTGTATTTTCTTTTCACATAATTAATCCTTCAAAAAAAATTTAAAATCCTACCTTCGTAATCCACAATCCGTTATTCAAATGAAAAACAACTACACAAAATACCTTTTGGTATTACTTATGGCCTTGCAGACTGCTTTCGCCATTTCACAAGAAAAACAAAACCTACCGCACAATTTATCTGAAACCGAAAAAAGTTTGGTTTCTGATTATCAATTTACAAGTCCGCGATTCTCGCCACCACCATCCGGTTCAGTACGTGCAGCTGCTGAATGGGAAGAGGTTGAATATCTTTTGGTTACTTGGAATCCCAATTACCCAAATATTCTTCGGCAAATAGTAGCGGCTGGTGTACAGGAATGTAAAGTAATTATTACTACTCAAAATGAGACTTATGTTTCAAATTACCTTACAACCAATGGTGTAGATATTTCAAATGTAACATTTTTAGATGTTGATTGGGATAGCATCTGGATTCGCGATTATGCAGGAAATACAATATATTCTGACGATGTTGGAGAACTAGCATTAACCGATTGGATTTACAATCGGCCTCGTCCAAATGATGATGTTATGCCAATAGCTCATGCTGCACAAGTGGGCATTCCACTTTATACCACTAACTCTGGCACCAACGATTTGGTAAACACCGGGGGGAATTATATGAGCGATGGACTGGGCAACGCTTTTGCCTCAAAATTAATTTTGAATGAAAATGCCGCTGGCAACCCCTATGGCGTAAGCGTTAAAACAGAATCGCAAATAGACGATATTATGCAGGATTACATGGGTATAAACCGCTTTGTAAAAATGAATACACTGCCATACGACCAAATTCACCATATTGATATGCACATGAAATTGCTTGATGAAGAAACCATTCTCGTAAGCAAATATCCACCAGGAATAGCCGATGGCCCTCAAATTGAAGCAAATATTCAGTATGTTTTAGATAATTTTCAATCTCCTTTCGGAACGCCTTATGAAATTGAATGGATAGATGCGCCACCAAGTACCAACGGAAATTATCCTAACACAGGAGGCCCTTACAACACATATAGCAATGCGGTTTTTGTAAATAAAACCATTATGGTTCCTACCTATCGCCCAGAGGTTGATGCGCCGGCATTAGCACAATATCAAGAATTGATGCCGGGGTATAATATTGTAGGGATAGACGTAGATAATCCGGGTGAAAATTTAATTAATTCCCTAGGGGCAATTCACTGTATAACACATACTATTGGAGTTGCAGATCCGCTTTGGATTGTACATCAACCCATTGATGAAGCAAACTCGGGAAGTACTGTAATGATCGAAGCCATGATAAAACATATTTCTGGTGTAGCACAGGCAAAGGTTTTTTGGCGAGAAGAGGGTGCTACCACTTATAATGAGGTTGAAATGGCACCTTCCAATGGCGATAATTGGGCGGCAGATTTAACCATCCCGAATACAACCACAGACATTGAATATTATATTTGGGCAAAAGCTATTTCAGGAAAAGAATTAAACCGACCCATTGTGGCTCCAGAAGGATATTGGACTATAAATGTAGAAACGCTTTCCGTAGAAGAGTGGGCGCAGAACCATATTTCGGCGGCATTTCCCAATCCTACTACCGGTAAAGTTTCCTTTAATTTGAATTCAATTCAAGGTCCCGTTACAGTGAAAATCCATAATCTTTTGGGACAAAAATTATACGAGACCCTGATTGTAGATGGCAATGGAATAATAACCTTAAATCTGAATAAAAATTGGCAGGGCACCCTTTTAATAACGTTTGAAGGCAATTTCGGACAAATACATAAAAAGGTTATAAAATTATAATCCTTCCGAAAGGTAAAATTGGTACAGCGCTTTTATACGTATGCAGTTGGCTACAATAGAGAACAAGTGTGTTTTTGTTAAATTTTACACGGAAGACAATTTATTCATTTATTAATTGTTTTTTTGTGCAACCAAACAAATCAGTAATAGTATTCCTAGTAAAAAAAGTAGATTATAAAATCTAAATATCCCCGATGATTATAAAACAAAACCTACTTGTATTCCTTTTATTTGCCGGTATTTCTACCTTTTCATTTTCGCAATCTAAAACAAACGATAACAAACAGATAGATGTAGTACGCGTATATGAACAAGTAGTGCGCGATGGCTACGGCACTCCGTTTATTTACGAAAGATTGGCAACAGCCTATTATTTTAAAGGAGAATATGACAAAGCTGTTTCGTGGTTCCAAAAGTTTTATTCTGAAAAATCTAATACAGATCCAACGCTGGCTTACCAGTATACCCAGTCTTTAAAAGCTGTGGCGTATGCAAATTCAAATAAATCGGAAAGCGCTAATTTGCTTAAATAATTAAACTTCGCTGTATCGAAAACAAGTTTTAATGTGGTCGTTTACCATTCCTGTTGCTTGCATATGTGCATAAACCACTGTACTTCCAACAAATTTAAAACCGCGCTTTTTTAAATCTTTGCTCAAAGCATCGCTAACTAAGGTTGTGGCAGGTACTTCGGCGTGGGTTTTATAAGCATTTTTTATGGGGGTATTGTCTACAAATCCCCACATATAGTTGCTAAAACTACCAAATTCTTTTTGAACCTCCATAAAGCATTTTGCATTCGAAACTGCAGAATAAACTTTCAATTTATTGCGTATAATTCCTGCATTTTGAAGTAATTCGTCAATCTTTTTTTGATCGTATTTGGCTATTTTTTTATAGTTGAAATTGTCGAAAGCTGCTCTAAAGTTTTCTCGTTTCCGAAGAATGGTTATCCAGCTTAAGCCCGCCTGAAAAGTTTCTAATAATAGAAATTCAAAGAGGGTTTTATCGTCCTTCACAGGTACGCCCCATTCTATGTCGTGATAATTTACATAAAGCGGATCTGTTCCGCACCACTCACAACGTACTTTTTTTGAGCTCATTCGTGTATTTTATTTAAGATAAATCTTCAACCAAAATTTTTATTGCTGGCCCGGAAAGTTAAAAGTTATGGTGCCTAACTGCTTTTCTCTAACTGCATCTGTATTAAATCGGGCTTCTTTGGAATAATCCAAAGCCGCGTCTATTAAACATTCATTAGCTGTAGATGAAGCACTTTTGTTATATGAATTTTTAACCACCTTCCCGAGATTATTTACTTCAACATTTATCACTACTTTTCCCGAACCGTAGCAGGTGTAAACCGGATTGGGCAATTCAATATCCTTTCTGTTAACCAAGCGATAACTTATAGTTGTATTTCTATTACCGCTACTTACAACGGCTTCATCTGTTTTATTGCTTTCGCTATTGGAGAATTTTTTTTTGTTTTCCTTTTCGGGCTTTGTTAAAACTGTGGTTCCAACTCCATTATCGCTTTTTGAATTGGTGATAGCTTCATTTATTTCTTGAAGTTTTCCTTCGGTTGTTTCGGTAATTTCACGATTGTCGTTTTCTACGGATGAAATAAACTTTTCAGCTTGATTGTAGGCTCGATTGGTTTCAATTTTTACCTTTTCAGGTGAAAGCTTAGCAATAGCTATATCTTCGGGAAGCAACTCTTCTGGTGCCATAACAACATCGAAACTTTCCTCGTTTGGAGCAACCTGCTCTTTTGAAAGTTTTACGCTGTACAGAAATAGCACTAAACTTCCCGAAAGCAGGGAAGTGATCAAAAAGGCTCTATACGAATAATTAAAATTCATCTTTACAAGTACCGAAATTTTGTGCAAAATTCCACAAAACCGCTGAAAATTAAGACAGTATTAATGATATTTTAACTTGTCAGCGAATTTTCAAATGCTTCAATATCAATTGCGTTTTTTACTGAAAAGTCGCCAATTTTAGTTCGTCTAAGAGCCGAAAGATGTGCGCCATTGTCCAACGCCTTTCCAAAATCGTTCGCCAAAGAACGAATATAGGTGCCTTTGCTGCAAACCACTCTAAAATAAATTTTTGGCATTTCAATTTTAGTTATTTCAAACTCTGAAATGGTAACCGTTCTAAATGGAATATCAACCTTTTCGCCACTTCGCGCAAATTCGTACAAGCGTACGCCGTCTTTTTTTAATGCCGAAAAAACGGGGGGTTGTTGCTGTATTTCGCCTAAAAACTGCTTTGTGGCCTCGTATATTTTTTCCGAAGTGATTTCTGAAATATTAAAAGTTTGATCTATTTCAGTTTCTAAATCGTAACTCGGGGTGGTGGCTCCCAAGGTAAAAGTACCGGTATACTCCTTTTCCTGAGCTTGAAATGTGTCTATTCGCTTGGTGAATTTTCCAGTGCAGATAATTAAAAGTCCAGTGGCTAAAGGATCTAACGTGCCTGCATGGCCAACTTTTATTTTTTTAATGTTGAAGGATTTTCTAATTAACCAACGTACTTTGTTTACCGCTTGGAACGATGTCCATTCCAATGGTTTGTCTATTAAAATTACTTGACCCGCTTTGTAGTCTTCTGCTGTCATTTATATATAAAAGCTCGCTACTATTGCAACAATACCCACTATTACACAGTAAATTGAAAAATATCGAAGTTTGCTTTTTTTCACAAGGGAAATCATCCAGGTACAAGCTATAAGGCCGCAAATAAAGGCTGCGATAAACCCAACGCTCAATACGCCAAAGTCTGTATTATGGGTTGAAATCTGCCCACCCAATAAATCTTTTGCTATTTTACCAAAAATGAGCGGTACTACCATTAAAAATGAAAATCTTGCCGCTTTGGCTTTGTCGTTTCCTAAAAGTACAGACGTTGAAATTGTTGCGCCACTTCGGGAAATACCGGGTAACATAGCTATAGCTTGCGCTACCCCAATAATAATTGAATCTTTTAAAGTAACGGGTTTGCCGGTATTTTTAGATCTATCTGCCAGCCATAATAACACTGCGGTTATAATTAGCATAGCGCCAACAAATGCAATGCTGCCTCCAAAAAACGACTCTAATTCTTCTTCAAATAGCAAACCGATAATTACGGCTGGAAGCATGGATAGAATAATTTTTACCGAGAATTGTGTTTCTTCATTCCAATTAAATTTTAATAGTCCGCTTATAATTTCAATAATATCTTTTCTAAATACTACGATTGTACTAAGCGCGGTGGCAAAGTGAAGAATCACCGTAAAAAGCAAACTTTCTTCCGGTAATGAGGTGTCTCCTAAAATTACTTTCCCAATTTCAAGATGTCCGCTTGATGAAACGGGTAAAAATTCAGTAAAACCTTGAACAACACCAAGAATAATAGCGTCTAGATAATCCATTTAATTTTCTTCTTTACTCTCGGGTTTTAATAATATTGCATACACCTCAATGGCAAATCCTAAAAGTACCAGGGCTGGCGCTAAGCGAATGCGGCGCCAATTGTATATTTCGGGATTAAAAACGTTGGGATCGTCGCTTCCACCTCCTGTCATTAAAATAAAACCTAAAGCTATAAACGCCACGCCAATAAGCATAAATTTGTAGTTTTTTCTTTCAAATACAAATACGGGTTTATAATCTTCTTTTCGTTTTTTTTCTCCCATGGTAATAGAATTACAAGTTGTGAATTTTCGTTTTTTAAATAGGACTATTTAATAATTTATAAAATTTAATAATACAGATCATCGGTGCGTAAATTTAAAAACCGTTGTGTGGCAATAAAGGTACTAATCCAGGTTATTAAAACGCCCATTAAAAATATAAATACAAATAGTACTGCCAAAAGCACAGGGTCGCCCAATAATTGTAATTGTGGGAAGCTTTGATTTAAATAATAGAGCACCAATCCCATCCCAATCATGGCCACAATAGCTCCTATTATGCCTAGGCGAACACTTTTCCATACAAAGGGTTTGCGTATAAATTTTTTAGTAGCTCCAACCATTTGCATGGTTTTTATGGTAAATCGTTTTGCATAAATACTTAGCCGGATGCTGCTATTAATGAGCAAAACTGCAATAAATGTGAAAATTGCGCTAATTACCAATACCCAAAAACTAATGCGTTTTACGTTTTCTGTAAGTTGTGCAATTAGGGGTTTATCGTAAATAACCTCATCTACAAAATCCTTGTTTTTTAACTCGTTAGTTATGTTTTCCATTTTTTCGGGCGTAACATAATCTGCCAAAATATAAACATCGATACTATTTTGTAGCGGATTTTCACCCAAATATTCTATAAAATTTTCGCCCAAAGTTTCTTGGTGTTCTTTGGCGGCATCTTCTTTTGAAACAAAAGCTGCAGACTTCGTATATTCGGCCAATGCTAGACTTTGCTTTAATTGGGTAATTTCAACTTCTTTGGCACTGTCTTTTAAAAATACCGTTATTGCAATTTGTTCTTTAAAATAATCGGCAACTTTTTTTGAATTTAAAACTAGCAACCCTAGTAATCCCAATAGAAAGAGCACCAATGAAATACTTATAACTACAGAAAAATAGGAAGAAATCAATCTGCGTTTTTGATATTTTTCAAAAGAGGAGCTCATAGGTTTTGTTGAATTTTGGCGTAAAAATACAAGTAATTTTGCATCTTGTGTTAAACAACGTAGAAAGTTTCCAAATTGTTACATTAAGTTTAAATTTGTGTAGCCTTAAACTTTTTAAAATTATTAAACACCTGCTTAAATCGTTAAAAATTTCCCGACCGGGACTTTGGTTTCCAGTTATTTGGATTTATTTAGTTCCCTTTGACTTAGCTTCGCGTTTCTGGGAGACGCCCCTCTTTTGGGTAGGTCTGGTTTTTGTTACATTTCCGTTGAATTATTTGTTATACGGACTAAACGATTTTACAGATGGCAAAGCAGATGTTTTAAATCCACGAAAGGGCAATTATCTTTTTGGTCCTAAATTTAACAAAAAGGAACTGGAACCAGTTTTTTGGCAAATTACCGCCGTTATTTTACCCTGCGTAGCTTTCTTTTCTTATTTAAAAGGAAGAGAAATGTTTCTGTTATTGCTCTTTATGATTGTGATGAATATTATTTACAATTTTAAGCCCTTTCGAATTAAGCGTAGACCGCCACTCGAAATTTTATTTCAAGTGGGCTATCTCTTTACGGCACTTTTTAGTATTTTATTAAATGATTTGGAAATGCTGCCTTGGCAAACATTTCTATATCTATTGTTGTTTGCTTTTCACGCACAATTGGCTGGGCAAATTATGGACATTGAAACCGATGTTTTAGCCGGTAAAAAAACAACGGCCGTTTTATTGGGACGAAAAAAAACAAAACTCCTCGTGCTCATTTTAATTTTAACCGAAGTATTTATACTGTTTTACTGGTTTAATGAGTGGGTGCTGTCCGGTTTTTTAGCAGCCTTTTCACTATGGCTTGTTTTAGATATTTTTGTTTTCTTTAAAGAGAAGCCTTATACCGTTAAGCAATTAAAGTACTTCGGAATAGCAATAAATATCGTGGCGTTTTTATCTATTGCTTGGGTGCTTTATTCGGGAAACTTACTTCAACCAAACTTTTAAATTATTAAGGTTTTTACTTGTTCTAATAAACCTTAAATTTGCCGCTCTTTCCAACATTGGAAATAATTTTTCAAAAGAATAAAAGAAGATGGGCAAATATCACTTCAACGAAATAGAGGCAAAGTGGCAGAAACATTGGGCCGAAAACGAAACCTTTAAGGCTAAAAATCCAGGATCCCCTCCTTCGGAAGGGCTGGGGGAGCCCTATTACGTTTTAGATATGTTTCCCTATCCTTCCGGTGCGGGTCTGCATGTTGGGCATCCTTTAGGCTATATTGCCAGCGATGTGTATGCGCGTTTTAAACGCCACCAAGGTTTTAATGTTTTGCACCCTATGGGCTATGATTCTTTTGGATTGCCAGCAGAGCAATACGCCATACAAACGGGGCAACATCCGGCACAAACCACTAAAGTGAATATTGAAGGTGGCGTAGATAACAGTGGTAATAAAATTGATGGTTATCGCAAACAACTCGATAAAATAGGGTTTTCGTTTGACTGGAGTCGCGAAGTGCGCACCAGCGATCCCGAATATTATAAATGGACCCAGTGGATTTTTCTGCAGTTGTTTGATAGTTGGTACGATACAGATTTAAACAAGGCACGTTCAATAGAAGAGCTGCGAAGTATTTTTTCTTCTGAAGGAAATATTCATATAAATGCGGTTTGTGATGATGGAATTGCACATTTTACGGCTTCGGAATGGCTCGATTTTTCAGAAACCGAAAAACAGGAAATTCTTCTAAAATACAGATTAACATATTTAGCCGAAACGGAAGTAAACTGGTGCCCGCAACTCGGTACCGTTTTGGCGAATGACGAAATAGTAAACGGCGTTTCCGAACGCGGTGGCTATCCTGTTGTTCGAAAAAAAATGAAACAATGGAGTATGCGTATTACCGCTTACGCCCAGCGTTTGCTTGACGGACTCGAGAATATAGATTGGCCGCAACCATTGAAGGATTCCCAAACCAACTGGATTGGGCGTTCGAAGGGAGCAAGCGTAGAATTCAAAGTCCTCCCCCTAACCCCCTCCGAAGTTGGGGGGGCAAGTAGTGCTGAGTATTTAACAGGCAATTCCAAAATAATTGGCACTTTACTTTCGCGAGCTAAAGAAATGCGTAAAAATCCAACGAAAGCTGAAGCACTTTTATGGAACGAATTAAAAACAAAAAAAACGGGATATAAATTTCGTCAACAACATCCCATCGACAACTATATAGTTGATTTTGTTTGTCTTTCTAAAAGATTAATAATTGAAGTTGATGGTGAAATTCATCAATATCAATTAGAAAAGGATGGAGAGCGGGAATTGCTTTTAAAAGAAAAAAAAGGTTTTAAAATTTTACGTTTTACCAATAACGAAGTCTTTCACAATCTAGAAAAGGTGATTTCAAAAATTAATGAAACCTTAGAAATCATACCCAAACTAGAGGATTTAGAGGAGGCCTTAATCCCCCCTTTGGGGGCAAGGGGGACAATTCCCGTGTTTACAACCCGTCCCGACACAATCTTCGGTGTAAGTTTTATGGTTTTGGCGCCAGAGCACGAATTAGTTTCAAAAATCACTACCGCTGAACAAAAAGAAGCCGTAGAAAACTATGTTGAAGCCACCGCAAAACGCAGCGAACGCGAACGAATGGCCGATGTAAAAACCATAACAGGTGTGTTTACCGGCGCGTATGCAGAGCATCCGTTTACAAAAGAACCAATCCCAATTTGGATTGGCGATTATGTGTTGGCGGGCTACGGAACGGGTGCCGTTATGAGCGTTCCCTGCGGCGATCAGCGCGATTATGAATTTGCCAAGCATTTCAACATCCCTATTCCTAATATTTTTAAAGATGCCGATATTTCGGAGGAAGCCTATTCCGATAAAGAAAATACAATCATCACCAACAGCGATTTCCTAAATGGGTTAAACTATTCCGAAGCAATGGAAAAAATAATTACTGCTTTGGAAGAAAAAGGAATTGGAGAAGGAAAAATAAATTACCGTTTGCGCGATGCAGTTTTTAGCCGCCAGCGCTATTGGGGTGAGCCCTTCCCGATTTATTATAAAGACGGAATGCCATATGCAATTCCAACCAAATGTTTGCCATTACGCCTCCCCGATGTTGAAAAATATTTGCCCACCGAAGAAGGCGAGCCACCGTTGGGCCGCGCCGATGACTGGGCGTGGGATGAAAAACAGTTGTCAGTTGTCAGTTGTCAGTTGATTGACTACAAAACCGTTTTTCCTTTGGAATTGAACACCATGCCGGGTTGGGCGGGCAGCAGTTGGTACTTTTTCCGATATATGGAAAGTGAAATGCGCAACGAAGTTTTCGCCTCAAAAGAAGCATTAAATTATTGGAAAAATGTGGATTTATACATAGGCGGAAGCGAGCACGCAACTGGCCATTTGTTGTACAGCCGTTTTTGGGTAAAGTTTATGCACGACCGCGGATTGGTGCCCGTAGAGGAACCTTTTAAAAAGCTGATAAATCAAGGAATGATTTTGGGGGAGAGTGCGTTTGTGCACCGAATTGAAGGAGAAAATAAGTTTGTTTCTGCTACTTTGGCCAAAGATTATAATACGCAACCAATACACTCAGATGTTTCATTTGTAAACAATTCAAATGAATTAGACATAGAAACCTTTAAAAACTGGCGTGAAGAATATAAAGACGCTATTTTTATTTTAGAAGATGGAAGTAATTACGAACCAAACTCCTCCCCTTTGGGGAGGACGGGAGGGGACTTTAAAGTTTCCCGCGAAGTAGAAAAAATGTCCAAAAGCAAATACAACGTGGTAAACCCCGATGATATTTGCAACCAATACGGGGCTGATACTCTAAGAATGTACGAAATGTTCCTCGGACCGTTGGAACAAGCAAAACCGTGGAACACTGCGGGAATTACCGGCGTGCACGGCTTCTTAAAAAAACTTTGGAAATTGTACCATTCGGGC
Source organism: Aequorivita flava (assembly GCF_038742595.1). NCBI lineage: Bacteria > Pseudomonadati > Bacteroidota > Flavobacteriia > Flavobacteriales > Flavobacteriaceae > Aequorivita > Aequorivita flava. The sequence continues at coordinate 301,408 of NZ_JBANCF010000003.1, read as the reverse complement.
CCAGATGATTCATTTTACGTCGCAGACACTCCCCCTTTGGAGGGGTCGGGGGAGGCCTTAAAAACGCTTCATAAAACCATCAAAAAAGTACAGGAAGATATTGAAGACTTCAGCTTTAATACTTCGGTTTCGTCGTTTATGATTGCGGTGAATGAGCTTACTGCGCAAAAATGTAATTCGCGCGAAGTATTGGAACCTTTTATTATTCTTATTTCGCCCTATGCGCCACATATTGCGGAAGAGCTATGGCAAAAGTTGGGGCATTCAGAAAGTATTTCCACGGCGCCATTTCCAAAGTTTGAACAGAAATATTTGGTTGAAAGTACAAAGGAATACCCAATATCTTTCAACGGAAAAATGCGTTTTACGATGAAACTTCCATTAGATTTAAGCAAAGACGAAATTGAATCTGCCGTAATGGCACATGAGAAGACAGCCCAGTATTTAGAGGGAAGAACACCGAAAAAGGTAATTATCGTACCCGGAAAAATAGTGAATATCGTTGGTTAAAAATTTGCACGCTTTTTGCTTAAATTTGATGTAAGAATTAAAAACTAAAAAAATGTTTGGATACTATATAATTGCAGGAATTATTTTTTTGGTGAGTTGGTACGTGAGCCATAAACTAAAAAGTAAATTTAAGGAATACAGCAAAATCCATCTTCAGAATGGAATGAGCGGAAAGGAAATTGCTGAAAAAATGTTGGCAGATAACGGTATAACCGATGTTCAGGTAATTTCGGTGCCCGGTCAATTAACAGATCATTACGACCCTGCCAAGAAAACTGTAAACTTAAGTGAGCCGGTTTATATGCAGCGCAATGCAGCTGCGGCAGCCGTTGCTGCCCATGAATGCGGCCACGCGGTGCAGCATGCTACTGCTTATAGTTGGTTAAAGCTACGATCAACCATTGTTCCGGCGGTAAGTGTTTCCAGTAAACTGTCTAATTTTGTAATTATGGCGGGTATTATTTTATTCGCAACCGGTTCGGCGTTTGGCACTTGGATTTTTGGCGTTGGTATTATACTTTTCGCTGTAACTACGGCATTTGCATTTATTACCCTTCCGGTGGAGTTTGATGCGAGTAAGCGTGCCTTGGTTTGGTTAGAAACCAATAATATGGTTACTCCAAAAGAACACGATGGTGCAAAAGATGCCTTAAAATGGGCTGCGCGAACGTATGTAGTTGCGGCGCTTGGGTCTTTAGCAACCCTGCTTTACTTTATCTCTATTTTCATGGGAAGAAGATAATAAACGATTTTAAATAATTTATTGAAATAAAAAACCCGCGAATTTCGCGGGTTTTTTTGGTATCGTAAATGTGTAATGCGCATTATTTTTAACTTAGGTTATCTGGATTATACCCTAGGTATCTTACTTCTTCTTCGCGGAAAATAACGCCATTTTCCTCCAGTTCTTTTAAAATTGGTTCATAAACTTCTTTTGCAATTGGTCGTTGAACGCCGGGTGTATTTATTTCACCATTTAAAATTTTTACAGCAGCAATTGCAACCGGCAAACCAACTGTTTTTGCCATAGCCGTATGGGTTTGGTCTTCGCCAATTAAAGCCATATGGCTGTCAATTTGGTGTTTTTTACCATCTAATTCGTAACCGAATTTGTGATACATTACAATCATATCTTTATCTTCCGGTGCCAAGGTCCATTTTTCTTCCAATATTTTTTGAAGCGCCATGGCTGGGGTTGCATTTTCAATACCTATTGTTTTTTCCTTATTGAAAATGTCTAATTCCACTAATTTTTCCCACATTAAATCGTCTTGGTCTATTTTAAGCGCGTAACGAAGTTTCAGTTCAACTGTATCTGTTGGTGAATACGCCAGAAATAAATTTACAAATTCGCGATATGTTAAGTTTTTGGAATCCGGAATTGTATATGTATCGTCGGTCATTCCCAATTGCACAAACATATTCCAAGCCTTGCTAAAACCAACTCTTCTAATGGTTCCGCGATAAAGTGTAAGAATATTGTCGAGGCCGTAAACAGATTGGTATTGTAACGAATTTCTATTTGCCAATACTTCAAATTTTCCGTAGCCTTCAATATTTATAAATTCGGTTCTTCGGAAGAGTCTGTGGTACGGTATGTATTTATACCTTCCTTCCTGAATAAATTCCGCAGCACCGCCTTGGCCCGCTAATACTACGTTTCTAGGATTCCATGTAAATTTGTAATTCCACAAATTATTATCGCTTTCGGGAGCGATCAAACCGCCGCAAAATGATTCAAAAAGAAGCATTTTACCACCTTTTGCACGAATTCGGTCTATAACCTGCATGGCGCTCATATGATCTACTCCAGGGTCTAGACCTATTTCATTCATAAAAACCAAACCTTTTGCTTCGGCTTTGTGATTTAATGCCTGCATTTCCTTACTTACATAAGAAGCGGTAACCATGTGTTTTCCGTATTCCAAACAATCTTTGGCCACCTCAATATGGTAGCGCGCTGGCAGCATAGAAATTACCAGATCGCTATTTAAAACAGCTTCCTTGCGCTGCACTTCGTTAAATACGTCCAGCAAAATTCCGCGTGCGTTGTTATGACCTTCAGTGAACTTTTGCGCAGACTGTATGGAAATGTCCCCTATGGTAATAAAAAGGTTTTCTTTTTCGCTTTTATCTAATAAATAACGTATTAAGCTTGCGGCAGATCTTCCGGCGCCTATAATTAAAATGTTTCTCATCGGGGGAGTTTTTTTGTTAACTTTGAGGGTAGATTTTGTATGGCACGAAATTACTAATTCCAAAATTTAAAAATGACAGATTTCAATAAAAATATGGTGGTGACGGCTACTTTTCTTGCTGCTGCTACCATTGCAATTGGAGCCTTTGGGGCGCACGGTTTAAAGAATTTGGTAGCGCCCGCGGCCTTGGTAACTTTTGAAACGGGCGTACGGTACCAAATGTATCATTGTTTGGCTATTTTGGCATTGGGATTGGCACCTGCTATTCCATTAAAAATAAAAAAAACGGTATTCTGGTTTTTTATAATAGGAATACTGTTTTTTTCAGGTTCAATTTATTTGCTAGCATTAAACGAAATTTTGCCTTTTAATTCGGCTAGTATTGGTTTTGTTACGCCTCTCGGCGGATTAACGTTTATAATAGGTTGGATTTATTTGGGCTATTCGGTGCTTTCCTTAAAGAAGTAATAATTGTTTTTTTATTTTTCTTCAATCTCTATAAGATTTGCTACTTTTGTACTCTACAAAATCTAAAAAAGGTATGGTCGATAAAAACCAAGCTACGAAAACGATTTCGATTGAAAAATACGGAATCAAAAACGCAAAAGTTAAATATCAACTTTCTTCTCAAGAGCTTCACAGCGAAACATTACAAAAAGGACAGGGAACTGAAGCCGCTAGTGGCGCCCTGGCAGTAAATACGGGAGAATTTACTGGAAGGTCTCCTAAAGATAGGTTTATTGTGAAAGACGATGTTACCCGTGAGAGAGTATGGTGGGGAAATATAAATATTCCCTTTCCATCTGATATGTTTGATAAACTATATGATCGGGTTACCGATTATCTTTCTGAAAAGGAAGTATATGTGCGCGACAGTTACGCCTGCGCTGATGAAGACTACAAATTAAATATACGTGTAATTAATGAAACACCTTGGTGCAATTTATTTGCCCACAATATGTTTTTGCGTCCAAATGAAGATGAATTGGCTTCCTTTGATCCCGAATGGCTTATCGTAAATGCTCCGGGATTTATGGCAGACCCAGAAGTTGATGGCACCAGACAACACAATTTTGCAATTCTAAATTTTACTAGAAAAATTGCCTTAATTGGTGGAACAGGCTACACCGGCGAAATTAAAAAAGGAATTTTCTCTGCCCTTAACTTTATACTACCAGTAAATAAAAACACCATGCCAATGCACTGCTCGGCAAATGTGGGTGATGATGGAGAAACCGCTATTTTCTTTGGGCTTTCTGGAACTGGAAAAACCACACTATCTGCAGATCCGGAACGAAAGTTAATTGGTGATGATGAACACGGTTGGACCGCAGACAACAAAATATTTAACTTTGAAGGTGGTTGTTACGCAAAAGTAATAAACCTCTCTGAAGAGAACGAACCAGATATTTTTAACGCAATAAAGCCTGGAGCCCTCCTTGAAAATGTAATCATGGATGATAAGGGCGAGGTGGATTTTTCCAATACTTCAATTACACAAAATACACGTGTAAGCTACCCTATTTACCACATTAATAATATTCAAGTGCCGTCTATTGGTGAAAACCCAAAGAACATTTTCTTTTTAACGGCAGACGCATTTGGGGTATTGCCTCCTATTTCAAAACTAACTCCGGGACAAGCGGCCTATCATTTTATAAGTGGTTATACAGCCAAAGTGGCGGGTACCGAAGATGGAATTAACGAACCAACACCAAACTTTTCGGCTTGTTTTGGAGCGCCGTTTATGCTGCTTCACCCTACCGAATATGCCGAAATGTTAAGCAAAAAGATGAAAGATTCTGGCGTTAATGTTTGGTTGGTAAACACAGGTTGGACCGGCGGTCCCTACGGTGTAGGAAGCCGTATGAAGCTTAAATATACCCGTGCTATGATTGCAGCTGCACTAGATGGAAAACTAAAGGATGTAGAATTTGAAAAACATCCAATTTTCAACTTGATGATGCCAAAATCCTGCCCCAATGTTCCAGCCGAAATTTTAAATCCAAAAGATACTTGGAAGAATAAAAAAGCTTACGATATTCAAGCCAAAGAATTGGCAAACTCGTTTAAGGAAAACTTTGCCAAGTTTGAATCGTACGCCAATGACGAAATACTAGCAGGAGCACCAGTTTCAGAATAATTTCCTGAGATAATTATAAAACAAAGGCTTGCCAATATGGCGAGCCTTTTTTTATTTAGCAAGTAGGTAAAGTTATTTTTTGTTGTTTACCTCTTTAATGTACTTTTCTAAAGCCATGGTCATAGAAGGTGTTTCTGGTGTTGGCGCCTGTATATCTACACGTAGGCCTTGTTCGCCAGCTGCTTTTACCGTTGTGTTCCCAAATACGGCAATGCGTGTATCCTTCTGTTCAAAATCTGGGAAGTTTTCGAACAACGATTGAATTCCGCTGGGGCTAAAAAACACCAGAATATCGTAATAAACATCGCGTAAATCTGAAAGATCGCTAATAACAGTTTTGTAAAAAGTTGCTTCTTTCCAATCTACTTTCAGATCGTTGAGTATTTCTGGAACTTCCGGCTTCAATTTGTCTGAAGAAGGAAGTAAGAATTTTTCATTTTTATATTTCTTAATAAGTGGCGTAAGTTCAGAAAAAGTACGTTTTCCCACATAAATTTTTCGTTTTCTATACACTACATATTTTTGAAGATAATAAGCAACGGCTTCACTTAAACAAAAATATTTCATAGAATCAGGCACCTTAAAGCGAAGCTCTTCGGCGATTCTGAAATAATGATCTACAGAGTTTCTACTTGTAAGAATAACCGCTGTATATTTGGCAAGATCTACTTTTTGGGCTCTAACGTCTTTGCCCGAAACACCCTCCACATGAATAAAGGGCCGGAAATCTATTTTCACCTTTTGCTTTTCAATTAATTCAAAATAGGGGGAGTTTTCAATCTTAGGCTCTGGCTGGGAAACCAAAATAGTTTTCACTTTCATAGGTAGTCTTGATTTTTTTTAAATATAAAATCTTAAACAATGCTCTTGTAAAGGATGATATAAGGTGAAATTTCAAGTGCGCAAAGATACAAAATAAAATAGAAGAAATTGCGGAAAATCAATTTTCCATTTTTCTTATAGCTGTAAAGCAGTGCAGTAGCGTTTAGCAACAGGGCAAAGCCCCCAAAGATAATGAGCGACATTGGGGTAGGCGGATACATATATAAAAAGAATAGATTGCCAGCAAAAAAGAATATTCCTAAAAAATTGCGGTAACTCAACTTTTGATATAAATAATTATTGATTAGATCATCTATTGAAAAAATATTCGCGACAATTTTCTCAATGGCGAATTTAATCAAGATGAATGTGGTGTAGGCGGTGCAAATTTGTATAAACAGCCAGTCGTTATTTTTAACCAATTCTGGATTAAAAGTATTAAATAACAGAAATATAAAAAGTGAAACACATACTATCTGTGTCACAAATAAAATCATGTTAAACGGATGCGTTAATTCGTCGTTTTTACCGTGTACAAAAAAGTACTGGTTTGTTAAGGGCAACAACGAAAATTCGTGAAAGCGTCTTGGATAGTAATATTTGGCAACTGCGTAAAATACAAAGCAGCCCAGCAGCAAGTAGGTAGCCCAATCTATGGCTTCTATCAGTCTATAGCTATAATCTGCGTTCAATTTTTTTGGTAAAGGTACAGTAAAATATAATTCCTTTTTAGCCTCGGAATTAGATTTTCATTCACATTTGTTTCTTCAAAAAAGGGTACATTTGCGCAAAAATAGCAGTATGTCTAAGGCGGTAGTGGTGGTGCCAACCTACAATGAAAGTGAAAATATAGAGCGGTTGCTGCGCACAATATTTTCCTTGCAGCGCGAGTTTCACGTGTTGGTTGTAGATGATAACTCGCCGGACGGTACTGCAAAACTCGTAGAAAACTATTTTAGCAGGTATCCTGAAAAACTTTTTTTACTGAATAGAGCTGAAAAAAAGGGATTGGGAGCAGCTTATATTGCTGGATTTAAGTGGGCATTGAAAAATAACTACGACTATATTTTTGAAATGGATGCCGATTTTTCCCACAACCCAAACGATCTTATACGGTTGTTTAACGCCTGTCAAAAAAACGGAAACGATCTTGCCATTGGCTCCCGTTACGTAAAAGGTGTAAACGTTGTAAATTGGCCTATGAGCCGGGTACTGCTTTCGTGGCTTGCCTCGCGCTATGTGCAGTTTGTTATGCGAATGAACATCTATGATGCCACCGCCGGATTTATTTGCTATAGACGAAGTGTTTTAGAGAAAATAAACCTAGACAATATACGTTTTGTGGGCTATGCCTTCCAAATAGAAATGAAGTTTAAAGCCTACATAAGCAATTTCAAAATTAAGGAAGTCCCCGTTATATTTACTGACCGAACCAAGGGAGAGTCCAAAATGAGTTCAGGCATTATCTCGGAGGCTATCTTTGGGGTGATAGGAATGAAATTTAAAAGTGTATTTAACCGTAAACGATTTAATGAAAAATCATTTCATTAAACAAATAATACAGGGTAGGATTTTTTTTAAAAAAGTTTTATTGGGTAAATTAAAGTATAAAAGCTACAGATGAAATCAGTTTTAATTAAGAACGCAAACATAGTAAACGAAGGAAAAATTGTAAAGGGAGACGTTCTCGTTAAAGACGGCCGTATTGCAGAAATTTCTGAAACCATAAGTATGAAATCTGCCGAAACTAAAGTTATAGACGCAGACGGAAGTTATTTACTGCCCGGAATGATAGACGATCAAGTACATTTTCGCGAGCCAGGATTAACACATAAAGCTACTGTTGAAACGGAGTCTAAAGCAGCTGTAGCCGGTGGTATTACCTCCTTTATTGAAATGCCAAACACGAACCCGCAAGCCACAACAATTAACTTGCTGGAAGATAAGTTTGATATTGCGGCAAAAACGTCGTGGGCCAATTACTCTTTTATGTTTGGAGGCACGAACGATAATATAGACGAAATTTTAAAAGTTGATCCACAGAAAGTGGCGGGACTAAAATTATTTCTAGGCTCCTCCACGGGAAATATGCTTGTGGACGATCCTAAGATACTGGAGGAAATCTTCAGTAAAACCAAGTTGCTAATTTCTGCCCATTGCGAAGACGAAGACACTATTAAAAAGAATTTAGAAAAAGCAAAAGAGGAGTTCGGAGAGGATATTCCAATTGCACTTCACCCAAAAATCCGCAGCGAGGAAGCTTGTTATATTTCTTCTTCTAGAGCCATAAAACTTGCCGAAAAAACAGGGGCTCGCTTACATGTATTTCATCTTTCAACTGAAAAAGAAACACATCTTTTTAGCAATAAAAAACCATTGGCCGAAAAGAAAATCACAGCCGAAGTTTGTATACATCACTTGTGGTTTTCTGAAGAAGATTACAAACTAAAAGGCACAAAAATAAAGTGGAACCCCGCCGTAAAAACTCAAAAGGATAGAGATGGTTTGCTTAAGGCGTTGCTGGACGACCGTATAGACGTAATTGCAACAGACCATGCACCACATACGATAGAAGAAAAAAATAATAAATATTTAAGCGCACCTTCTGGAGGACCATTGGTGCAACACGGCTTGGTGGCCCTGTTAGAAATGTATCATAAAGGCAAAATTTCTATAGAGAAAATTGTGGAGAAATTTGCGCACAACCCTGCCATTCTGTTTCAAATAAAGGAACGCGGATTTATAAGGGAAGGCTATAAAGCCGATTTGGTTCTGGTAGATCTAAACTCACCTTGGAACGTAAAAAAGGAGAATATACTTTATAAATGCGGATGGTCTCCGTTTGAAGGTACTATCTTTAAATCGCGTATAACCCATACTTTGGTGAATGGTGTTGTTGTGTATGAAAACTTCAAATTTCCGAATAAAAGCAATGCTGAAAGATTAACCTTTGATAGATAATGAAATACTGGCTATTTATTTTTGTATGTGTTTTAAGCTTTTTTGGTTGTCAAAATGTGGAACAACCAAAAAAACCAAAAAACCTTATTTCTAAAGATAAAATGATAGATATCTTAACCGAATCGTATCTGGCCAATGCTGCGCGAAGTGTAAACAACCAAACTATTATAGATAAGGGCGTAATTCTAGATTCAATAATTTATAACAATTTTGGGGTGGATAGCCTACAATTTGCCAAAAGCAATGCCTATTACGCCGCGGATGTAAATAGCTATATGGAAATTTTTCAAAAAGTTGAAACTCGACTCAAGCAAATGCAGCATAAATTAGACAGTATTCGCGAAATGGAAAGAGATTTAAACGATAGTGTCGGGAAAAAGAAGTTTGAAAAAATAATAGAAGACGAACCCCTAAAAGATAGTTTAATCTAAAAACTATTTGTTTTCATCTGTTACGCGCTTAAGCGTGTCGTCTATATGGGTAAATTGAAAATTAATGGCGTTTTCAATTTTTGATGCATCGTATCGCGAATCTTTAAACATAGAGCGAACCATCGGTTTTACTAGGTTTCTCTTGGTATTAAACAATTTACTTGCAAGCCAATCCATCGTACTTAAAAAATACATTAATTGGCGGGATAATTTTTTAGTGGGCGGTTTTTTGCCAAATAATCGTGTTAATTTTGAAAGTAAATCTTTGTACGATATATTCTCGCCTACCAACACATATTTTTCATTGCTTATTTCAGAATTCATCAAGGCAATCATTGCGCGTACTACATCTTTTACGTCAACAATTCCCATAGTTCCCGAAGGATAATACGATATACCTCGTTTCGCTAGTGAAATAATACGGCTGCTTCCACCATCCTGTGGCGATGTACCTAAAATAATTCCGGGATTTACAACTATAGCATCGAGACCTTCCTGGGTTCCGCGCCAAACTTGCATTTCGGCAGCGTATTTTGTAATGGCATATACATTGTTTTTTTCATCGGGATTCCACAGCGTTTCTTCATTTACAGCTTGTTTGGTCACACTGCTACCCAAGGTTGCGACAGAACTAACATAACATAGCTTTTTAACAGAGTTTGATAAGCACAGATTTACGATGTTTGTTGTTCCTTCTTCATTAATCTTTTTTAAAAGTGAATACTTTGAAGCTTCAAAATTAATTGTGGCGGCACAGTGATAAACGGTGGCAACATTTTTAAATGCTTCGGTAAGCGCGGGTATATCTATTATATCTGCCGCTACCCATTCAATTTTATTAAAAAGCAAATCTACTTCCGAAGTATAGAGTCCAAATACTTTTTTTACGGCATTTATATCGCTACTCTCTCTGTATATAGCGCGTACAGGAGCATCTTCTTTTAATAGAAAATACAAAAGGTGCGAACCCACCAAGCCTGTACCACCGGTTACTAAAATCATTATGCGAAAATACTCTTTTTGAAATCTATTTCGAAATTGAAATTAAAAAGCAAGCCTTAAAAATAGATATCGTATTTAAACATTTCTTAAATATGTACGGAAGCATCGTAATTCAGGTCATATTTCTAAATTGAGAACCTTATCTTTGCACAAAATTTTTATAAAAATGAAGCTGAAAAATTTCGTAGAAGAACTACAATGGCGAGGCATGATACACGATGTAATGCCCGAAACCGAAACACACCTTATGGAATCTATGCGGTCTGCTTATGTGGGCTTTGACCCAACGGCAGATTCCCTGCACATTGGTAATTTGGTGCCTATTATGCTCTTGTCGTTTTATCAGCGCTGCGGCCATAGACCAGTTGCCTTGGTTGGTGGAGCCACTGGAATGATTGGCGATCCATCAATGAAGAATAGCGAACGAAATTTATTAGATGAAGAAACGCTAAAAAGAAATCAAGAAGGTGTTAGAAATCAATTGTCGCAATTTTTAGATTTTTCTTCGGGAGCAGAAAATCAAGCTGTACTTGTTAATAATTACGACTGGATTAAAGATTTTTCGTTCCTAGATTTTATTCGGAATGTGGGTAAACACATTACCGTTAATTATATGATGGCAAAAGATTCGGTAAAAACCAGATTGAGCGGCGAAAGTGCAGATGGACTTTCGTTTACCGAATTTACCTATCAACTAATTCAGGGATACGATTTTGTTCACCTTAATCGAAACCTAAACTGTACCCTACAAATGGGCGGCAGCGATCAATGGGGCAATATTACCACCGGGACTGAACTTTTAAGAAGAATGGACAGCACCAAAGGGTATGCCTTAACCTGCCCGTTAATTACTAAAAGCGATGGAACCAAATTTGGAAAGAGTGAGGGAGGCAACGTATGGTTAGATGCAAATAAAACGTCGCCGTATAAGTTTTACCAATACTGGCTGAATACGAGCGATGAAGATGCCGAAAAATATATTAAGGTTTTTACATTTTTAGATAAAGAAACAATTGAAAATTTAATTGTTGAACATAAAGAAGCTCCGCATTTGCGCCTGCTACAAAAGCGCTTGGCTCAAGAAGTAACTACAACGGTACACAGTGCCGAAGAATATGAAAAAGCCGTTAAAGCTTCCGAAATTTTATTTGGAAAGTCCACCTCTGCAGATTTAAAAACTTTGGATGCAAAAACCTTTCTCGATGTTTTTGAAGGTGTGCCACAAGCAGATGTTTCAAAGGAAGATTTAGCCAATGGAATTGATATTATTGGGGCACTCGCCGAAAATACGGGGTTTTTAAAATCGAACGGGGAAGCCCGCCGAGCTTTAAAGGAAAATTCAATTTCGGTAAATAAAGAAAAAGTCACAGACAATTTTACAGTATCGGAAAACGATTTAATAAACGGTCAGTTTGTATTGCTACAGCGCGGCAAAAAAAATTACTTTATTATTAGGGCCGTATAATTTTTAAAAGTATTTGTTTGTAAATCTAAGCAAGCTATTTAATCTATTTTATTGCAGCTTGGACTGCACATTCGTTTTAAACAGCTTTCAAAATTTTTTGGGCTATTTATAGTAAAAATCCCCGGCAGAACCTGCACGGGGATTTTCAATTAACTAACCAACCAAATTATGAAAAATCATCACTTTTTCACACTGGTTTGGTCGGAGTATTTACGAGTTACTTACATTGAAATTCAAGCGTTTGTGTTAAACTTTTCCCTATAAAACCATAAGATTGCATCCGCGAATATCACTGCTGTCAAAACGCCCAATAATTTCAAAAGAGCCATCGTCTGCCGTTTTTCCTAAATCTTGAGTTGCAATAAAAGCACAGGAATAAAGGTTTGCTAAATCAATAACATTAATTCCTCCAGTTTTTCCAGAAGTATAGGTAAACGCATCCTCGGTGTCGCGCGTTAAAATTTTCATCCACGGAGGACAATTAAAAACACCTTCACCTGTTGAATACGCTTGCGAAAGCAACTCGGTCATTCCATATTCACTGTGAATTGTAGAAACGCCGAAACCTTCTTTTAAAATTTCGTGTAATTCCTCTTTAATCATTTCCTTTCGGCGACCTTTCATGCCGCCGGTTTCCATAACGATAGTGTGCTCAAGCTGAAAGTTTTGCTTTTCAATTAAATCGAGCAAAGCATACGAAACCCCGATTAATAAGGTTTTTTGATGGGTTTTTTCTAAAACTTCTAATTTGTTTATCAATGCTTCCATTTCGTATAAATAAAAGCCACTCTGCGTATTGTTGGTTTTTTCTATTAAGTTTTCAACCATATAAATTAGCGAAGATCCTTCGCGTTCCAAATAGGAAGGCAGCAAGGCTAAAATTGTATAATTTTCGGGCTTGCCGTATTGTAGCTCGAACGCTTTTTGAAAGCTCTTTTCGTACACTTTTAAGTCTGAAACAAAGTGTTGGCTCGTTATACTTCCGGTAGTGCCGCTACTTGTAAAAATGGTATCTTCCGAAGTGTTTCGGGCTATTATTTTATGGCTCTTAAAAAATTGAATAGGCAGAAAGGGAATCTGCTTTAGGGTTGCTACTTCGTGAACTTTTGTATTTAACAGATCGCAGAAATTATGATATACGGGTACATTTTCATACTGAAATCGAAAAACTTCTAGGGCAAGCTGCTCAAATTCTTCGGAAGATTTTATATTGAAAATTTCTTTTTCAAACATATTTAATGTGCCCAAAATTTTATTCAAAAATAGGCAAATAAAAAAGCTTCCGCCGAAACCGAAGCTTTAAAAGTTGTATTATAATTTACCCCTTAGTTTACAACCAGTTTTTTTGTAGCCGAATGGTTGCCTTGTTCAATTTTAAAAATATAAACACCACTGTTAAGCTTTGAAATATCTAATATTTCGCCCCGTAGTGCTGTTTTTAATACAAGTTTTCCGAGTACATCATAAATAGAAATATTCTTTATCCCTTGGGTTGCCGAGCGAATGTTTACAACTCCCTTGGTTGCAGGATTTGGAAATAAATTAAATTGATTGGCGCTTTGTTCAGGTACGCCTGTTGTGCTCACATACATAACATTGTCAAACCAAAATGATTCTCCACCGGCATTGTTTCTTCCTTCAATTACAAGTTGAACAACACTAGATGGTACTGCTCCAAATACATTTTGCCATGATAACTCGTATTGGCCTGTGGTTGTATTAAACGGTACTAAATCGTCAAGATCTGTTCCCGTAGAATTAAAAAGGTCTATTTCGGTGCTATTTGTAATGTCTTTTATGTAAATACGCAATCGGTCCGAGCCCGATTCGTTTGTTGTGCCGTCGCCTTCGTAATTGCCATTGGCAGGATTGCTGCTATTGATTGCTATTAAAAAATCTACCGAAATCGCGGGAGTAGTTACGCCGGTTAAATCTACCTGATCAAACTCCAAAATATAATTACCGTCTATATCGCTCATTCTATAGCCGTTTTCACCAGCTGTAAACGGAACTTCGGAAGACGGTTTTTTATCGGTTACCCCTACGTCATCCCCATCGGATAGTCCCACGCCGGGTGAGTCGTACGGTGTGTATCTTGCATCAAAGCCCATTTCTCCACCCATACTTGCAAAATCTACAAGCGGTTGGCTGGCGTTGTTTATTAAATCGTGTGCAATATTCGGATCGCCAGTGTCCGTATATTTTCCAGTAAAAGTGTCTGGCTCCTCAAAACTGGTTCCCGCAACTTGAGCGAAAGAAACGGAGGCCAATAAAAGAGCCACAACTGCTGTAGTTTTTTTCATCGGAAAAAGTTTAAGGGTTATATACAAATATAATTCATTATTTTAACCTAACCAATTGGCAGTGAGGTGCAAGGCTCTGTTAAGCTATTGTAATTACAACCGCGCAATCAGAATTTTTTTCATATTAATAAAAGGTTATCTTATGGTTAACAATAAGTATGCTAAACATTAGCTCACATTAAATAATAGTATCTTTGAAATGTTAAATTGAGAAATACTGCTTCGCAAAAAGATTTATAAAAAATGAAAAAAAAGGATATTACAATTTTGTTGGTAGACGATGAACCAGACATTCTTGAAATAGTAAAATACAATCTAACTTCCGAAGGTTACACGGTTGAAACTGCCGAAAACGGATTGGAAGCAATAGATAGAGCAAAACAAATAAAGCCCCAATTAATCATTATGGATGTAATGATGCCGAAAATGGACGGTATGGAAGCCTGCGAAAAAATAAGAAGCATCCCTGAACTTTCTGAAACAGTAATTACTTTTTTAACCGCGAGAGGCGAAGATTATTCGCAAATGGCAGGCTTTGAAGCTGGTGCCGACGATTATATAACCAAACCAATAAAACCGAAAGTACTTGTAAGCAAGGTGAAAGCACTGTTGCGCAGGTTTAAAAAAGAAGATGAAGAAGAGAAAATTAAACTGGGAAATCTAACAATTAATCGCGAAGAGTATAAAATTATGCTCGGTAAAAAGGAGTTGATTTTACCCCGAAAAGAATTTGAATTATTGGCGCTACTGGCTTCTAAACCAGGAAAAGTGTTTAAACGCGAAGTAATTTTAGACACAATTTGGGGCAATGATGTTATCGTTGGCGGGCGAACTATCGACGTTCACATTCGGAAGCTTCGCGAAAAAATTGGCGACGATAGGTTTAAAACCGTAAAAGGTGTTGGTTACAAATTTGTTGTTTAATTCCCGATGAAGTATACCCGAAAATATAACTTTGCTGCTTCTACTTCGCTGCTCATCGCCTTGTTTTCTACTTTGGCGACGGGTGTGTTTTTATATTTTTTAATAGAAACGGTTTCACTCTGGCTACTTTTATTTTTTGTTATATTGTTTCTGTTTTCGTTTTTCGTACTTCAACATAGGGTTGAGAAATTTATTTTTCACCGAATAAAAAAAATATACAAAGACGTTCGAATTTTAAACGAGAAAGATTTCCCCAAACCTTCCGTAACTACAGATATGGAAGTGCTTACCCGCGAAGTTGAGAATTACGTGAACGTAAAAAAACTTGAAATTGAAACCCTAAATGTTCGCGAAAATTATCGAAAAGAATTTATGGGAAACGTTTCGCACGAACTTAAAACGCCGTTATTCACAGTACAAAGCTATATCTTAACCTTGCTAGACGGCGCAATGAAAGATAAAAAAGTGCTCAAAGAATACCTTCGAAGAGCGAACAAAGGCGTGGAAAGGCTTATCTATATTGTAAAGGAATTAGATATGATTGCAAAATTAGAAGTAGGTGGCCTTGTGCTGAATAGAGAAAATTTTGACATTATAACTTTGGTTCAAAATGTTTTTGATTTGCTTGAAATGAAAGCTAAAAAGAAAAATATCTCCCTTGTTTTCGATAAAGAATACCCAAGCCAGATAGTAGTAAATGCAGATAGGGAGCGAGTAGAACAGGTGCTCACAAACCTTATTGTAAACTCCTTAAAATATGGAAAACAGGACGGAACCACCGAAGTAAGTATTGAGAATATTTTAAAAAGTAAGGTGCTAGTAAGGGTTACCGATAACGGTGAAGGAATTTTAAAAGAAAATATTCCGCGTATTTTTGAACGTTTTTATAGAATAGATAAAAGTGGCTCAAGAAAGGAGGGCGGAAGTGGCCTCGGACTTTCAATTGTAAAACATATCGTGGAGGCTCATAATGAAAAAATTTATATCGAGAGTCAGTTTGGTGTGGGTTCAGAATTTTCATTTACTCTCGAAAGGGGAAAATAATTTGGTATAATTAATTGGCGGATGTGCTAGTTTTTTTAAGCCTTTGTACACCAAAATTTTATTTAGTAATTCTATTTTAAAATCCTGTTGTTTACACGATGGCGCAATGCCCAAATAATGCAATCGTTTTGCCAAATACTCCTGCTCATATTGTCCGGGTGTAGGTACGAAAAAAACCTTTTTTTCAAGAACTGTTAAATCCATGATGGTAGTATAACCAGATCTAGCAACTATTATTTCACTTTCGTTTATCGTAGCTTCCAATGCGTCGGTTTGCAAATAGTTTACTGCTTTAATGTTTCCAAAGTCATCCCATTTTTCAACATTTTCTACAATACCGCGAACCATTAGAATGCGTTTTTCACTTTCTTTAAAAGCGTTTATTAAAAGTTTTTCAAATTGAGTGCGCTGTGGTTCGGGACCGGAGAGCAACAATAAAATATCTATGGTTTTGGGCAGCTCCTTTTTTTTCATTCGGCTTAATACACCCATGTACTCTACCGGAAACGGCTCGTTGTTTAAATGGCCCAATTTTCCGCTGAGATTCATAATTAAATCAGGTACGTCCGGCACCCAACAGCTGCTGAATTTCTTAATTATTTTTTGATGGATTCTGCTACTAAAATACGTTGTGCTTCCGGTTAAAACGCGAAGTTGATGAGTTATAAAAATTGAAGGAATGGTGCTATTTCTTATGCCAAATCGGTTGTCGCTTATTATACCGTGTATTTCCCTTTCCGACATTAATTTTTTTATAAACCTATTTTCTGCGATAATGGTTCGCCGTAATTGTGGAAGTTTTAAAAACATTTTCCATTTAAAAAATATTTGCTTTTCGGGATATGTAATATTGTAGGAAGGAAGTTCAAAAACCTCTAAATACGGAAATTCTTTTTCTAGCAATAATAATGCAGCTCCATCTGAAGCAATTAAAACATTAAAGTTTTGTTTAAGCAACGCGCGAATAATTGGGATACAACGCGTAGCGTGCCCAAGACCCCAATTTAAGGGCGCTACCAAAATTGTCTTCTGCTGCGGCATAAAACAAAGGTAGCAATAATTGCAGCAGCATTTTATTTCCTTAATTTTACCGAAAATTTGAAAATTTTGGGAAGTAAAAACAAACTGAGACGTTTTAAGGAGAATGAAACTTTTAAAAATGTAGTACAGCCTTCGCGGGAGGAAGTGCAAAACAACTCGCTGAAGTTAAAGGGTAATTGGCGGAAAGGATTTTTTAAAAATGAAAACCCACTCGTGCTAGAACTTGGCTGTGGCAAAGGAGAATACAGTGTAAGTTTGGCAAAAGCCAACCCGAACGTAAACTTTTTGGGAATAGATATTAAGGGCGCCCGTTTTTGGCGTGGAGCAAAAACTGCCTTGGAAGAAAATTATACAAACGTTGGTTTTCTTAGAACGCAAATAGAACTCGTAGATCAGCTTTTTGACGAAAACGAAGTAGATGAAATTTGGATTACATTCC
Source organism: Aequorivita flava (assembly GCF_038742595.1). NCBI lineage: Bacteria > Pseudomonadati > Bacteroidota > Flavobacteriia > Flavobacteriales > Flavobacteriaceae > Aequorivita > Aequorivita flava. The sequence continues at coordinate 284,125 of NZ_JBANCF010000003.1, read as the reverse complement.
CCGATCCCCAAATAAAGTTTAAACGCACTAAACACCGCCTCACAAATCAGGATTTTCTGAATAAGTATAAAAAGATTTTAAAGCCAGATGGGGTAGTTCATCTAAAAACCGATAGCGAATTTATGCACGGTTATACACTTGGATTATTGCACGGATTGGACGAAATAATAGAATACGCTCACCACGACGTGTACGGAAGCGATGGCGCTCCCGAAGCTGTAACGGCTATTCAAACCTTTTATGAAAACCAATATCTTGAAAAAGGAAAAAAAATAACCTATATCAGGTTTAAATTCCGTTAGTTAAAATTTTATTATATTCACAGAAACTAAGGCCCTAAATGGCAATTTTTTACAACTTACTTATAGGTTTATTTGGGTCATTTATTGGGGTGTTGCCGCCTGGATTAATAAATATGTACGCGGCAAAAATAAGTATGAAAGAGGGGCGAAGAAAGGGCTTCCTTTTTTCCATTGGCGTTTGTATTACAGTGATGATCCAAACCTATGTAGCCTTGATTTTTGCAGGATATATAGGCAAACATCCGGAGATTGTAAGTCTGCTTCAAAAAGTTGCTTTGGGTATTTTTATAAGCCTTACCATTTACTTTATGTTTATTGCGAAAGACACACGAAGAGAAATTCGCGATCACGGTGAAAATTCAAAAAAGAATCGTTTCTTTTTAGGTATTTTTATTGCAATGCTCAATCTACTTCCAATTCCTTATTGGATGTATATTAGTATTACATTTTCTACTTTTGGCGCTTTTTCATTTTCACAGCCAGCGTTATTGTTAGCGGTTATCGCAGCTGGGCTGGGCACATTTGGGAGTTTGGCACTTTACGTTCAATTTTTTAGACCTAAAGAAGATTCCCGTAAGTTAAAGCTAAATATGAATTATGTAATAGGGATAATTACCGCTATTATCTCTGCAATTACACTACTGAAAATTATAAAACAAATGTAACGTGGCCGACCCGAGTTTTTTTGACAAAGTACATTCGGTCGTAAAATGCATTCCTTTCGGAAGGGTTACATCGTATGGTGCAATAGCAAATTATTTAGGTGCTGCCGGAAGCGCTCGGATGGTGGGTTGGGCTATGAATGCGAGCAAAAAACACGAGGTTCCTGCACATCGTGTGGTAAACCGAAACGGATTGTTAACCGGGAAGCATCATTTTCAGGGCACAAACCTAATGCAACAGCTTTTGGAAAATGAAGGAATTGAAATTGTGGATAATAAAATCCAGAATTTTGAAAAGCACTTTTGGGATCCGATCAAGGAGCTTTAGTAGGGAAATTACAAATTGCAAGCATCAAGTTTTAACCAAACTAATCCGGCGTTTTAAGAATTGGAAGTATTAAATTGTTGAAATTTTCAATACTTTATTATTTCCTAATTTTTAAAAAATTTACAAATAATAGGAAATAATTTCACTGAAACTTCCTAAAAACTACCACTGTATACTGCCAACTTATTTTAGTATATTTGCACTTTAGAATGAATCTAAATATTACATATATACAATGAGCATTTCAAAACAAAATATCCTTCAAGCACTTGAAACCATTACTGTTTCTGGCGAAGGAAGAAATATGGTAGCAAGTGGTGCCGTGCAAAATGTCGTTACATTTGCAGACGAAGTTATTGTAGATTTAAAACTATCTACCCCTGCACTTCACATTAAAAAACGCGCTGAGGCAGATATTATAAAAACCATACATGAAAAAGTAGATACAACGGCTAAAGTAAAAGTAAATATAAAAGTTGAAGCGCCTGCTAAACCGCAAAATCCAAACTTAATAAAAGGAAAGCCAATTCCTGGAATTCAGAATATTATAGCAGTAGCTTCCGGAAAGGGTGGCGTTGGTAAATCTACTGTAACGTCAAATTTAGCGGTAACACTTTCAAAAATGGGCTTTAAAGTGGGTATTCTAGATGCCGATATTTACGGACCTTCCATCCCAATAATGTTTGATGTGGCAATGGAAAAACCACTATCGGTTAATGTTGGCGGAAAAAGTAAAATGAAACCGATTGAAAATTACGGAATTAAAATTCTTTCCATTGGCTTTTTTACGCAACCCGATCAGGCTGTAATTTGGCGTGGACCGATGGCCGCCAAAGCATTAAACCAACTTATCTTTGATGCCGCTTGGGATCAACTAGATTTTATGTTAATAGATCTTCCTCCAGGAACAGGCGATATTCACTTAAGCATTATGCAGTCGTTGCCAATTACCGGCGCAGTTGTAGTAAGTACTCCGCAAACCGTTGCCTTGTCTGATGCTAGAAAAGGTGTGGCAATGTTCCGCCAAGAAAATATAGATGTTCCCGTTTTGGGAATTATTGAAAATATGGCCTACTTTACTCCTGCGGAACTTCCAGAAAATAAATATTATATATTTGGAAAAGAAGGTGCAAAACATTTGGCGGGCGATTTAGACGTGCCATTTTTAGGTGAAGTGCCGTTGGTACAAAGCATTCGTGAAGCAGGTGACGTTGGAAGGCCAGCAGCTTTGCAAACAGCTACGCAAACCGAGGAAGCTTTTGAAACAATAACCAGAAATGTGGTAGAAGAAACCGTGCGTAGAAACGAAAATCTACCTCCAACCGAGGCAATAAAAATTACAACAATGGCAGGTTGCAGTGCCGTAAAAAAATAATATGACAACCCAAGAACTTACACTAAAAGTAGAGCAAGCATTAGAAGAAATAAGACCGTTTTTACAAAACGATGGTGGCGATATTTTGCTCGTGTCCATAGAAGATGATAAAATTGTAAATGTACAATTACAGGGCGCTTGTGTGGGTTGTTCGGTAAACCAAATGACCCTAAAGAGCGGGGTAGAAATGACCATTAAAAAATATGCTCCACAAATAGAGAAAGTTGTGAGCATTACCCAGTAATGACAATCGTCATTTTATTCTACCATTTTCTAAATTATTTTTGAACACAATTAAGAGATCGTCTTTCATGATAAAAACAGATATACTCATAATAGGTGCTGGTCCTACGGGACTCTTCGCTGTTTTTGAGGCCGGATTACTAAAACTAAAATGTCATCTAATCGATGCACTTCCACAAGCGGGTGGGCAGTGTACAGAAATATATCCCAAAAAACCTATTTACGATATACCTGGATTTCCAGAAATATTAGCGGGCGATTTGGTAAACAATTTAATGAAACAGATTGAACCATTTCAGCCTGGATTTACATTAGGCGAACGCGCAAATACAATAGAAAAATTAGAAGATGGCACGTTTGTAGTAACTACCGATAAGGGCACAAAACATCACGCGCCAATAGTAGCTATTGCTGGTGGCTTAGGTAGTTTTGAACCACGAAAGCCTCCCATTACCAATCTTTCAGATTTTGAGGATAAAGGTGTAGAATATATTATTCGAAATCCCGAAATATACCGCGACAAAAATGTGGTTATCTCTGGCGGCGGTGATTCTGCCTTAGATTGGAGTATCTTTTTAACAGATATTGCTAAAAGCGTAACGCTTGTTCATCGAAGAAACGAATTTCGCGGTGCCCTAGATAGCGTTGAAAAGGTGCAAGAATTAAAAAATTTGGGAAAAATTGAATTAATTACACCCGCCGAAGTAATTGGTTTGGTTGGAGGTAATGGTTTGGAAGAGGTAGTTATAAAACGAGGTGCTGAGGTTTTTAATCGAGAGTGCGACCATTTTATTCCCTTATTCGGATTGTCGCCAAAACTAGGCCCAATTGCCGACTGGGGACTTGAAATTGAAAAAAATGCAATAAAAGTGAATAATGCATTAGATTATCAAACTAATATCCCCGGAATCTATGCCATTGGCGATGTTAATACATATCCCGGAAAGCTCAAATTAATACTTTGCGGTTTTCACGAAGCAACTTTAATGTGCCAAAGCGCGTACCAGCGTATTTTCCCTGATAAGCGATATGTTATGAAATACACTACTGTTGGCGGGGTAGAAGGCTTTGATGGCAGTAAAAAGGAAGCGCCAAAGGCAGTAATTAAATCAATAGATTAATATACCTAAAAAAATGCCTCCTCGGGTTTAAAACATTTAATGCACTGGAGTCTGTACCAATGAAAGATATTAAAGTAACTATTGTAGATCGTCATGGGGTAAAACATAAAGTTGATGCTCCCACAGATATGAATATGAACCTGATGGAAATAGTTAGATCGTACGAATTAGCGCCAGAAGGAACCATTGGTATTTGCGGCGGAATGGCCATGTGTGCCTCCTGCCAGTGTTACGTTGAAAGTCCCCACCAACTTCCCGAAATGAGCTATGATGAAGATTTAATGCTTTCAGAAGCTTTTAACGTAAAAGAAAATAGCCGTTTAAGTTGCCAAATATTTATAACGGAAGAACTCGACGGACTTGAAGTAGAATTAGCCCCCGAAATGTAATCACAACTTTAAGGATTTCTTCAAAAACCATCCGGTTCTTTAATAGATACTTAAATAGATTTTCCGGCATTTGCCCAACTTTCACCGCGTTTGGCATCGCCAGTATTCGAACTTGGACTTTTTCTTGCACGACGGAAGAGCAAAGAAAATTACCGAAGCTATATTATGGCATGGAGGAGAAGCAGAATCGTCTAAAAATGAATTCAAAAATCTTCCTACTTCTGAAAGAGCAGATTTATTGAAATTTATAAACTCGCTCTAGGATTTATCAATTATTTTAAAATATTCTTGGCGACCTGAAATAGCTTATCTACAAACTTTTTGTAAGCAACTTCCGAAGGATGCAAACCATCCGAAGCTATAAGCGCGGGATTTTCCAAACCTTGCTGTGTTATTGGAGTAATATTTGTAAAAAGAACGCTTTTTTCCTTTGCCTTTCTTTCGGCGTAAGCGTTGTATTTTTCTAGTTCCTTTGAAATTTTTTCAGCTTTTTCAGATTTCTGTCCAAACGGTGTAAAAGCATAATCTGGAATTGAGAGTACAATTACATTTTCAGTTTTTCCTTTTGCAAATTCAATTGCTTTTTCAAGTAATTCTGAAAATTCTTCTTCATAAACTGAAAAGGGTTTTCCTTGGTACTGATTGTTCACACCTATAAGTAAGGTAACCAAATCGTAATTTTTTGGTGGATTTTCATTGACGATTGCAGTAAGTAAATTGGTTGTTGTCCACCCAGTTTTGGCAATTATTTTAACCGTGGTTTTTTTCTTCAATACGGCGTTTAAAGAAGCGGTTAATTGTTTTGGGTAATTACAACTGTCGCAAACACTTTCGCCTATAGTGTAACTATCTCCAAGTGCTAAATATGTATGTGTAGTTTCTTCAGAAGAAAGGGTTTCTTTTGAAATTGCACAGGAAATTGTAATTAGGGTAAGTAGCGCTATTGCATTTTTAAAAAACATCATTTTTGTATTTTCAGTTTATAATAATACGATAATTGCTGCGAATGAGGTTTGTAATCCTTCATATATCGACAAGCATATTCTTTTCGAAAAATTATATATTGAAAAAACAAAGCCACGACTTTCCAGTAAAATCGTGGCTTTGTTAAAATAATCGTGCTACTATTGAAAAGCGTTTAGTCCTGTAATATCCAAACCAGTTATTAACAAGTGAATGTCGTGTGTGCCTTCATAAGTTATTACACTTTCAAGGTTCATCGAGTGGCGCATAATGCTGTATTCGCCAGTAATACCCATTCCGCCTAACATTTGTCGCGCTTCGCGAGCTATGTTAATTGCCATATCTACGTTATTTCGTTTCGCCATTGAAATTTGTGCGCTCGTAGCCGTACCTGCATTTCGCATAACGCCCACACGCCAAGCCAACAATTGGGCTTTGGTGATTTCAGTAATCATTTCGGCCAATTTTTTCTGCTGAAGTTGGAATTGACCAATTGGTTTTCCGAACTGGATTCTTTCTTTTGAATAACGAAGTGCCGTATCGTAACAGTCCATTGCAGCACCAATGGCGCCCCAGGCAATTCCATAACGGGCCGAATCTAAACAGCCAAGCGGTGCTCCCAAGCCTGATTTATTTGGAAGTAAATTTTCCTTCGGAACTTTTACGTTATCAAAAATAAGCTCGCCCGTTGCCGAAGCACGTAGCGACCATTTGTTGTGCGTTTCTGGTGTGGAAAAGCCTTCCATCCCACGTTCTACAATTAAACCATGGATTCTGCCTTCTTCGTTTTTCGCCCAAACTACGGCAACCTGTGCAAAAGGAGCATTGCTTATCCACATTTTGGCGCCGTTTAAAAGATAGTGGTCGCCTTTGTCTTTAAAATTGGTGGTCATTCCGCCGGGATTGCTCCCGTGGTCCGGCTCGGTTAAACCGAAACAGCCCATCCATTCGCCCGATGCAAGTTTTGGCAAATATTTTTTGCGTTGTTCCTCGGTTCCGTATTTGTAAATAGGATACATAACTAAAGAAGATTGCACAGAGGCGGTACTGCGAACGCCACTATCGCCGCGTTCAATTTCCTGCATAATCAATCCATAGGAAATTTGGTCGAGCCCCGCCCCGCCATATTCCTCGGGAATATAAGGGCCAAAAGCACCAATTTCAGCAAGACCGCTGATTATTTGTTCTGGGAATTCTGCCTTTTGGGCATATTCCTCTATAATGGGAGATACGTCACGCTTCACCCAATCGCGGGCGGCTTGGCGTACCAGTTTGTGTTCATCGGAAAGTAATTCGTCAAGATTGTAATAATCTGGAGCTTCAAATAAATCTGGTTTCATGTATAAGTAATTTAAAGGAATACAAATGTAGAAATCACAACTATATAGACCTACATTTTCAGGTAAAATTCCCGTATAAGATTTTTGTATTCCTCCGTATACTTATGGCGTGAAGTTTCAATGGTAAGATTTTCTATTTTTGGAGAAATTTTTTCGAAAGAAAACTCCACCATACTTCTTTTTTCTTCGGCCTGCCCGCCGTGGCGGGAAGTTTCAGTGCCCCGAACCCTGCAAATCCTATTTGGAAAAAGGTTTACTTCCGAAGCCATTTTTATAAAATTTTCTTCTTCTTTCCGTGGAATTAGGCCTTATTGGAGAAATTTAGAGATGAGAAAGACTGTTACTTATCATTTTTACTTTTCAGTTTGCGTTGGAGCACTTCAACCTGTTCCTTGAGTTTTAGATTTTCTTCTTTCTTCTCCAACAACTCTTTTTTCAGAAAACCGTTCATTTCTTTTATCTCCTCAATTAGCCTATCGGAAATAAAATAAATAACCTGGGCCATATCGTCCTGAAGATGGTGGTTGTGCTTTGTGGTGCTACTTGTTTCCAAAATCTCTTCAATGGGAACATTAAAATGAGCTGCTATTATTTCACACTCTGCTTCCGTGAATGGTGCAAAGCCTGTTTCCTTGCGTTGGTACTGAGGTTGGGAAATACCCAGCAAAGCTCCCATAGCTTCTTGGGACATTCTTCTGTCCTCCCGCAGTTTTCATAGTTTTTTGTGCATAATTTCTTGATTTAGGGCAGGGGAGCATTCTCAAATGTATTTAATAAAGACCTAAAAATCAAGTATAATTTATTATGGATTATGCGAATAATTTGTATGATGTTGATTATCAGAAAAATGGGGGGGGGTAAAAAATATTTTTGAAGACGTTTAATTTTTTTGGGAGAACTACCGCTTGGTATTTTAGTGACAATGCGTTAACTTTATCTTAAGTTTTTAATGTATATCAATAAAAAATCAACAATCATCTAAATTAAGTTACCTATCATAGAATAAATACTAAAAAAAGAGAAAGCCCTTACAAGGTAAGAGCTCTCACAGTCCCGCAAAAACCAATGTTTTAAAGATTGGAAGTGTAACGAAACCTTCACGAAACCCAAAGTTACATATTTATCATTAAAACACAAATGGTTTTTGCCCAAAAAACGCTGAAGCCGAAAAGCGTACAGAGTAGGTGTTTTAATTTTTAAATTATGTAATTATGAAAAATTTAATTCTATCCTTGATGGCCATAGAATAAGTGGAGTTAACTATGGAGCGATTAATAAAAAGGACAAAACTATAAAATATGATGCTGGACATGAAATCTGTGTTACAATAGATTTGATTTTAGTAGAAGTAACTTATTGTTATTCTTGGGAAGATGAGGGAGGAAACGGTAGTTGGAAACCATTGCTTGAAGCAAATAAAAATACTACTGGGGATATTGTTACTCAAGGTGCAAACGCTTATTTGGTTATTCATGGATTCAATAATCAATTGACAGGAGTTAAAGTTACTGGTGGTAAGTATGATATGCCGAATGGCTATGAGACTGTTCCAGGTGAGTATGTGATTCGCAACGGCGATTTGAAAGTTCTACTGAAAAAGAAATAATTACGAATAAAAGCACCCTTCAAACAATTTTGTTTGAAGGGTGCTTTATAATCCAAATAGAATTATGCGATCAAAATTTTTAAAAGGATACGTTATAGGGCTAATTATTTCTATAATACTCATTGCAGTTATTGCTTTGACATTGGGAAATTTTAAAATAAGTTAGAAATGAAAAATATAAATTTCATATGGGGGGTGTTATTAGGATTTTTGACTCCTATAATAATAGTAGGTACTTTTATACTATTTTATAATAAAAAGATCGAGAGACCTATAGTAATGGACATCAATTCTCTGGAAATTATAGGAACAGATGGAACATCTTTAAGATTAAATACTATTAATGAAAACGGTTTGCTGATCAATTTCTGGGCCACTTGGTGTGCACCTTGTATAAGCGAAATGCCCTTTTTTCATGAAATAGAAAATGAAGAAAAAATAAAAGTAATTGCACTGTCAAATCAAAAAATGGATATTATTAGAAAGTTTGTTAAAGAAAATGAATACTCCTTTATGATTGCGCAGTATAGAGTTAGCAATGACGAAATTATCAATGTGCTGCCAACAACGGTATTGTTAAACCAAAATCAAGAGGTTGTCTGGTCCAAAAGCGGTTCAGTAACTAAAACCGAATTAAATAAGGCTATTAAAATGCTTAATAAGCAGTAATTGTTTCAATTAACTTTTAACCCATACGTTATGAAAGTTTTTCTATCCTTAAAACATTGGCAACTGTTCCTTTTAATTTATTGCCTGCCCCTTGCTTTGTTGGCGGGTATGATTGGGTACATGATAATAGTCGGAGGCGGCACTTCGGAAGCACTCCTTTTCTATAAATTATTCCTGTTGGGCTTTTTAATTTCAATGGGTATTTATTTTTATTGGCTTTGGTCCCTTGCAAGCTTTTTCACCAAGAAAAATCCCAATGTACACAGAAAAACCAGACTTAAATTTCTGCTGTTACTCGCTTTTCTGTTGTATGTAGCGGTGAATCTGTTGCTTTATTTGAACATTGATACTTGGGCGTTGGAGGGGAATATGCAAAACTATTTTAAGATAATAATAATTATAACAATGCTGGGTTTTGTATTTGTGGTGTTATATCTCTATTGTCTTTATAGGATCGCAAAGATTTTTAAGACAGCCCAATTGGGAAAAACTGCCTCTTTGTCCGAATTCATTTTGGAACTTTTGCTATTGTGGTTTTACCCCATAGGAATATGGATAATCCAGCCCCGGTCAATAAAATGTTGAAGAGAGAAATGTAAAACTATTTGACCAAAAAATTATTCGCTTAAAAAACAAAAAAAAAAAATGAAATCAAGACTATACTTAACATTGGTTATCTTGCTGCTATATGCAACATTCGCGACCTACGCACAATCCGCAGCCCCAATTGGCTTTGACATCCGCGGAAGGGATTGCAGCGGTGGCCTTGGCCTTTGCAGCGCAAATAAAATGAGCAGCCCAAACAATAACATCTCTATTCAAAAGACAGGTGAAAATGTCTTTGTTTTGGCAATAAATCGCTCTTCATTGTCCGGAGCTGAACAGACCAGTATTGCAGGACAACCCTTTTCCGCATTTCAGGCCAATCTCCCTACATCATTTACGCAGACAGATGATTTAATCTTCGATAGCGAGGTAGTGCAGGCTTTAGGGCTCGTCCCAAAATACAAGTTGCTAAAAAAAGGCAGCTATCCTATGCAAATAGAAGAAAATGTCGTAAAAATAACCCTGACCCTCGCAGAGGTCGGTAAACCCTAAACCCATGAAACGCGCATTGGTCTTATGCTATTCTTTCTCTGCTTTTATAAAGGCTTCTGCACTATAAATCCAGAAGAAGATCCCAATAATATTGTGGATGAAATGCTTTTTGAGATTAGGGCAGTGCAGCGGGAGTATGCCATAAAAAGGGAACTGATTTTTCTTCATTTGCAACAGGCAAATAGTTTGCTGCAAAATGCCAAGACCACAGACGAAAAAGTGGATTTGTTAATTCAAAAAGATGCTTTCAGTACAGAATTGGAATTTTTGAAAAACAGTGAACTTCGGGACATCAGTAAAATTAGATACATCAAGGGATTGCAGATTATAAAACTGCTTTATGAAAAAACGCTTTCCTTGGACCACCATTTTGCTGCCGTTTCCACGCTCAGGGATGTGAACAACATCAGCAACCCAAACAACTATCCCGAGTTTGTTGAAATGAAGGACAAACTGAAAACCACACAGGACAAGCGAACAGGTTTTGACTTGCCCAGTTTGTTAAACAGCAATATATACACTTCTGTCGTATATTCCTTTGTGTCCATGTTCACGAACACAAATACTTCCAAAGCCGAGAAAGATAACGGTTTAAAGGAAGTGGAATGCATCCTCGATTTTACATTGCGAATGCACAACGACCTAAACACCATCTATTTCGAGACCGCTTTTTTGCAAAAGAAAAACGAGAACATTTCCGAAGCCATCAAAGAACTTTTTAAAGAATATACAAAACCATTGGAGTATTCCACGAGCCTTGAGGATTGCAGAAAAAGTGATGATTGGGATGCGGTACGGAAAAACCTTGACACTTATTTAGCTACTTTGGACAAAACCTTGGAAGACAATTCAAAGTTGGATGCCGCAAGAAACCTTCAGATAAATCTGGAATTTCCCGTAGACCGCCTGCTCCAGTTTATCACCGAATACAACAATTTTATAAACGAGGGAGTAAACTTTTATGAAAAATTCCAGATTATGCTTTCCAGTTAGCCTCAAAAACCCCTGTGGAATATTCACGTTTAAAGGAAGGCATTTCGGTTACCATTGAAAAATTCAATACCGCTTATAAGCCCGTGGAGATCAATGGGAGTAAAATGAAACAGTTGCTTTATGGCATCAATGAATATGATTGAAAAATATCACATCTTCAAGTAAAAATCCCCCACTAGTTTTTTGTACTCTTCAGTGTAATTGTGGCGTGAAGTTTCAATGATAAGATTTTCTATTTTAGGAGAAATTTTTTCGAAAGAAAACTCCAACATACTTCTTTTTTCTTCGGAAGTTTCATTGCCGCGAACTCTGCAAATTCTATTCGGAAACAGATTTACTTCCGAAGCAATTTTTATAAAACGCTCTTCTTCTTTCCGCGGAATTATTACTGCAAAAACACCTTCATCAGAAAGTAACTGCGATGCGCATTCAATTAATTCATCAAAAGGAAGCGCATCGTTAAACCGAGCCAATTCTCGAGAAGTAGAAATTATTTTCTCTCCTTTCGGGGGAGATGCCGAAGGCAGAGGGGGAGAATAAAATGGCGGGTTGGAAATTATGAGGTCGTATTTATCTTCTATTTCCTCAGCTAGTTCTGCCAAAGATGCATGATAGCAAAACAATCTATCGCCCCACGGTGAGTTTTCAAAATTATCTACGCACTGTTCGTATGCGTTATCATCAATTTCAAGCGCATCAATCATTTCGGCATTGGAACGCTGTGCAAGTTGAAGTGCAATAATTCCGGTGCCTGCGCCAATATCTAAAATTGAAAATGGGTTTTTTTCAATTGAAACCCATGCTCCGAGAAGCACCCCGTCTGTACCAATTTTCATCGCACAACGGTCTTGTGCCACGGTAAATTGTTTAAATTGAAAAGGTTTCAAAATGATTTTCAGATTAACGATTAACGATTAACGATTGTTGATTGCTGATTGAAGATTTTGGAATTTGTAATTTCGAAGTTATTTGGAATTTGGTGCTTGCAATTTGGGATTTCATTCTCAAATGTACATTTCAATCAACCCTTCCGGTACATCCAAAAGAATCGTTTTCTTTTCCCGATCCACTTTTTTAATAAAATGGTCAATCATCGGTATTAAGATTTGTTTTCCGTCGCGGTCAATTTCAAACAAAGCTTGCGAAGTTGTATCATTAACGCCGGTGATTTCACCAATTTTTCCGAAAGATTCGTCTTCGGCGGTAAAACCAATTATTTCGTGATAGTAAAATTTGTTGCCAGAAAGTTTTGGAAGAAACTCCAAAGGGAGATATAAATGTGCGCCAATAAGTGCATCGGCTTCGGCTTCATTTTGCACATCTTCAAAACGCACGCGTAGCAGCTCACTTTTATGCAATGAACTTTCTTCAATAAAAAATGGAATCAGGTTTTTGCGTTGTTCCACAAAAACCGATTCCATTTCGGTAAAGAGTTCGGGTTCGTCTGTATCTAGTTTGATGAGCAGTTCCCCCTTAAAACTATATTTTCTAACGATTTTGCCCAAGTAGAAGCAATTCTCCTTTTGCATCGCCTTTAGATTTAAGCTTCTTTCTTGTCCTCTTTTGCTTCCTCTGCAGCTTCTTCAATTGCAGATTTTGCAGCTGGAGTTTCTTCAGTTTCAGTTTCAGCAGATGCTTCAACTGTTTCTTCAGTAGTTTCCTCTTCTGCTGGAGCTTCAGCGGCGGCAGTTTCAGCAGCACGCTTTTCATTTACAGCTTTTTCAGCAGCAAGTGCTTCAGCTTTCGCTTTGTCTTTGCTTTCTGAAAGTGTTGCTTTTTTGTGATCGATAGAATCTCTCTTAGTTTCTGACCACTCATTAAATTTTGCTTCAGCTTGTTCTTCTGTTAAAGCACCTTTACGAACACCACCAGCAAGGTGATTTTTCATTAAAGCACCTTTGTAAGAAAGAATGGCGCGGGCGGTATCTGTAGGTTGTGCTCCATTTTGAAGCCACTTTACAGCTAAGTCCACATCAAGGTCAATCTGTGCAGGGTTTGTTGTAGGATTGTAAGAACCTATTTTTTCTAGGTATCTACCATCTCTTTTACTACGGCTGTCTGCCGCGATAATCCAGAAAAAAGGTTTCCCTTTTTTTCCGCGTCTTTGTAGTCTGATTTTTACAGGCATATTTAAAATTAATTTTTGGGGTTCTCGACCCCGGTTATAATTAAGGACGGCAAAGATAGTGTTTTTTTAGTTTTGAAATTCAATCAATTAAAGTTTTTTATTTTACATTTGTAGAAAAACACTTACAATTCTATTTGCCGATGAAAAAGCTACTTTTTTTGCTAGTTGCCACTATATCACTAATCTCCTGCGAAGATACTAAAACCAATACTGTTGCTTTACAGGCAAAAGTAGATAACACCCTGTATATTTCTACTGAAGCCAGCGCAGATGCCAACCCAAATGGTACCGTTACAATTCTAGGATTAAGCCGCGATGAATCTATAAAAATTCATCTTTCGCGTTTGGCAGAGGGTAATTTTAATTTCCAAGAGGGCTCAAGAAATTACGCTATCTATACAGATATGGGCGGTAATATGTACACAACAAATCAAGATAGCGATGGTGTAGTTACCATTTCTGAACTAAATGAGACCAATAAAACGCTTTCGGGTACGTTTAAATTTAATGCCTTTCTTCCGGGAATAGACACCGTATTTGTTTCTAAAGGAGTACTGTATGATGTGCCGTATATTGGTGTTAATATTGACGATCCCAACAATGCTGGTACATTTTCTGCAAAAGTAAATGGGGTTTTATTCACCCCCGTTGCCGTATCATCGCGTAGCTCTGATAACGCAATAATTACTTCTGCAAGTACAGACAATGCCATTATGATGATTTCTGTACCAACCGATGTGGAGCCAGGAGAATACTCCTTGCCAAGAGCAGGATTTACCGCCAGATATCAAGGTGTGAATGGGCTTGAAACCACGGCTTCCGGATCTGTACAGATTTTAGAACACAATGTGGCAGCACAGACCATTAAAGCCGCTTTTTCTTTTGTAACAGATATGTCTGAAATTACGGAAGGGCAGTTTAATGTGAGCTATTAAATAATCTTCGCCAGATAGAATCCCGCTAAAGGTTAAACCTTGTTAATTTGTTTTAAACTTAGGTTAATAATTCGTTGAACGCCTTTGTTCGTAGTATATTGAGGTATATCCGAATGAAGTTGAGCAGTTGTCTTTAAAGGAACGATGTTGAAAAAACAACTGCATAATTTAAAACGAAACGAATATGAAGTTTACTGAAAAAATGTCGAACAAATTAAACGAACTGTTAGAGAAAAATTATGACGCCGAAAAGGGTTATAAGAAAGCAGCTGAAAATGTAGAAAATACAAAGCTGAAACAATTCTTTAACGATCAAGCCCAAAAACGATACGATTTCGGTCACGAATTAAAAACCGAAATTAAAAACTACGGCGAAACCCCAGATAAGGGTGGAAGCACAACGGGTGCAATGCACAGAACTTGGATGGATATTGAAACCGCCTTTTCTTCTAATAACGAAGAAACTATTTTAGAAGAAGTGCAAAAAGGTGAAAAAGCTGCAATCGAGGAGTATAATGAAGTTATTGCTGATACCACATTGCCTCCTACCACACAGCAGATTTTAACCAAGCAGCGTGACACAATAACGAATGCATGCCAAAGTGCCAAAAATTTTGAAGCTGTAGTATCCTAATTTTTTGAAAAAAAAGAATAAACCGTCTTTAGATTTTTTCTAAAGACGGTTTTTTTGTGAACAACTCCTAACAATTTAACTTCTCAAAAGCGAAGGGTTTTTCTATTTTTACGTCCTCGGTTCAGTGTTCAGTTTTCAAGGCTCTTAACCTAAAATTCTGAAATCAACAATCGGTAATCGTCAATCTAAAAGCTTCAATCCCAATGTATTTAATCTTCGATACAGAAACAACAGGTCTTCCAAAACGCTTTAACGCTCCCGTTAGCGATAGTGATAACTGGCCACGCTGTATTCAGATTGCATGGCAATTGCACGATGCCATGGGCAACTTGATTGAGCATCAGGATTATTTGGTGCAGCCCGAAGGTTTCAATATTCCATTCGACGCCGAAAAAATTCACGGTATTTCTACCGAATTGGCAACATCCGAAGGAGTTTCCTTAGAAGAAGTCGCGACAAAATTTCAGGCCGCCCTTTCAAAAACAAAATTTCTTGTCGGCCAAAATGTGGGGTTCGACGTAAATATAATGGGCGCAGAATTTTTCCGTCTCGGAATAGAAAATCCGCTGCCCAATCTACCTGTTTTAGATACGTGTACCGAAACAACTGCGCAACTTTGCCAGATTCCTGGAGGTCGCGGCGGTAAGTTTAAATTGCCAACGTTAACCGAACTGCACGAATTTCTTTTTAGCGAGCCATTTGCCGAAGCGCATAATGCCACAGCAGATGTGGAAGCAACCACACGGTGTTTTTTAGAATTGGTGCGAAGGCAGATTTTTACAACGGCTGAGCTTGAAGTGCAACCGGATTATTTCGAAAATTTTTCAGAAAAAAACCCTGAACCCTTTCAGCTTATTGGGCTGGAACACATAAATCTGAAAAAGGCTTCTGAACGTATCAGAAAGCAAATGCAGGCTGCTTCAGAAACAGAGGAAATCTCTTCCGAAGAAATAAAAGAAAATATTGCAACGCTTGAAAACGCGCCTTTTGTGCACCTTCACAATCATTCGCAGTTTTCAATCCTTCAATCTACTTCAAGTACGTTAGATTTGGTAAACGCAGCGGTAGCAGATAACATGCCTGCCGTATCGTTAACAGATTCCGGAAATATGATGGGTGCCTTCCATTTTGTGCAAGCCGTTTCCAATTACAATAAAACACTTGCAGATTTACCAAAGGACCCTGACGATGAAGATCCTCCAAAACCGCTAAAGGCAATTGTGGGTTGCGAGTTTTTTGTATGCGAAGATCATCTGAACAAAACCCACAAAGACAATGGCTACCAAATTGTGTTTTTGGCGAAAAATAAAAATGGCTATCACAATTTGGCCAAAATGGCTTCTATTGCTTACACAGACGGATTTTACTATGTACCGCGAATTGATAAATCTATAGTTGAAAAATACAAAGAAGACCTAATTGTTCTAACCGGAAGTCTCTATGGCGAAGTGCCGGGAAAAATCCTCAATATTGGTGAAAACCAAGCGGAAGAAGCATTGCTTTGGTGGAAAGAACAGTTTGGCGCCGATTTATATGTAGAAATTATGCGCCACAATCAAGAAGACGAAAAGCGCGTAAATGGTGTATTGGTCGAGATGGCAAAGCGCAACAACGTAAAATTGGTTGCCTGCAACAATACCTATTATATTAAAAAGGAAGATGCCAATGCCCATGACATTCTGCTCTGTGTAAAGGACGGTGAAAAACAAGCAACTCCGATTGGTCGCGGCCGTGGCTACCGCTATGGTTTACCAAATCAGGAGTATTATTTTAAGTCGCAAGACCAGATGAAGACTCTATTTAAGGATCTTCCTGAAGCAATTTTGAATATTGAAGAGGTAGTTTCAAAAATAGAACCCTTCAGCTTGCATCGCGATGTTTTGCTTCCCAATTTCGGAATTCCAAAGGAATTTTTAAACCCTGAGGATATTGATGGGGGCAAACGTGGAGAGAACGCATTTTTACGACACTTAACGTATGAAGGTGCTAAAAAGCGCTATCCGGAATTAATAGAAGTTTCTTATGAAGCATTAACCGATTCTGAAATTCCCGAAGGTGCCTCGGAACGAGTAAAGGAAATAAAACAACGTCTCGATTTTGAGCTAGAAGTAATCGCTAATACTGGTTATCCGGGTTACTTTTTAATTGTACAGGATTTTATTGCTGAAGCCCGAAAAATGGACGTTTCCGTTGGTCCTGGGCGTGGTTCAGCTGCGGGAAGTGCGGTGGCGTATTGTTTGGGAATAACCAATATCTGCCCCATAAAGTACGATTTGCTATTTGAGCGTTTCCTAAATCCAGATCGTGTGAGTATGCCCGATATCGATATCGATTTTGATGATGAAGGCCGAAGTCGGGTGATGG
This sequence comes from Aequorivita flava, assembly GCF_038742595.1. Taxonomy (NCBI): domain Bacteria; kingdom Pseudomonadati; phylum Bacteroidota; class Flavobacteriia; order Flavobacteriales; family Flavobacteriaceae; genus Aequorivita; species Aequorivita flava. Next base: position 266,975 of record NZ_JBANCF010000003.1, on the reverse strand, counting down.
AGTACGTAATCAATAAATACGGAAGCAACCAAGTTGCGCAGATTATTACCTACGGAACCATGGCGGCAAAATCTTCAATTCGTGATACAGCACGCGTTTTGGACTTGCCATTAAATGAAGCCGATAGAATATCTAAGCTTGTTCCCAATATGACCAAGCTGAATAAAATTTTCGGGTTGAGCCCCGCCGAATTGCGAAGCCGTTTCCGAAGCGATGACCTGCCGAAAGTAAACGAACTCTTAAATCTTTCCGAAGGAAGTGATCTCGAAGCCCAAACAATAAATCAGGCGAAAATTTTGGAAGGCTCCGTCCGTAATACCGGAATCCACGCCTGTGGCGTAATTATTACTCCCAGCGATATAACAGATTTCGTGCCCGTTGCCACAGCAAAGGATTCAGACTTGTACGTTACACAATTTGATAACTCGGTAGTGGAAAGTGCAGGGCTTTTAAAAATGGATTTCCTCGGGTTAAAAACCTTGACTCTTATTAAGGATACGGTTAAACTTGTAAAGCACAAACACAATATAGAACTTGATCCGGACTTTTTTCCATTGGATGACGAAAAAACCTATCAGCTTTTTCAGAGAGGGGATACGGTAGGTATTTTTCAATATGAATCGGCAGGAATGCAGAAATATATGAAGGAATTGAAGCCTACGGTATTTGCCGATTTAATTGCAATGAACGCGTTGTACCGTCCAGGCCCGATGGAATATATACCCAGTTTCGTAAAAAGAAAGCACGGCGAAGAAGAAATTGAATATGATCTTCCTGCAATGGAAGAATACTTAAAGGAAACGTACGGTATTACGGTTTACCAAGAGCAGGTGATGCTTTTATCGCAGAAATTGGCAGATTTTACCAAGGGTGAAGCCGATGTTTTGCGAAAGGCCATGGGTAAAAAACAGAAAGCGGTACTCGATAAAATGAAGCCGCAATTTATTGCCCAAGCAGCGCAAAAAGGTCACGATCCAGAAAAACTTGAAAAAATCTGGAAAGATTGGGAGGCGTTTGCCAGCTATGCTTTTAACAAATCGCATTCTACTTGCTATGCATGGATTGCATATCAAACTGCCTATTTAAAAGCCCATTATCCAGCAGAGTATATGGCGGCGGTTTTGAGCAACAACATGAGCGATATAAAACAGGTTACCTTTTTTATGGACGAATGTAAGCGAATGGGCCTAACAGTCTTGGGACCAGATGTGAACGAATCTTTCCATAAGTTTACGGTAAACGATCAAGGCGCAATCCGATTTGGAATGGGCGCTATAAAAGGCGTGGGCAGTAGTGCCGTGGCCACAATAGTTGAACACAGAAAAGATGGTAAATACAAATCGGTTTTTGATTTGGCAAAGCGGATTGATCTTCGTTCCGCGAATAAAAAAGCTTTTGAGAATCTGGCTCTGGCTGGCGGTTTTGACAGTTTTGATACCCACCGCGCACAATATTTACACGATGATGGCGATGGCGTAATGTTTATTGAAAAAGTACTGCGCTATGCCGCAAAATATCAAGAAACTCAAAATTCTTCACAAGTGAGCTTATTTGGCGATGCCAGTGAAGTGCAAATCCCCGAGCCCGAAGTTCCGCCGTGCGAGGAATGGGGCACGATGAAAAAATTGAAGCAGGAACGCGAAGTGGTTGGCGTGTATATTTCGGGCCATCCGCTGGACGATTTTAAAATAGAAATGCGCAGCTTTACCAATTGCAAGGTTTCAGATTTTAATAATCTCGAAAAATTCATCAATAAAGAATTGTGTTTTGGAGGCGTTGTGAGCGATGTGCAGCACCGTGAATCAAAAGCTGGGAAGGGTTGGGCTATTTTTACCGTAGAGGATTATGAGGATAGTTACGATTTTAAAATTTTTGGAGAAGAGTACTTAAAGTGGCGCCATTTCTTAGTTCCGAACAGCTTTATTTACGGACGTGTTTTTGTGAAAGAAGGCTGGACAAATCGCGATACCGGTAAAAAAGGGGAGCCGCGACTTCAGTATAACAGCTTCTTATTATTACACGATGTAATGGAAATTTACGGTAAAAAGCTAACACTTACAATTCCTTTGAATGAATTGGAAGATGAAAAAATCAATTCTCTCAAAAACTTGGTAAAAGTACATAAAGGCGAAAAACAATTATTTTTTGTAGTAATTGAAAAAGGTGAAAAAATTAAACTCACCATGCCAAGTAGAAAGCACAAAATAAATATTTCAAAAGAATTACTTGACGAATTGGAACGAGAACAATTACATTATAAGTTAAACTAAGCCAAACGATTTCTGAAACAACACAGAAATCACGCTATAGAAAACCTTAATACCTTCATTTCCTAAACATATATTAAGAGTATAAGATTTCGCATAAAAATTAACTATTTTTGAAACTTCATTAAAAAACAAAGATTATGGCATTAGAAATAACAGACGCAACATTTGAAGAAACGGTTTTAAAAAGCGATAAACCGGTATTGGTTGACTTTTGGGCAGCCTGGTGTGGCCCTTGCCGCATGGTAGGACCCATCATTGAAGAAATAAGCAAAGAATACGACGGTAAAGCCGTAGTAGGAAAAGTAGATGTAGATGCAAACCAAGAGTTTGCTGCTAAATATGGAGTACGTAATATACCAACGGTTTTGGTTTTCCAAAATGGTGAAGTAGTAGGCCGCCAAGTTGGCGTTGCTCCCAAAAATGTATATGCAGAAGCAATAGATTCGCTTTTGTAAAATATTTTGAAAAAGAAAAATTAAAAACAAAAAGGCTTGGCGTATTGCTAGGCCTTTTGCTATTTTAGTAAAATGGCAGGTAAGGCGTGTTATGCTGAGTACAGTCGAAGCAAAGTCGAGACCTCCTTTGTAGAAAATATGATAATAAAAACCTCTGGACTGCGCTCGAGGGGACTGACCGAAAACTATGAAAAAAACAAATAAAGTACAGGATAAAATAGATGGCAAATTATTAGAGGAACGCAAGGTTTTCCTTTGGGGAATGGTAGATGACAAAAGTGCACGCCACGTGGTGGATAGGTTAATGTATCTAGATGCACTGAGCCACGACGAAATTACATTTTACATAAACAGTCCGGGGGGTTATGTAACTTCCGGTTTTTCAATTTACGATACCATCAAGCAGCTAAAGAGTCCCGTTTCAACCATTTGCACTGGTTTGGCAGCTTCTATGGGTAGCATTTTGCTTTCGGCAGGCGAAAAGGGAAAACGGTTTATCCAGCCGCACGCACGCGTTATGATTCATCAGCCAAGCGGTGGTGCTAGAGGTGTAGCAAGCGATATAGAAATTACGGCTCAGGAAATTTTAAAAACCAAAGAAATTAGTGCTCGAATCTTGGCAGAAAACTGCGGACAAAAATTTGAAAAAGTAATGAAGGACTTTAACCGCGACCATTGGATGAATGCCGAAGAGTCTGTGGAGTATGGAATTGTGGATGAAATTTTAAAATAACATTATAAGTTGTTGAGGTTACTCACTTTAGCTTCACTTTGTGACCCGCATTAAATGAATATAGAAAAGGAAATAAACCAGATTACAGGTTTCAAAAACCTTGAGCTGCTTGCAAAACAAGTGGTGGAAGGCTTTATTTCTGGACTTCATAAAAGTCCGTTTCACGGGTTTTCTGCAGAATTTGCCGAACACAAAATTTATAACAATGGCGAGAGCACCAAACATATAGATTGGAAACTTTTTGCCAAAACCGATAAGCTTTACACCAAGCGTTACGAGGAAGAAACAAATCTGCGCTGCCATTTAATTGTAGATAATAGCAGCTCTATGCATTACCCTAAATTGAAACAGTTTAATATAAATTCCTTAAACAAGATTGGTTTTTCGGTACTGGCTTCAGCGGCAATTATGAACTTGATGAAGCGGCAGCGCGATGCTGTGGGCTTGAGTGTTTACAGCGACGAATATGAATTTTATGCTTCGGAAAAGGGCAGTGAGCGGCACCATCAAATGTTACTTCAAAAATTAAATGAAGCGCTGCTTACTTCTCAAGAAAAGACCCAAACTAAAACGTACGAGCACCTGCATTTAATTGCAGAAAAACTCAAACGACGGTCGCTGGTTTTTCTATTTTCCGATATGTTTCAAAGCGATGCCGAGGCTGAAAAGTTATTTGAAGCCCTACAACATTTAAAATACAACAAACACGAAGTAATACTGTTTCATACTTTTGATAAAAAGAAGGAGGTTTCCTTTAATTTTAATAACCGTCCCAAGCGCTTTGTAGATGTTGAAACAGGCGAATATGTAAACCTGTATGCAGATAATATTAAGGAGCAATATGCCGAAGCGGTGCAAAATTACTTTACCGAATTGCAGTTGCGTTGCGCGCAATACCGAATTAAGTATGTATTAACCGATATAAACGAAAATTTCAATAAGATATTAACCACGTATCTTGTGGAGCGTCAGAAGTTTGGATAATATTTATTATTTTTTAAAAAAATAGTTTGTGGAAATGAAATGGAGTAGTATATTTGCCACCGCTTAATACAGCAAGAGAGAAATTTCAAAATGTATTGGTAACAATTTTTCACTTTGCCCAACTGTTGTTGGGATCTTTCGAAAGAAAGGTTGAAAAACTTGGTCTGGTAGTTCAGTTGGTTAGAATACCTGCCTGTCACGCAGGGGGTCGCGAGTTCGAGTCTCGTCCAGACCGCGACAAGAAGTTGTGTTGAGTCACTTAAGGGTGGCTTGTGGTTTAGAAATAGACCGATGAGAAGCTTATCCAATGGATGGGCTTTTTTTGTTTTTGGAAGGTTTCTAATGTCTTTCCGCTTTTTGGAGATCCTTTTCAATTGTGCTTTCTTTAGCACTTACTTTTGTACTGTCCTGATTAAAAGTAAATTTTATATTTTAGTAATGTCTTTTTTCTTCGAAATTTATGAATACATCAGATCAAGTTTTAGCTAAAATGAATCAATACGTCGCTGAATACAAAACTGCCAAAGATTTGCGTTATGTGTTTTTAAGCTGTTATAATTTAATGAGTGCCAATATGGTGTCGGCAATTAATAACAATGAATTTCACGATACCGTTTGGGTGAATGCATTGCTTCGGCGTTTTGCAGATTATTACTTTAATTCATTAAAATGTTACGATTGCGGAGATGTAACTTCCAAAGTGTGGGAACACGCCCATAAGATTACGTGTAATAAGGATGTAAGTCAATTGCAGTGTTTAATACTTGGAGTGAATGCACATATAAATTACGATTTGGTGTTGGCCCTATCCGATCTTCTAAAACCCGAATGGGAATCGCTTTCCGAAACGCAACAAAGACAACGTTACGAAGATCACAAACATGTAAATTATGTAATTGCAAGTACAATAGATCGTGTACAGGATGAAATTCTAGAACCGCTAAACCCAATGCTTGAATGGGTAGATAGTTTGTTAGGCAGAATGGATGAGTATCTAATATCTAGGCTTATTACAAGCTGGCGCGAAGATGTTTGGGAAAACACGCAAATGCTACTTAAAATTGAAGATCCAGATGCCCGCGAAGCTTTTAGAATACAACTAGAAAATTCGGTTTTAAAGCGCGCTGCAGCCATTTGTGTATTTTAAACATGGTTGTATTTAGCAAAGATTACTTAGTTGAAGAATCAGCTAAATATTCAATCTAGCTCATTTTTACTTGTTTTTTAGGAATAGGAATAGTGTTCCGCCTCTTAACATATTACTTCAAATTAAACTTGAAGTTATACTATAAAAGAAGAAGGTAACCCGAAATAGCCTTAGCTATTTTTTAGGCATACATCTTTAAAACCTCTACCAGATCGGGAATGGACTGTATCTTAAGTTTTTCGAATACCCGATTTTTATAGGTGCTAATAGTTGAAGAATGTAAATTTAGGCGGTTAGAAAGCTCCTTTAAAGGGAGGCCTTCTACCAATTTACTCGCAACTTCAAGTTCTCTATTAGACAGGCTTTCTAAAGGCGATGCTTGTTGATCTTTATTTAAGGAGCTAGAAACAATTGAGTCTTTTATTCCTTCGCTTATAAATTTTCCTTTTTCAAGCATTGCATATAGAGCTTGGTCTATTTCGTCCTTAGTGGAGTGCTTGTTTAAAAATCCATCGGCGCCCATTTTTAAATAGCGCAACCCATACACATGTTCATCCTGGGAGGAGAAAATGAGAATTTTTAAATCGGGCTGTTTTAATTTAATAAAATCGATTGCTTGCTGTAAGGTGCCATTGGGCATATTTACGTCAAGAATAGCAAGATCAAATTTTTCGCGGGAGATGAGAGACGAGAGCGATTTGTAATCCTCTACCTCTGATAAGTTTGCGTGTGGCCGGAGCTGTTTGATGATTTGCACCAGCCCCATGCGCACTATACCATGATCATCCGCAACTAAGATGCGAGTGTTCGAAAGCATAATATTTCATTTTTAGATTAGGGGCAGGATCATAGAAATTTTGGTACCCGCATTTTCAGCGGATTCAATCTCTACTTTTCCATGCACCAAGTTTACGAAATTTTTTGCAATCTGCAAACTTAATCCTGCACCAATTTCATTTTCAGTACCTTGAAAAACAGGTTTTTCAAATGTAAAGAGCAGTTCTTGGGTGGTGGCAGACATGCCCGTACCGTGGTCTATAAGGGATAAAACGATTGAATTGTCTGATTTTATTGCCTCAAAATAAATATCACTTTTTTTATGCGAATATTTTATGGCATTGTCTGTAAATTTTGATAAAATATAGGTTATTAAGAAGGTATCGCTATTAAAAACTAAACTCTCATCGCCTTTAAATTGAAAAGATAGTTCCTTATTTTTAAGTTTTGTTTCAAATTCCTTTCTCAGTTTAATAAATAAATCTAACGCAAAAATCTCAGTCTTTTTAAGCTCAAAATCATTTATTTGTGTTCTAAGCCATTCACTGGTATCTGTTATTGTTTGGAGATTTTTTTTGGCATCTTGCCGTACCTGCACTAATAGTTTAAAGAAATCGTCTTTACTTATTGTTTCGCTTTCAACGGCTTCGATAACCCATAATAAACTGCCAAAGGCTTGCTTAAAATCGTGGGTGAGCAATGAAATCCATCCTGTTTTTAATTCATTTTGGGTTTTTAGGCGCTCAATTTCATCAGCGAGTTCTTTCTTGGTCATTCTCTATATTTTAATTTTCGTGAACCTTAATTTATGATTTATTTTTTCCGAAGTTGACTGGAAAAATTGTGGTTTATCAATTTAAGTTTTTTCTTCACTTTCCGCCACCATTAGTTACTTTTTCTCCCAACCATTTAGACAACATGTGGCTCAGGCTTTGTTTTAAAAGAGGTTTTGTTAAAAAATCGGTCATTCCCGCATTAAGGCATTTTTCTTTTTCTCCAGGAAGACTGCCTGCGGTAAGGGCAATTATAGGAACTTCCATTTGAACTTCCGCGGCCCTGATTTTTCGGGCGGCCTCTAAGCCATTCATCTTTGGCATTTGTACATCCATAAGCACGAAATCTGGAAACTCCTTTTTGTATTTTTCAACGGCTTCTGCTCCATTTGTAGCTTCAACAATAATCGCATTGGGCACAATGCTTTTTAAGTATAGCCGCGTTAGGTGCATATTTACATCATTATCTTCCGCTACTAAAATTTTTAAATCGCAAATGGTGGGTTGCGTGGGCTTTTCTTCTATAACAGGGGCTTTGGCAGCTTCGTTATTTTTAATTCTGGAAAGTGTTTGGTACATCTGTTTCATACGGATGGGTTTAACCAACCTGCTCGAAACTTCCAGCTCGTCGCAAGCCGCTTGCAATTTGTCGTCGTCAGAAGAGCTGTAAAGCACGATAAAAGGAAGTTCTTGGGCCGAAGGTTTTAATCCTTTAATTTTTTGGATGGTTTCAATTCCGTCCATTATAGGCATATGATAATCCATGATTATTACATCAAATTCGGGATTCTCTAGCATTACCAATAATGCTTTTAAACCGCTTTCGGCCTCCTTTACTTGAATGTTTTTTATTTCCAACATCCGCTTTAGGATTTTTCGGTTGTTTTCATTATCATCTACAATAAGCACACTTTTTATATCATGAAGACCATTTTCTAATTCTTCGTCTTCTACTCTAAAATCAAGATCGAAATAAAAGTTACTGCCTTTTCCTTGTTCGCTCTCTAGTTGTAGCTTGCTATTTGCCAATGCCAATAGTTTATTTGAAATAGACAATCCCAATCCGGTGCCGCCAAATCGTTTGGTTATGCTGCCGTCTTCTTGTGAGAATGGATTAAAAATTTCCTGCTGCTTGTCCTTATGAATACCAATCCCGGTATCGCTTACCCCAAAACGCAGTCGCATTTTGCCCTCGCCATAGTTCTCTAAAATAGTAACGTACAGTTTAATTTCCCCTTTCTCGGTAAATTTTAGAGCGTTGCCTAAAAGGTTTACTAATATTTGTTTTAAACGCATGGCGTCTGCCCAAATATAGTGCGGTATGTTATGGTCTATATCTAAAAGCATCTCTAACCCTTTGGTATTTATACCGTAGGAAACAATATTGAAGGCTTCTGAAACTATTTCTTCCACTTCAATTCTGTCAATAGCCAACTTCATATTGTTGCTTTCCATTTTGGAAAAGTCCAAAATATCGTTAATTATACTGTATAATGAAACACCCGATTGATTGATGATTTCTAAATATTGTTTTTGGGTTTCATCTAGTTTTGTGGCTAATGCAAGTTCTGTAAAACCAATAATTCCGTTTAAAGGCGTACGGATTTCGTGACTCATGTTTGCCACAAATTCCGACTTAGCTTTAAAAGCTTCTTCGGCTTCTTCTTTGGCTTTTTTTAACTCGTTGTTTAATTTTTTTCGCTCGGTAATATCTATAACATTGGTTAAAACTTGTTTGTTACCCGCTTCATCTTCATCGAGCGTGCTTATAAAATACCAGATGGCGTTTTCGCCCGATTTTTTTACAATAGACATTTCGCCCGAAGCTTTTCCGTACTTTTTAATTGCTTTTAAATACTCTTTAATTTCATCGTGGTATTGGGCATCTCTTAAATGAAAAATTGTAGATTTTTGCATCACCTTTCTGGAATATCCAGTTGCTGCCAAACCTGCGTCGTTTACATCTATAAAGTTACCGTCTAAATCGTGTATGCTTAAAATACCTTGTATATTATCAAATAGCTTGTGATATTTTTGTTCACTTTTTTTAAGCAACTGCTCTCGTTGAACAAATTCGGTAACATCGCGCCCAATGGTAAATACAAGTTTTGCCTCCAAATCTGGAGTACTTGTCCATTCTATCCACTTATTTTCGCCTTCCTTTGTTTTATAACGATTGGTGAAATTGACAACAGATTTACCCAAAGCTAGATTCTGCATCGCAATAGTAGTTTCTTCCTTGTCGTCCTCGTGAATAAAATCACTAAAAGGAGATTCCATAAATTTTTCATTTGTCCATCCCAAAGTTTTGGAAAATGCAGGATTTATTTTTACAAAGCTGCCTTCAAAAGAGGCAATTCCAATTAAATCATTTGAGAGCTGAAATAGATTGTCGTGCTTTCTTAAGCGCTGCTCATTTTCTTTACTCGTTACCCATCTGTTTATTTGCTGAACCGATTTTTCGAGAAAGTTATTCTCAGAATGAGTTAAAACTCTTTCTTTGTTATCAAAGATATTTAAGCTTCCGATAACGGAATCGTTGGAGTCTATAATGGGGAATGATTCGTAAAACTTCACCTCAAAATTAGTTACGGTATGAGGTGCCAGTTTTATATCTTTGTTTTTCTTTTTTAAATTGGCTTTTTATTGCGGCGCTAAATGGGCCTATTTTTTCGATGGAATTATCGGTTGTGGCAATAACAAATGCTTCCTCTTCGTCAAAGATAGTGATGGTGCATAAAGGCATATCAATTATTTCTGAAACCGAAAAAAGTAAATAATCAAAAACATCGGCATAGCGCTTGTTTAGCGCATTTAGCTTCGTTATTGATTGATCTTGAACTGGGGCGGTTTTTGGGCTTACTATTTTCATTTTTTTTTATTATTAGATGGGGCGAATAAATACCCTTAAAGGGCGATAAAACTGTAAATAACATTTATTGAGTAGGTGTTTTTTTCTTTTGCTACCAATGATTGGGCAGCACTGGCTGAAATGGTATATTTTATATTCAAACTTTCATCGAGAACGGGGGTGCCGTTATTAATTATTTTTTGAGAGGTAGTAGACAGAGCCACATTTGATGAACCTCCCTCAATGCCCACTTGTAAAATGCTTGAAGGCACGTCAGATTGCACGCCAGACTTCCTAAAGAAAGGCGCATCTGTTTTAACGTTAAGCTCGTAGGTTTCATTGTTTGAAATCATTAATTGATTGGCAATTGTCTTGGTTTGCCCGTCTTGGTATTGCGCTATGGTATTGAATTCAAAATTAACCGCATTGCCCGAAGTAGGAATTGTTATTTCTGAAAGAGGAACAACATTTATTGTGAAATCTATATTCTGCGGTGAAGCGGTGGAATTGTCTGTGCTATTTGCATTCAAATTTATCTGAAACTTATACGTCCCTGCTTCATAAAAATGCGTTTTAAAGTCTTCTTTTGAAACAGAGGCTTTTAGTTGAAAACTATTTCTATTATCGCTTTCAACATTAAAATTATCTGAAGCAGTAAAATCTTTCCAGCTATTGGAAAGTGGCAACGTATTAATTTTCAGATTGTCTCCGCCAAGGTTAACAATTGCTATATTGCGCGTACCCTCAACTCCTTTTGAAGACGTAAACTGGATGGTGGAAGAAGCGCTTTTTCCAAACAACTTAAAGTCTACTGTGTTTCCTATTACAAAATCGCCCAAACTCGCTTGCACTTGTGTACCGCCAGACCTATATTGATTTAGCGAGTTTATTTGTCTATAAACAGAATTATTAGCAGTAAGCCACCAAATGGCTTTTGGTACGGAAATTATTACGTTGAAGGAAACTGGGGTAAAATCACCATCATAATTTTGCGTAACAGCCAAGGTATAATTTCCTGCGACAAAAGTGTTATTTAAAAAGACTGATGCAGGCATTTTAAATTTGAACGTTATATTTCCCGGATTATATCTGCCCGAGGGGTGTGGGTAGTACCAAGCTTGTGGGCTCATGGTGAAAGTTTGGAAACCAGGTAATCCATCTTTATTTTGAAGTGGCGCATCTTCGCCGCCAATGCTATTAAATTGCCAATGAAGTACAGAATTTGGTAATAAAACTCCCGAGTGGGACGTGTGAGAAAAATATTGACTGCTAGTGGCCCACATAGCCGGGTCGTTATGTTTATCCCATTTTTTTCCGTTTGTGGCATTCATAACAGTTTGAACAGTAAGAAATTCAGTGCCGTTAAAAATATTCTGTGCTGGCACAACGATGTTGACATTCTGGGCGTGTACAATGGCCGTACTACCTATTAGTAACAAAACCCCCAAAACAATCCAGTTATATGTTTTCATATTTTTCTCGTCTTAAAATTTCTTCACCTTAATTTCCGTATTCTTCTTTTTGAATTCAAAAGTTAGGGTTTTAGGATGAATTTCATTTTCCAAAATAACTTTTTGCGAAGCATTTGTATATTCGTATTTATTGTTCTCAATATAAATATCGTAAGCGCCATTGCCAAGAAATAATTCAAAGGTATCGTTTTGATCAACCACGGTGCTAATAACAATGCCTTTACGGTCTTTTGCATATACAACTACTCCACGTACAGAGGTGTTCAGTTTATCGTAAGCTTGTTTTTTCTCTACTAACTTGCCGATTACTTTATTCTTTTTCACCAAACTAATTTTAAGTGTTTTGTTTCTGTCCACTATTATATTTGGGTCCGTTACCATTCGAAGGCCAGCAGTTTCGTTAATTTTTAAGGTGTAGCTCCCCTTGGGCACATTGGAAAAACTAACTTTCCCGTTCTTGTCTGTAATGGCAATAAAATCGTCTAACTTAATGGTTTCGTGGGCTAGTGCAATTTCATCAGAATCAAAAACACCGTTAAAATTTTTATCGTGAAATAATTGTAAACTAAGCTTGTGATTGCCTACAGCAGTAGCTTTTATAAAGTATTTTTTAATCCCTACTCTAATTTGGTAATTGCTTCCTTTATACCCCAAATTCATTGTTGAGTTATATTGGCTGTAATTGCCATACCCGGTGGCAGACCAGCTTCGGGAGAATTTATACTCTAAATTTCCATTCAGCGTTTTGTTGGTATTGCTGTAAAGTTCGGAAAAATTAATTCCTGCTGCAATTGCACCTGTGAATGTATTGTTTATAGTATTAAAATTATAGGAAGCAAACGCACTGTAATTGAGAAAATTCTTGTTTTCCAAATTGTAGTTATTCAACTCCATAATGGTATTCGGATTGTACTGCGCAGAACCATTTAGTGAAAAACCGCCATATCTATACGAAAGATTGGTTTTTAAACTGTGAAACCAACTGTTATTGGAAGGACTTGAATACGAATATTCTGCCGAAAGATCGAAGCTGTGCCCACTGAAAGAAGTGCCTATGCTTGTGCGAAAACGATAGGATAGTAGTTCGTGTGCAAAGGAAGTATTTGTGCTTTTTTGTTTCTCAATTTGTGGTGAAAATGAAAAATTCCAGTTGGAGAACGAAAACTGTGTGCCAGTCTTTAAAGATTGTGTACTATAGAAATAATATGGATAATACCTCGTCTCATCAACATTAACCACTTCTTGATAACTTAAATATTCAGGCTGCACTTGCGAATTTTGGTATTGCAGAAACAGGCGTGCAAATTGAGAAACTTTAAACCCAATATTCTGATTAAAATTGAGTGAACCACGGTTTAACCCTGCATAGCTTTTACTGGCAATATCGTTTAACGATTGGAACTCCCATTTTCCAAATTTTGTTTGGTAATTCAATCCTGCACTTAAACCTACATTTTCATCGTGGTTTATTCTTCCTTTTTCGTGACTTAGTCCTGTTTCAACTCTAAAATTATGAGCTGAATTTAATGCAAATGAAGAAACAAAACTTGCAACTTGCGAATCTGTTTCTGAACGTGGATCATGGTCAAAAACATACGAAACCTTTCCGTTAAAGTCTTTAGAGTCTCCGAAGCTGTATTTTGCACCTGCTAATTTAGAGCCTTCGCTCTCTGGGAAATAGGTGCCATAAAGGTTGTAGCTATTGTCTAATGCGAAAACCTCTACGGCTTCATATTCGCCAAACTTTGTGTTTACTAATCCTCCTCTTCCCGAAACGGAATAGTCGTATTCGTTTGCGTAAATATTTCCAAGACGGAATACGGTGTTGTTTTTTTCAACTTCAAGCCAAGTATCGTAAAAGTTGTATTGGTTTTCGGTCAAGTAATAATCGGTAGCCAGATTAAAGGTTGCCTGCGTATCTTTTCCTAATAAAAATGTTGAATTTCCCTTTACTTGCAGATAGTTAAAGCCGCTGCTTTGTCCGTTATAACCAACTTCTACAAAATTTTTGCCCATCTCAGCGCCCGGCCCGCGCATTAGCTGCCGGTTGTTAGAAAGGATTATTAATTTTAAATAGGTGTTCCCAACATTTTCATTGTCTATTAAATCGGTTGCTCTTACATTAATATTGTAATCGGGATAAAAAGATCCTTGATGCTTTAAGGACACCTTAAATTCCACTAATCTTTTTTCCTGCCCTTCCAAAGCTAGAATAATTTCTCTAGGCTTAATCTCCAAACCATCTGGCACCCCTTGAAAAGTAAGTTTGATGGAACGCTGAGAAAAACCCCTGTTTTCAACAAACAAAGAAAGTGTAGATTCAGTCTGGGAAGGATCAATATAGTTTTCGCGCGTAAAGGAATATAACGCAATCTGCCTTTCTTCATTTCTATCAATAAAAAACGAAGCTTCTAAGTTTTCTTTTTTTCCTTCAATCAAGTAGGAGAGTTGATAGGATATTTCTTCCGACTTCATTTTCATAAAATCGGTATTTACTATAAACTTGATTGGCAATCTTTTTTCTTCCCCTTTTAAAAGCTTATATGTTGATTGAGGTGAAAGAAGTAATCCGGGATATGTTTCCTGTGGCTTCAGATTTTCCAGAGTAATTTCACTATCGCTATTGTTTTTGAGAACTATAAAATTGATAAAACTTTGCCCCTGCTTTACTGACAGCGAATCTTTTTCAAAATAAAAATCCAGTTGGTTTCCTTCTTGTGCATATCCATTAAAAATTCCAAAAAGTACAAGCACCAAGATTGGAGTTGTGTTTTTTAGGATAGGCAACGGTATGCAGTTTGGGGATATCAATTTCAGTTTTTAAAACTCGAAGGTTTTTTCACCGACTCGTAAATCGTTGGTTCCTGCCATTTTTATAATGGTAACTCCCAGATAAGTTCCTGTTAATCCTTCGGGTAAATTAAATTTTACAACTTGTTTGGTGCCGGGAAGCATAGAAATATTGATTGGGTTCAGTTTAAGTTCCTCGCCAGTTGAAGTATTTGTAAGTTCTAATTCTACAGAGGCGTCGTTTATTACATTGCCGTCGTTTTCAATACCAATTGCAACTTTTCGTGAAGTAGTATTTTCATCAGAGATATCCTCAATACTCATAATCTCCAAACTCAAGGTATTATTGTTTGGTGGGGTGCAATAAACGTGCAAACCAAATTCAAACAAGGCTATAATCCCTATTCCTTTTTGTTGCTCTGCTTTGTCTTTTTGTTTGCCAATCTGCGTAAAAAACAACATACTGTTTGTTACGGCCGAAGCTGAGGCGTCCACAGGAATTTTCATGGTAACTATAATTTCCTTGGTACTTTTAGCTGGAAGGTTTACGGATGACTCAGTGGTGGAGATCCAAGTAGCGTTAGAATTTTCTAAGGTACCAGGTTCAAAGTACACTTTGTTGCCATCTTCCTCTCTTTTCCAGTCTTTTGTGTTTATGTTAAACACATAATCTGTTTCTGAACTGTTGTTTAAAATTACAGGTTGACTTATTGTTTCGCCGGGATTGCCAGTAAAGAAAAGTCGCGTGGGCGACATAGAAATTCCTTGTGCAAAAATTGATTGGCCGAAGGAAGTACAAAAGAATAAAATAAGAGAATAATGCCAGTAGGTGCGCATAATACGATGTAGGGTTTTATAATGAAAAAAGATTCCCAAAATTACGTTAAAAAAGTAACTTAGGGAATCTTTAGGCGTTAAAACCAGATTTATAGTGCAGTAGCAGTATAAGTTACTGTTTGCGTATAGGTTCCTGCCGGTTTTCCTAAAATGTCCGTAGAAGAAGATCTAGCAGCAGGAATTAAATAATCTAGCTCTAAAACCACTGCGCTTCCCAATGTCGCGTTGCTGATCAATGTTTGGTCCGAGGTGGTCAAGACAATGTTTGCCGGTGTTCCGGTCATAGTTGTAGTACCGCCAGCAACTGGCTTAATGGTTAGTACATCCACAGGAATGTTGTTTGTTCCATCTGTAAAGTTAGCACCGTCAGCTTTTACTTTAATATCAAAGTTTTTTGTAGAAGTAACTTTCAAACTATTTGGAACGTTTACAGTAGTATCTGTGTTATAGTCTGCTGCTGTAACGTAGTTGAAAGCAACTTCTCCGCCAATGGCAACACTGCCGGCGTCGATTGAGATTACATCTGCTAAGATAATGTTTACTGTAGTAGTAGCAGTATTGTTTTGAGCTGCTGCGTTGTTAGTTCCGAAGAAAAATGCTCCAAGAGCTAGTGTAGAAATAATTAGTAGGTTTTTCATTTTATTAAATTTAGGGGTTGTTATTATTTTTTAAAAATGTCTTTTACTTTGTTTTTGACACTACAAATATAGAATGCATTGCAAGTTTAGTTTGTAGTAGAAGTTGTAAGTGTGTGTAGTTAATTAACTACAAGAGAAGATTTAAGTATTTTATAAATTTGAAAAGGATCCCCAAGGCTACAGCAACTGCATCCAAGGAGATCCCTAAATTTTATTCAGAATACTATTCGTATTATAGTGCAGTAGCAGTATAAGTTACTGTTTGCGTATAGGTTCCTGCCGGTTTTCCTAAAATGTCCGTAGAAGAAGATCTAGCAGCAGGAATTAAATAATCTAGCTCTAAAACCACTGCGCTTCCCAATGTCGCGTTGCTGATCAATGTTTGGTCCGAGGTGGTCAAGACAATGTTTGCCGGTGTTCCGGTCATAGTTGTAGTACCGCCAGCAACTGGCTTAATGGTTAGTACATTCACAGGAATGTTGTTTGTTCCATTTGTAAAGTTAGCACCGTCAGCTTTTACTTTAATATCAAAGTTTTTTGTAGAAGTAACTTTCAAACTATTTGGAACGTTTATAGTAGTATCTGTGTTATAGTCTGCTGCTGTAACGTAGTTGAAAGCAACTTCTCCGCCAATGGCAACACTGCCGGCGTCGATTGAGATTACATCTGCTAAGATAATGTTTACTGTAGTAGTAGCAGTATTGTTTTGAGCTGCTGCGTTGTTGGTTCCGAAAAAGAAAGCTCCAAGAGCTAAAGTTGAAATAATTACTAGGTTTTTCATTTTTATAGGGTTTAGGGTTTGATATTGTTTTTTATAATGTCAGTTACTTGTTTTTGACACTGCAAATATAGAGTGCGTTTCAAATTTGGCCTGTAGTAGAAATTGTAACTGTGTGTAGTAAAATAACTACAGAGGTAATATCAGACTATAAAAAATCCTAAAAATATGGCGGGCGCGCAGTAATAGTGCGAACTTCAGCCTATCTAATAAAATGACTTGTGGAATAACTTGCGTTATATATGAAGGGTATAACTAAAAAAAATGCAATATAATTAAATGGCGGTTAAGGTGTAGGTAACCTTTTGGGAATAAATGCCAGCTGGTTTTCCAAGTATATCTGAAGAGGTAGATCTGGCTTGTGGAATAATATAATCTAAATCTAAATTAAGTTTGCTCCCTTGGTCTGCACCAGAAATTAAAACTTGGTCCTGGGTAGATAAAACTACGGGAGCAGAAGAACCGGTTAATTGAGAACTCTCATTCTTTCGAATAGTTAGTACATCTACCGGAATATGGTGCGATCCATTTTCAAAAGTAGCGCCGTTTGCTTTTACTTTTAAATCGAAAGGTTTTGAAAATGTAATAATTAAGCTGTTGTTTATCGTAGCGGTCTTTTCTGAATTGTAATCATTTACATTTTCATATAGAAAATCAACAGTGCCACCATCGGCAACACTACCGGGTTCAATTGAGAGTACATCAGCCAGTACAAGGTTTATTGTAGTAGTAGCTTGTTGTGCTAACATTGAACTATTTCCAAAGAAAAAAAACGTAATAACAATTGCCGTAACCGCGATTACCTTATTGGATGAAAATGATAGCACGTAGTTTTTCATAGTTAAAATGATATAAATGAATTTCAAATATAAATTAAAAAATCAATTTTAAGAATTTTTTATGCACTTTATCCGAAATTTTATTCGCTTTAACCGAATTCTTATAGTTTATCTAAAAATAATGTTACTGCATTTAATCACTAATTCAATGATAAATATTTTATTTTAAGATGTTTAGCGGTCTCTCTATTTTTCGGCCTATGTTAACGTTACATTTATATTATTGCGTTAAAAAATTTGAAAGCCATGATTTTAATTTTATTTTTGAAATTCCTAAATCAAACTTTAAATGCCCCGAATCCTACTTGTCTTTTGTATAATTCTCTCTGTTTCCTGTTCCAACAAACGCGATTATAAAAACAGTTCACGAGCCACAGGATGGAAAATGATTGGTCGCACGGGTGGGTCGGCTAGTAATTACAATAAAACTACCAAGGAGCAAGAAACAGGACCAGGTTTGGTTTTTGTTGAGGGCGGAACTTATACAATGGGCCGCGTTCAAGACAATCCGCTAGGCGAATGGGATAATACCCCTACTCAGCAACATGTAATGTCTTTTTATATAGATGAGTCTGAGGTTACCAATATTATGTATTTAGAATATTTGGATTGGTTAAAACGTGTTTTTCCACCAGAGATAGACAATTATAAATACATTCTCACCAGCGCTATTCCAGATACTTTGGTTTGGCGCAATCCACTTGGCTTCAACGAATCCATGGTTAAAAACTATTTACGTCATCCAGCGTTTTCTGAATATCCTGTAGTAGGGGTTAGCTGGGTTCAAGCTGTAAATTTTTGTGAATGGCGCACAGATAGAGTGAATGAAAAAATTCTGGAAGAAATGAATTTTACAGCACGTAATGCACGGTATAACGTAACTGGCGATAAACTATTTTCTACCCATACTTACCTTCAGGCACCCACCTTAACGTATGGCGGTAGCGACTCTATTTTAAGTGGTGGGAAACGAGCCAGTAAATTGCTAAAATACAGAAATGACAGTACTGCTATAGGTGCCAAAAATATAAGCTTGTATTTACAACAAAAAGATGGTGCATTTCTTCCAGCGTACCGACTACCAACAGAAGCGGAGTGGGAGTACGCGGCCTTGGGACTTACAAGTATCAGGGAATACAATACACACAAGGGACGAAAAAAATATCCTTGGGACGGACAATATACTAGATCGGGCAAGCGTCAAATGAGAGGCGATCAATTGGCTAATTTTAAAAATTCTAAAGGCGATTATGGTGGCATTGCTGGCTGGAGCGATGACAATGCCGATATTACGGCTCAAGTAAAAAGCTATCCTCCAAACGATTTGGGTATTTACGATATGGCTGGAAATGTTGCCGAATGGGTTGCAGATGTTTATCGACCCTTAATTGCCGATGAGTATAACGACTTTAACTACCACCGCGGAAATATATATACCAAAGATTCAAGAAATCCAGATGGTAGTTTTAATGTTGTAACGCCAAACACTATTATTTATGACACTTTACAAACTGGAAAGCTAATTCCCAGACAACTTCCGGGTGAGTTGGTTCAAATACCAGTAGATGAAAACGAAACGTATCTTAGAACAAACTTTTCTACCAGCGACAACCGAAATTATATCGATGGCGATTTAAGCTCAAGAAGATATGGAAATAAAGATTCCCAAGAAGCTCGTCCAATGTATAATGCGCCGGTACACACCGCAAGGATAGATAGTGCTGGAAAAGTACATAGGCAATACGATAAAAGTTCCCATAGAACCACTCTTATAAATAATGAAGTGCGCGTATTTAAAGGAGGTTCATGGCGCGATCGTGAATATTGGTTAGATCCCGCTCAAAGGCGCTTTATGCCACAATATTTGGCTACAGACTATATAGGGTTTAGATGTGCAATGTCTAGAGTAGGTGCTAAGGCAATTGCTAAAAAGAAACCGCGAAATTAATTACAAACGGGAGTATTGTTTAAAAACACACATTACACTCAAATTGTTTGTTTTAATACCCGCATTTGCTATCTTCACGCCTCTAATTGATAGAAATGATTTTAAATAGTATAAAAAGCCGCCGCGCGGTTTTTCCAGCCCAATACAACAAACAACCCATTGCAAAGGAAGATGTATTAAATATACTCGAAGCCGCAAATTGGGCGCCTACCCATAAGCGTACCGAACCATGGCGATTTAGGGTTTTTCACGGTGTTTCACAAGTTGGTCTGGGTAAATTTATGGCCGAAACCTATAAACAAACCACCGAAAAATTCTCCGAATTTACATATAATAAGCTTATGGACAACCCTGTAAAGGCAGGCTGTGTAATAGTAATTTGTATGCAGCGCGACCCGAAAGAAAGCCTGCCAGAATGGGAAGAAATTGCCGCGACCGCCATGGCTGTGCAAAATATGTGGCTTACCGCTCACGACTTGGGAATAGGAGCGTATTGGTCTACTCCAGGTATTTTAAAATATATGGACAAGTTTATTCAATTGGAGGAGGGAGAACAGTGCTTGGGATTGTTCTATTTAGGCAAATACGACGAGCCTCTGCCCGAAGGAACACGAAAAAATTCTATTGAAACAAAAACTGTTTGGATGTAAATACCGAATTCAATCCAAATCATAAAATATAACCCTGACCGATTTTCCAAAATCAGTCAGGTTTTTTTAATGAAAAACTTTAACAACTAACAAATTAGTTCAAACTAATTATTTAGTTATATTTGACAACCGACAACCGACAACCGACAACCGAAAACCGACAACCGACAACCGACAACCGACAACCGACAACCGACAACCGACAACCGACAACCGACAACCGACAACCGACAACCGACAACCGACAACCGACAACCGACAAATGAAACAATTAACAAAAGCCGAAGAAGATATTATGCAGATCCTTTGGGATTTGGAGGAAGCTAATGTAGCATCAATTATAGAGCAACTGCCAGAGCCAAAACCTGCTTATAACACCGTTTCCACCATTGTACGTATTCTGGAAAGCAAAAATTTTGTGGATTACCGTAAAGAAGGAAGAGGCCATATTTATTTCCCAAAGGTGAAAAAAACCGAATACAGCAATCAATCCTTAAATAAGTTAATGGAGGGCTATTTTCAAGGCTCGTTTAAAAGCATGGTTTCCTTTTTTATGAAGAAGAACGATATAAGTATTCAGGAAATGGAAGCTATAATGAAAGAAATTAATTCTGAAAAAACTGGAAAATGATACACTTACTCCTACAAATATTCGTTTTTCAATGCCTGTTTTTGGCAGTGTACAACCTCTTTCTAAAAAAAGAAACCTTTTTTGGTTTAAACAGAATCTATCTGTTAGTCACTCCAATTTTGGGCTGCATTTTACCATTTATAAGTTTAGATTTTCTTCAGCAAACCGTGCCTCAGGAATTTGTGCAACAATTGCCAGCTGTTGTTATTGGCGCCAACACATTCGAAACAATATCAACTAATACAGGAACTTGGATTCCCAGTTTTTTAGATATTTATTTCTTGGGAATAACGGTTAGCGCTCTGTTTTTTCTTTATAAATACATTAAAATAGCAACCTTAAAAGCGGTAGTTACTATAAAAAATAACGATGGAACTAAACTCAAAATACTTCCGAATACCAATACTGCATTTTCGTTTTTAAACACTATATATTTAGGTGAAAATATTTCTGAAGCAAACAGATTAAAAATTATTGCTCACGAAAAAATTCATCTAAACGATAAACATTCGCTAGACCTGCTTTTTTTTGAATTTCTTAAAATCGTATTTTGGTTTAACCCGATGGTATATCTCTTCCAAAACCAATTGGCAACCCTACATGAATATATTGCAGATGCCAAGATTACCGCTCAAGAAAGTAAAGCTTCTTATTATCAAAACCTATTATCGGAAGTTTTCCAAACCGAGAAAATTTCA
This sequence comes from Aequorivita flava, assembly GCF_038742595.1. Classification (NCBI taxonomy): domain Bacteria; kingdom Pseudomonadati; phylum Bacteroidota; class Flavobacteriia; order Flavobacteriales; family Flavobacteriaceae; genus Aequorivita; species Aequorivita flava. The sequence continues at coordinate 245,704 of NZ_JBANCF010000003.1, read as the reverse complement.
TTCATCAATACATTTTTCAATCAATCATTAATCAAAAAACGAATTAGTATGTTACAAAAATCAAAATCGAAAAAAATCGCGCAACTCAAGTATTTATTGTTGTTGCCAGTAATTTGCAGTATGCTGTTTTACGCTTCCTGCAGCAACGAACCAAAGGCGGAGGAAACACAAACCGTGCAGCAATCAGACTCCGAAGTGATGAACAAAATCAACGAACTGGCCGAAGCTATTATGAAAAAGGGCGATATGACTCCCGAAGAGGAAAAAGCACTAAAACTGCTAACAACCCCTGCACAACCGGGCGATAAAGTTTATACATCTGTTCAGGAATATTTAAATGAAACTGCAGATGATTCTGACAAATCATTTTCCTTTTCCGAAATGGAGAAAGTGCCAACCTATCCCGGTTGTGAAGGTAATAATGAAGCATTAAAAAAATGTTTCACAGAACGGATAAGTGCCTTTGTTGGAGAAAATTTCAACACTAAACTTGGGAGTGATTTAGGACTTACAGGCAGACAAAGGATTCTTGTTCAATTTAAAATTGACAAATCTGGGCAAATAGTTGATGTTAAGGCACGAGCCCCAAAACCAGAACTTGAAGTAGAGGCCGTTCGTGTCGTAAAATTGTTACCACAAATGCAACCCGGTGAGCAAAAAGGTAAAAAAGTGGGCGTGATATACTCCCTGCCCATTGTTTTTGACGTTGTGGAATAAAACTTTATCTTAAGACCTTACAGGTTTTTAAAACCTGTGAGGTCTTTTTTACTTTCTTCTCAGTTCATTTTTTTTTAAATCGAGGTTAAAAGAGCTTCTCTTCTCAAGAAACCTTTGGAGTCTTTTTTTAATAAATAGTAACTTATCTTTCCAAAGAATTAACTTTCAGTAAATTTGTACTTTTCAAGTTGAATTTTTTCTGAAATGACACAGCGACTGTTTTTTGTTTTTCTTCTGCTACTGGCAACTTCCTGCCAGTTTTTTGAAACTGAAAAGGTTACTTCCGAAAAAATATACAAAGAGGAAATTAAAGCTATTGACTGGAAAGAAGTAGATCGGTATCCTTCATTTTCAAACTGCGAAGACAAATTAGAAAAACCTGAACAGAAAAACTGTTTTATCAATACAATTAGCAGTCACCTTTATAAATCTATCAGTCACGAAAATATTATTGCCGTACGCGAAGTTTCCGACACCGTAAAAGTAAATTTTGAAATAAGCAGCGACGGACAGCTACATATTTTGGAAATTAAAATGGATACTTTGCTGAGAAAAGAATTTCCCGGTTTAGAAAAATGGATTGTGCAAAGTATAGATTCGCTCAAGCCCATTGCTCCTGCCTATAAACGCGGTATTCCTGTAAAAACAAGATTTACCTTACCTGTGGTTATTCAAACCAATTAACTTAGAGTACAAATTTGTACCCAAGCGTTAAATCTATGGGAAATTCTGAATTACTATCTACATTTAAGCCTACAATATCGCTGTAGTTAAAAGTAATAAAACCCTTGCCCACTTTTACGTCTGCGCCAATTCCAAAAGTTAGAGGCGTATTAAAATCACCGCCCGATTCCGTATAAACCTGTGCTGGCCCTCCAAAAGGTATAACCGTGTATTCTCTACTGGAATAAGTAAAAGCAGCAAATTTGGCATTTATAAAAGCATCGAATTTTGTGGTTTTTACAAATTTAAAACGGTAGTTCAACGATAGTTGCGAAGCTGAATATTTATGCTCGTCGCTTTCAAAAGTTTGTTTAAATTGAAGCACCATAGCGTGCCGTTTTAATTTTACCGCATCAATTAATTCAAAGTCAATTCCAGCTACTGGCTGAAATGCATTCGTAGGATTTGAAGTGTAAATACTATTGCTAATACCCGCAAAAGCTCCGAGCCTAAACTGTAAAGCAATCGTTGCCGAATCTTCGTAAAAATTAGGGTTTTTTAATTTGTTGTACTTTGCAAAAAAAGTGTGCAAACTCGGTAAGGTTAAATTTACCTTTTCGGTAGAAACAGCAGCATCTTTGGTCTGCTGCTTCAAAACCACTTTGTATTCTTCTAAATATGTCCCGTTTTGTTTGGTGTTTTTAAGCTCTTCAATTTGGGCTCCCTTTTTTGAAAAATAGCGGTATTTACCGTCAATGGTGTTCCAAAGTAAGGTTAATTCGCCGTCAACTTCTGTATTCAAAGTATATGTTTGGCCATCTACAGTGTATTGCTGCTGGGCTTGCAGGGTACCTGCAAAAAGTAAAAACAACCAAACAAAATGAGGGAGAAACGGTTTCATAACAACTTATTTTTAAGTACGGCTAAGGTAAAAAATTTAATTTGTTTGTTGGGCTTTTTTAAAGGTTCGCCCTTTCCACAAATACGTTCCGTCCAAAGATCCAACAACTACCGCAACAATAACAATAGCATACAAAAAGGGCTGACGAATAAATTTCCAAAACGAGATTTTTATATCGAAAAAATCCCCCGATTGCAACAAAACTATATAATCGGTTATAATTTTAAAGCCGAGCAACGCGATATAAATTGTAGTATTTTCAGAATCAAAGATCATAAGGAAAGGCAAGGCTAAAACTGAGATATTAACTAAAAAAACAAGCATTCCCAAGAAATATGAAATTTTATTTTGCTGCTTTGAGATTTTTGAAGCCCAACGAATACGCTGGTTTAAAACCGCTTTCCAGTTTTTTTGTGGCTTGGTGATAACAATTGCGTCTTTCGATTTTAAATACAAGACTTTTTTCGGAAATGTCTGTTTTATTTTTTCCATCAAAAAAATATCGTCGCCACTGCCAATATGGTCGTTTCCTTTAAAACCATTCACTTTTATAAAAGCTTCTTTTTTATAAGTTAAATTGGCGCCGTTACTCAATAATATATTTTTATAACCAAAACTACCAATGGTTACTGCTTGTAAACTAAGTGCATCCAACTGTTGAAAATTTTCAATAAAACTCCCGTTAGATTTGTATAAAACCGGACCGCAAACCATCATTGGTTTATTTTTTTTAATAAAACCATCGAACGTTGTTAGCCAGCTTTTTGGCAATTCGCAGTCTGCATCGGTAGTTGCAATCCATTCAAAATTTGCGTGTTTAACGGCTTCGGTGATAGCATCTTTTTTGGGTGAAAAAGTGCGGCGTCTGTTTTGAATTAGGTTTATAGAAAGCTTACTCTTTACAGTAGCTTCGGAAATAATTTGTTCGGAAGTATCTTCCGAAGCGTCGTTTACAAATATAATTTCAAACATATTGGAAGGATAATGTAAACCTTCTATCGTTTCCAATAGTTTCGAGAGGTTTTCAGCTTCATTTCTAAACGGAATTACAATGCTAAAACCAGTTGTTTGCTTTGCAACTTTTTCAGAAAATAATGGTACCTTTTTAAATCCGAAGGCCAAAATTAGCATACAAATAATGTACGCCACATATAGGGTGGAAAAGACCCAAATCATCGGGTAGCAGGTTGATAGGTAAAAACAAAAAAGCTACCCAAGATTGAAGGAATTACAAAATTTAAAAGCCACATTGCCAATACGGACCATAAAACTGTAAGTTCAGAAACCCCTACTAGCGAAAACAGCCACACCGCAACTCCGCCGCGAATTACCACATCTAAAAAAAAAATTGAAGGCAATACAGATACCAAAAAATACATTGCGAATATTAAAGGAAGGGCTGCTGAAACGCTTATATTCCCTCCAAAAAATAATAAAAGTGCATAAAACATTACGCTAAAAATTACATAGCGAAAAACCGAAAAGAGTATTGTTTTTAATTTAACTTGACGGGGTAACTTATAATAAAAACGAAAAACCCTCGCCACAGAAAGATCTTTAAATAAAAGCACTTTATCTTTAAAAAAATAGCCGAGTACAAAAATCAAAATCACACTAACTAAAGCAATCGCTACAGTTGTTATAGAATACGTAATATTGAAGTTTTGCAGTAAATATAACAATCCAAAAACTCCAAAAATTGTGGTGACAAACATTTGTGTCGTACCGGAAAAAAAATTTAAAAGAAGTATTTTTTTACGCAATTTCGCTTCAAAAAACAAAGCTTTCGCACCGTAATCTCCAATGCGGTTAGGTGTTGCCAATGAAATGGTTAGCGCCGCCAAACTCTGTTTTAAAGCCGTTTTAAAATTTATTTTTTCTACTGTGGAAAGTAAGGTTTGCCACTTTGCTATTTCAAAATACCAGTTGGCAGCTGCTAGAATTAAAAACAACAAAAACGGATACCCTGAAACAATTCCCTTGGAAAAAACCGAGGATGTAAATGCTTCTAAATCTACCGATGAATAGTTTTTCAGTTTATAATAAATATAGCCAAAAGTTATTGTGAGCACCAAAACTTTTGCGGTGGCAAGTAGATATTGTTTAGCTTTGTGCGATTGGGCGATCATGATGCTAAAATACAAATTCCTGTCTAGGCAGGATCTTCTTCTAGATGGAAAACAAAACTGAAAAAATAATTTTAGGAATTGATCCCGGAACCACAATTATGGGTTTTGGGCTTATAAAAGTTGTAGGAAAAAAAATGAAGTTTTTACAACTCAATGAGCTTCAACTAAAAAAATACGACGACCATTACCTAAAGTTAAAACTTATTTTTGAACGAACCGTAGAGCTTATAGACACACATAAGCCAGACGAAATAGCCATTGAGGCACCTTTTTTTGGCAAAAACGTTCAATCAATGTTAAAACTTGGAAGAGCGCAGGGAGTGGCAATGGCAGCGGGACTTTCACGGGAAATTCCCATTACCGAATACTCGCCCAAAAAAATTAAAATGGCTATTACCGGAAATGGCAATGCCAGCAAGGAGCAAGTGGCTAAAATGCTGCAAAGTGTTTTAAGTTTAAAGGAATTACCAAAAAATTTAGACAGTACCGATGGTTTGGCAGCGGCGGTTTGCCATTTTTACAATATGGGGAAAGTTGAGGTGGGCAAAAGCTACACGGGCTGGGCTGCTTTTGTAAAACAGAATGAAGGTCGTGTAAAAAAGTAACTTAATTTCTAGAAATCCAATCTTCCACAATATGCGAAATTTCCTTTGTATCCTGTAAATGAATAATTTCTAAATCAACCTTTCTTTTTAAATTGCTTCCTATAGGAAACACAAAACCGTAATACTGCGGTTCAATTTTCTTTTTACTCAACACATAATGATCTTTTTCTTTATCTGAAAAAATATATTCCAACGGAATTTCATCATAAATTAAAGCATCTACTTTTTTCTCCAAAAGCAACTTGTAACCCTCCGATACCGTTTTTACAGCTATGGGTTGCCCATCTACATTCCGAACCCGATCCATTATTTTTTTGTAATCTGGTACCGCCACTTTTTTACCATCTAATTGCTGTATGCTGGTAATGGTTTTGTCTTCGCGCGCGGTAAGTGAAAGCGTGGTTGCAATTCCGGCCACAAAAGAAGTAGCAAGAATTAGCGATAGTATCATCCACGAACCCATAACTACCCTGCCCGCTGGGGTGCGTGGCGAATAATCGCCATACCCAACCGTGGTCATCGTAACAATGGCCAACCAAATACCCGAGCCAATGCCCTGGTGTATGCGCTCTCCGTAGTCTTCTTTGAATTTTCTACCTTCCACCAGCCAAAATAAAAAGCCTACAATGGTAAGTATTAACAATAATCCAAGCACTGCAAATAAAAATGTTTTTGAGAAAATAGGACTCACTTTTTCCCAAACCGTAAGTTCTTGTACAGGCGCCAAAATGGCCATTTCGGTATTGTAATAGGGTTGTGAAAACGAAATTTCCTCGGCGCGTTCCTCATTTATTGTGGTCGGGCCCAACAGGATGGCTATTTCGTTATTTTTTGCAGCTTCAATTCCCGCTTCAACCGAAGCGTATTCCTGCAATGTATATTTTAGGTTTAGATCAAAGGCAATTTCTTTCCAAATATCAAATACGATTCCTTCCTCATTTTCACCTTCAATTACAAAGGGAGCCGAACCTGCATATCCTACCCGAATTATTTCATCATTAGTTTGTGCAATAGAAAGAAAGGAAAACAATAAAAGAAAAAAACATAAATAACGATGCATAATTTTAATGGTTTATCAACGATTTTTGATTGTCAACTTTTAAAATGAAGAAGTCCAATTTCGGTAAAAATAATAACTAATTTTGAAGACTTAATACGTTTTTGTGGTTTTAAAAATTCTATATATTTAAAACGGCAGATAATAGTTTAGGATTATGCCGAAAAATACAATGCTCAATCACGATTATAACAGGCAGAATAGTGGCGGAATTTACATTCACATTCCGTTCTGTAAGCAAGCTTGCCACTACTGCGACTTCCACTTTTCTACTTCCATAAAGAAAAAGCCCGAATTGGTCGAAGCACTGTGCAAAGAATTGGCAATGCGAAAAAATGAATTAAAAACCGAAGTTGAAACCATTTATTTTGGCGGCGGCACCCCTTCATTGTTAACCATTGGGGAATTACAATTATTGATTGGTGAAGTTTACAAAAACTTCAAAGTTTCGGAAAATCCTGAAATAACTCTCGAGGCAAACCCAGATGATATTGTATCGGTCCGTGCGCAGTCGGAAACTATTTTTAGCGATTATAAAACCATCGGTATAAACAGACTCTCTATAGGAATTCAATCTTTTTTTGAAGAAGATTTAAAGCTCATGAACCGCGCGCACAATGCTGCCGAAGCGTTGGAGTCTATAAAGGAGGCAAAACAATATTTCGATAACATCAGCATCGATTTAATTTATGGCATTCCCGGAATGACCAACGAACGCTGGAAGAAAAATCTGTCTATTGCTTTAAGCTTACAGGTACCGCATCTTTCGTGTTATGCATTAACCGTTGAGCCAAAAACGGCTTTAAAGAAATTTATTGAAAAAGGAATCGTACCGCCCGTAGATGAAGCCGTTGCAAAACAACATTATGAAATTTTACTTAGCGAAACCGAAAGGGCAGGTTACGATAATTATGAATTTTCAAATTTTGGAAAACCAGGTTTTCATTCGCGTAATAATACGGCATATTGGGAAGGAAAACCTTACTTGGGCATTGGACCATCGGCACACGGTTACGATGGCAATTCGCGGAGTTGGAATGTTTCAAACAATACAAAATACATAAAAAGTATTAAAGCCGGCATACTGCCTTTAGAAACCGAAACCCTTTCAAAACCCGATAAATACAACGAATATATTATGACGGGATTGCGAACTAAAAAAGGGGTGTCAATAGAAAAAGTTATACGGGAGTTTGGTCCAAAATACTCCGAATATCTTTTAAAACAAGCCGAAGATTCATTAAAAAACAAACTTTTAATACTTGAAAATCAAACATTGAAAGTTTCAAAAAAGGGAAAGTTTTTAAGCGATGGTATTGCGGCCGATTTATTCTTAGTAAATTTAGATTGATGAAAACCACGATAGAAATTCAAAATAAAACCATACTCGTTAACCTATCCAAACCATTGGATATTTCAATCCCTTTGCAAGCATCGGAAAAGAATCCATTGGCTTGGTACCAAAACAAACCCACCATTAAACCCGTAATAATGGGTGAGTGGACGGGAAAAGTTTGCGAAGGTGCTTCGGTAAATTTCAACAATGTTTTTTTCAATCCGCACGCCCACGGTACACATACCGAATGTTTTGGACATATTTCAAAAGAATTCCACTCTATAAACGACTCATTAAAAACCTTCTTTTTTTTAGCCGAAGTAATTTCGGTACAACCCGAAAAAGTAGGGGAGGACGAAATCATTTCCGAAGAAAGCATTAAAAAATCCTTAAACGGAAAAACCCCCGAAGCCGTTGTAATTAGAACGCTTCCGAATAATTCAGAAAAAAAATCGAAACATTGGTCCAATACCAATTGGCCGTATCTTAACGAAAAAGCAGCGCTGTTTTTAAGGGAAATAGGCGTAAAACATTTGTTGATTGACTTGCCCTCGGTAGATAAAGAGAAAGACGACGGCAACCTTTTGGCACATAAAGCTTTTTGGAATTATCCGAAAAACCCTCGTACAGATTGTACAATTTCAGAACTAATCTTTGTTCCCACTGCAATTAAAGACGGTAGCTACTTGCTTAACCTGCAGCTAGCCTCATTCCATAATGATGCTTCGCCCAGCAAACCAGTTTTATATAAAATTTTTTAAGATGAAAACAACCTTAAAACTCGAAGAAGCGGCGCAATTTATTTTGGCAATTTTTCTTTTTTCGCAGCTAGAATATGCGTGGTGGTGGTTTCCCGCGCTATTGCTCACTCCAGACATTGGAATGATTGGGTATTTAATAAATTCTAAAAGTGGTGCATTTACATACAATCTACTTCACAACAAAGCCATAGCCATCGCTATTGGTTTGGTAGGGTTTTACGGTAACTATTCGTTGTTAATTTTAATAGCTGTAATTTTGTTCGCTCATGCGTCGCTGGATAGAATTTTTGGATATGGATTAAAATTTCCAGACAATTTTAAACATACGCATTTGGGAAGAATAGGAAATTAAAATTATGGAATATCTATTTATAGGATTAGCTGTTGGCGCCGTTTTGGCATACTTTATTTTCGCGCGATTTGGCGGCGGGGGAAGAAGGGAAAAGGTAAACGCCCAATCGGTTATTTTAATGGAAAAAATTAGAAGTGTTTGCAAATTCATTACGGTTGAAGGTGATTTTTCTGAAATTTTCCACTACGAAAATGTAAAGGATAAATGGCTCAATTTAGTACTAGGGAAGAAGAAAGCCCTTATTTTAATTGATGCAAAAGCGCACATTGGTTTTGACCTCACCAAAGTACGGATGCACGCCGATACCAAAACCCGAACAATTGTTTTAACTAATTTTCCCCAACCCGAATTACTTTCCATTGAAACAGATTTTAAATATTACAATAAAAAAGAAGGTTGGGCAAACCCATTTACTGCTGGCGATTTAACCGAAATAAATCAAGAAGCCAAAAAACATATTGTCGCCAAAATTCCAGAGAGTGGTTTGCTGAACGAAGCTTCAAAACAAGCGTTGGAAACCATTCAACTTATGGAAAAATTAGTTGATACTATTAATTGGAAACTTGATTACACAGCCTTGCAAGTTGATGAAATACCCCAAAAAATTGCCTTGGAAAAATGAAGCTGCTTTTTTGGTTTTTTATTGCATTGAATATTTCGGCTTTTGGGCAAGACTATCAGCGCGTTGACGCTATTCTTACAATGTATCCAGATTCATTTGAGAGTCCGGAGAAACTTTCAAAATTCATCTCCCGCGATTTTGTTTCCGAAAAAGATAAAGTAAGAGCAATTTATACGTGGATTATTCACAATATAGCGTACAATCCAGATGAATATAAAAAGTTTGATTATAAGTTTTCCAACTATCGTGAACGTAATGAAAAGGACGAAAAACTTCGAAATAACATTATTCAACGTACTATAAAAACCGGTCAGGCTGTATGCGAAGGCTATGCCATGCTATTTGAAAGACTTTGCGAGTTGCAGGGAATAAAAAACTATTTGGTACGAGGCGATATAAAATCTAATTTTTCAGATATTGGGCGGCCTTTTAAACGTATTCATATGTGGAATGTGGCTACAATTGACGGGAAACCGTATTTGTTTGATGCTACCTGGGGCGCAGGAAAGTACAACGAAAAATTTATTAAGGATCCTACGTATTTTTATTACAAAACCCCGCCAGAATTATTTATAAAAACCCATTACCCCGATATGTTTGAAGACGCTTTTTTAAATGATACAATTACAAAAGAGCAGTTTGCGGCAATGCCTCTAATAATTAAAAGAGAACTATTGCCAACAGATATTGAATCTCCCAAAAGTGGTTTGTTATTTGAAGAGGAATATTACGACGAAATTTTATTCTCCATAAAAAATATTAATCCTGCAAAAATTTCATATTCGTATGGAGATCAAGTTGTACCAATTAAATCTGTAGAAAGAGAAGCAGACCGAATAAAGTTTAACGTGCCCTTAATTATAGGAGCAAAGATTTTGCTAATTTATATTGATGAAAAACCGGCCTTGGGTTATAAAATAAATTAATGAGCACCATTGCCATTTAGCAGTTTATGAATATAGAAGAGTTTAGAGAATACTGTATTTCCAAAAAAGGGGTAACCGAATCTTTTCCCTTTGGCGAAGACACGCTGGTGTTTAAGGTAATGGGTAAAATGTTTGCCCTCGTGGGTTTGGAAAACTACCCTGCAACAGCCAATTTAAAGTGTAATCCTGAACGAGCCATTGAACTGCGGGAAGCATACGATGGCTTAATTGTACCGGGCTATCACATGAGTAAAGTTCATTGGAATACTGTGGCATTAGAGCAAAATGTGCCACATAATTTGCTGCTGGAATTGATAGATCATTCGTACAATTTAGTTGTGGATAGTCTTACTAAAAAATTAAAAACAGCGCTCGAAAATCTGTAATTTTGCAATATCCCCAAATCGCTAAATCCCTAAAGGTTTTAACCCATACATAATGAATAATCCTTCAGCTTTTTATAAAACACAAATTGAAATACATTCCCAAGCTTTAAAAAAACTTAAACAAAAATTGGCCGTTTCCAGTACACTTCGGTTGTTTGTTTTTATAGCGGCGTGTGTTGGGTTGTATTTTTTCTTCGGAAATGCCCAAGCAGTACTAACTATTGTTTTTTTAACTATCGTGATTTTTATCTATTTGGTAACAAAGCATAGCGAACTTCAATACCAACGCGATTTAAAAAAAGCATTAATTGACCAAAATGAGACGGAACTCGAAGTGTTAAACCGGGTTTTTCATCATTTGCCGGACGGCGAAAAGTATAAGAACCCCCTTCATTTTTATAGTCAGGATATAGATCTTTTTGGGCGTGGCTCTTTTTTTCAATATTTAAATAGAACCTCGTTATTAAGTGGTTCCGATTTTTTGGCAAATATTTTTATTGAAAACAAAATTGAAGCCATTTCAGAGAAGCAAAAAGCTATTGCAGAAATTTCTGAAAAACCCGAATGGCGGCAGCGGTATTCGGCAATTGCATCCTTGGTAAAAACTGAAAGTCCCGCCTCAGAAGTTAATGATTGGTTACAGCAGTACAAAGCTTTTATTCCCAATTGGATTAAGCCTCTTTCACTAGTATTTACAATGGTTTCCGTCGGATTAATTGTAGCCAATTATTTCGGTGTTTTATCGGGCTATTTTACAGCTGGATGGCTTATATTGGGAATTATAATTTCAGGAATATTTCAAAAAAAAGTAAATAACCTTACTTCGCATACTTCAAAAATACAGAGTACTTTCGAGCAATTTTACAAACTAATTTTAGAAATTGAAAACGAGGACTTTTCTTCTGAAATACTTTCTAAAAAACGAAATTCGGTAATTCAGTCCAAGACAAAAACATCTGCGGTAGTAAAACAATTTGCAAGATATTTAGATGTTTTGGAACAGGGGAATATTATGATTTTTGGTACGCTTATCAATGGTTTTACCCTTCGTAATCTGCGCCAATGTTACAATATAGAAAAGTGGATTAAAACGCATAAAGATAGCGTCCCTGCTTGGTTTAATAGCATAACATTTTTTGATGCCTACAACAGTTTGGGGAATTTTAAATTTAATCATCCCAATTATATTTTTCCAGAAATAAACGATAAAATTCCCGTGCTAAAAGTAAAAGGAGCGGGGCATCCACTACTGAAAGAAGCTACGATGGTTCGCAATGATTTTCAGATAAACTCGGAAGAATTTTTTATTGTTACTGGCGCAAATATGGCTGGGAAAAGTACATTTTTAAGAACGGTTTCGCTTCAAATTGTAATGGGGAATATTGGGCTGCCAGTTTGTGCCGAAAAAGCCGAATACAACCCAATAAAACTTATTACCAGTATGCGAACCACCGATAGTTTAACCGATGATGAGTCGTACTTTTTTAGTGAATTAAAACGCTTAAAATTTATTGTGGACGAAATTAAAACCGACCGTTATTTTATTATTCTCGATGAAATTTTAAAGGGTACAAACAGCACAGACAAGGCCATCGGCTCCCGCAAATTTGTGGAGAAACTCGTTGCGAGTAATTCTACGGGAATTATCGCAACGCACGATTTAAGTCTGTGCGCCGCCGCTGAAGATTTGTCCGAAGTAAAAAATTATTTCTTCGACGCTCGAATTGAAAACGACGAACTTTATTTCGACTATACTTTTAAACCCGGAATTTGCCAAAACATGAACGCCTCTTTTCTATTAAAAAAGATGCAAATTGTAGATTAAAAAAATATAAGCTACACATTAATAGATGTTTGTGTTTTTTTATTTACATTTAGCAATCTGATTCCTATACACTCTTTCCTCCATAAAATTTTATTTTACAGTCTGTCCCAAATATTAAACTAGTAATCAATTTTAATATTTATACTAATTTAATTTTATGGAATTATGAAAACAACTACCAACCTTAAGTTTATTGCAGTAGCATCTATGATGTTGCTATTTAATTTTAGCCTTTTTGCACAAAATGCGAACAGACCACAGTATATGTCTGTTACCACGAACCATTGGAATATGGATAAAGATGATTTCAGTATGAGTGATTGGAAGGCATTAGAAAAGGAATATTTACAAAAAGTTGTAAGTAAAAACGAACATGTTACGTCTGCGTCCTTTTACACACATTTATTTTCACCCGATAATACCGAAGTACTTTATGTGCAAACATACCCTTCTTGGGAAGCCATGGATAAAGCGGCTAAACGCAGTGCTGAACTTGAAAAACAAGCTTGGCCGGATGACAAAGCGAGAGCTAATTTCTTTAAGAAACGCAATGATTATTTTGCAGCATACCATTCCGATGAAATTTATGCTCCGATTGATGGCGCCAAGTTATTGCCTGCTGACAACACGAAAGATTTAGTGCTTTACGTTCGCAAAACATATTTTACTTTTCCGGAAGATGGTTCGCAAAAGGAATTTGATGAAATGCGAGCAGATAATTTTGCTAAAGTTCTTTCAAAGAACGAATACATCAAAGGATATTACCCAAATGTTCACGCTTGGGGCAGCGATAAAACCGAATTTATAGAAGCGTTTTTCGTTGATTCTTTATGCGATATGGAGAAAATGTTCGATAAAAATGGCGAGTTAATTGGCCAAGCTTGGCCAGGAGATTCCGGAATGGAACGCGGTAAAAAATGGGGTAAATATTTTACGGGCAAACACGGTGATGCCGCATATACGCTAATCGCGGAACTTTCAAAATAAAACTTTAAAATTTCTACTTTATCTAAAAAAGGATGTTTTAAAAAAGCATCCTTTTTTTATATTGAGGAAGGGTGTATTTTCGCGGCTTGGCTCTTGTAAATATTAGCTTTTAATGGATTCAGTAACACAAATAGTTTTAGGAGCGGCGGTTGGCGAAGCGGTTTTAGGTAAAAAAATTGGGAATAACGCAATGGTTTTAGGAGCAATTGCAGGTACAATTCCTGATTTAGATGTGCTTTCCAGCCATTTTACCGATACCGTTACCGCTTTGGAAATTCACCGCGGCTTTACGCATTCCATCGTTTTTGCTGTTACTTTCGGACTTCTTTTTGGGTGGCTACTTTCACTCTGGGACAAACGGGCAAGTTTAAAGGAATGGTCGTGGTTTTGGTTTTTGTGCTTTGTTACACACCCGTTGTTAGATGCCCATACCACTTGGGGAACACAGCTCTTTTGGCCTTTAGATTTGCGGTTGGCGTATAAAAATATATTCGTAATTGATCCGCTTTATACCTTGCCATTTTTAGTGTTTTTAATTTTGGCAATGCTTCAGAAAAGAGGCAGTATTAAAAGAAGAAAATATAATAATCTCGGTTTAATTGTAAGCAGTGCGTATATGTTGCTTACTATTGTTCTAAAAGGAATTAGTTATACTAAATTTCAGTCTGCCTTAGACCATCAAAACATTGATTACCTTGCTTTGGATACCAAACCCAGCCCACTGAATACGATTTTATGGACGGCAAATGTGGAAACTAAAGACGCCTTTTTAATAGGCGATTATTCGTTTTTTGATTCAAAACCCATTCAGTTTTATTCGCATCCGAAGAATCACGAAGCTCTAGGCAATTTAAGGGAATTCGACAAAGTGCAACGCCTTATAAAAATTACACAAGGTTGGTACACAGTTTCAGAAAAGGAAAAAGGTATTTTTTTAAACGATCTTCGTTTTGGAATGATAAGCGTAGATCCGCAGGCCGAAAAGTATGCTTTTAGTTTTTTAATCGAAAAGACTGGAAACGAGGTAACCGTTACCGAAGAAGAAAAAGATACGCGCGAGGCCAAAAAATTATTGACAGATCTGTGGGAGCGGATTAAAGGAAATTAACAACTTAAATCTGCAATAATTTTCCACTCACCTTCAATCTTTCTGAAAATAATCATAAAAACACCATTTGCATTGCCCGCATCACGCACTAAGTGATATTGGCCCATTACGTAATATGAATTTTTTTCAATTTTGGTAATTGCGTCTATAGTAAACTTTAATGTTCCGGTATGTGCTTTTGACGGATATCCTTTTTTATAGTTATCCAGCGTTTTTTGCCAACCATTTGTAACACCTTTGCTGCCGTAAAATTTTAAGGAATCGCTTTTCCAATACCCCTGCATAAAACCTTCAAGATCGTTATTGTTCCAGGCAAGTTCCTGTATTCTTAATACCGAAATAATGGCTTCTTTATCAGTTGCTTCGGTTTGGGAAGCGGCGTGTATGGTAGTGATTAAACACAGTAATAGAATAATTTTTTTCATAATTTAAATGTTTCGATTAAAGATAAATTTATTTTTAAACTGAAGGGTTTAAAATGGCACACAATCAAATCAATTTTAAAAATTTCAGCTAACTTTACTTCAAAACAAACTATCGATAACCCAATTTAAAATCTTTTGAGCACTTCTAAAATAGAAATTTCCGGTTCATATGTTATAAAATCGTTTCTGATTATAGGCGGTATATTAACAATTCTATATATTGGTTCAGGGCTGTTAATGCCTTTGCTCGTGGCCGCGATTATTGCGATTGTGTTAGACAAACCTACCGAAAAATTAAAACAATGGGGTCTGCCTTCTTGGTTGGCTATTACACTATCTGTCTTGCTTATGATCGTAATTTTTAGCTTGCTAACGTGGCTTATTACTTCACAAGTAAATACCATGGCGAACGATTGGCCCACCATAAAGGAAAAGGCTGCTGGAAAGCTAAACAACCTCTCCGAATGGGCAAACCAAACCCTTAATTGGGATTATAAAGATTACTTGGAAAACAACAAAAGGTTAATCAAAAAAGCCGAAAGTTTTGGCAGTGCATTTCTTTCTTCGTTAATGAATCTCGTTTCGCAATCCCTGCTTATTTTCGTGTACATCATTCTACTTTTAATGCAACGGGATATGTTTATCACGTTTTTTAAAAAATTGGTTTCAGACAGTGCTGCGATGGGTACTATTTTAAGTAATTCAAAAAAAATTATAAGTAGTTATTTATTGGGTAAAGGAAAAATTATGGTTTTTCTCTTTGCAATATATTATCTCGGTTTCACATTAGGTTCAGTACCGTATGCATTCTTTTTAGCTCTATTTGCGGCACTTTTCTCAATTATTCCTTACGTTGGAAATTTTATCGGGGGTGGCATTGCAGTAATCCTTTCCTATTTGTATGCCGGCGCTACGCCTGCACTTATCGTGATTGGTGTGATCTCGGCAGCACAGTTGGTAGAAAATTATGTATTAACCCCATGGATAATTGGAGATGAAATAGATCTTAACCCCTTCGTTACGGTTTTTGGCGTTATACTATTTTCAGTACTTTGGGGTATGGTCGGAGCCATTATTTCGCTTCCGCTTATCGGTGTTTTAAAAGTGGTTTTTCAGCAGACCAAAGGAATGGAACCGTATGCATTTTTAATAAAAAAGAAAGGTTCTTAAACCTATCGAAGCTCTGCTTTTACTGAAAAAAATAGTATTAAATACGAACCATATAATCTTCCGTAAAAACAGTTTTTAATCTTACCAACAGCTCATTTGCGTGCGCTTTATTGAAAACCATTGGTGGTTTTATTTTTAGAACGTTGTGATCGGGTCCGTCAATACTCATTAAAATTCCGAGTTGCTTCATTCTATTGGCTAAATAGGTAGCGTGTTCGGGCAAGGGATTTTTATCCGAATCGTTTAATTCAAAGCCTAAAAAAAGCCCTTCACCGCGCACATCGCCAATAACAGGAAATTGTTTCTGAAGTTTCTTTAATCCAGCAATTAGATATCCTCCTACTTTCAGCGCATTTTGCTGTAGATTTTCCGCTTCTATAACTTCTAAAACCGAAAGGCCAATAGCGCAAGAAACGGGATTACCTCCGAAGGTATTAAAATACTCCATGCCCGTATTAAATTTTTCGGCAATTTCTTTTGTACACGCCACCACTGCCAGTGGATGCCCGTTGCCGGCAGGTTTCCCCATCGTTACAATGTCGGGCATAATATTGTAAAGTTCAAAGGCCCAAAAGGTTTTGCCCATACGGCCAAAACCGGTTTGTACTTCATCGGCAATGCATATACCACCTGCTTTGCGAACATGTGTGTAAACTTCTTTAAAATAGTTTTTCGGAGGCACAATTTGTCCACCGCAGCTAATTAGTGTTTCCCCGATAAATCCAGCTATTTCCTTTCCTTCGGCTTTTAGATTTGTAATTATTTTCTTAGCGTGATTTGCGTAATTGGTACCGCAATTTTCCCCTAAATATGTCCCTCGGAACGAATCTGGAAGTGGAAGAATATGTGTTGTTTCGGGCTTTGGAAAACCTCCTTCACCTTCAAATTTATACGAACTCACGTCCATGACCGCATTTGTATTACCGTGATATCCAACTTCAACAGCTAAAAAATCTATATTGCCCGTAACGGTTTTTGCCATTCGCAGTGCGAGTTCATTGGCTTCGCTACCTGAGTTTACAAAATGAATAACCGATAAATGTGGCGGTAATTTTTTCAACAGAGCATCGGCGTACGCAATAATTTCTTGATGCAGATAGCGGGTATTGGTATTTAAAACTGCCATTTGTCTTTGGCCAGCTTCCACTACTTTCGGGTGTTGATGCCCAACGTGGTTTACATTATTTACGGTGTCTAGATATTTCCTGCCGTTGATGTCTGTTAAATAAACGCCTTCGCCACGCACTATATGCAACGGTTTGTCGTATGAAAGACTCAAGCCTTTTCCGAGATGGTCTTTTCTGAAGTTAATTATATTTTCTTCGGAAATCTTTTCTTCGGAAGTGTTTAATTTTTCCTTAAAAATAAAATCCGGATTCGGACAGATACTTTTCCAAACTGCAACTTTTGAAGGCAAAGCCACCCCGTTGAAGTTTTCGTTATTGCCCAAAAGATCTAAAATAAGCTGAAAGTGAAGATGCGGTGCCCAGTTGCCGTTTTCGGAAGATTTGCCAATATAGGCTATACGATCGCCTTGTTTTACTTTTTGACCTACTTGTAAAATTTCCAGCGACATTAGCGATAGATGCCCGTAAAGTGAGTAGAACTTTAGGTCTTTAAAGGTGTGCTTTAAGATAAGCATCGGGCCATAATCTTTATCAAAATTATTATTATGAATTATTTCCACAACTCCATCAAAGGGAGCGTGGACGGGAGTTTTTGCCGGTAACCAAAAATCGGTACCCAAATGAACTGTTCGGTATTGTGGCCCGTTGTTTCCCTCACTTTTAAAAGCCTCCGTGGTATAAAAAGGGCGCGTTTCTAAGTACCCGTTTAGCAGTATGGTTTTAGGATGGTGTTTTTGAAATTGCTTTAATTTAAATTTTGAAATCTCTGGGTCGTTGTATTCCGAAAGATTGCCGAGAAGCGTGCTGCCAACACTCATATCCAGATTTACTATTTTTTCTGAAGCTACATTTGGAAACATTGTTTTTAATGTAACTTGTTTACTTTTTGCCCAGGTTTCAAACTTTTTTTCCAATGGATGTGCCGAATATCCACAAGCGTTTCGGAAGGAATAATGGGCGAAATTTTCATTCACTTGAAACCATTTCTGCAATAATTCCCAAGCGGGCTTTTCGCTAATAATAAAATATTCGTCATTTGGGAATTCGGCCTTTTTTAGAGCAGCACTGGTAACCGTAATTACCAACCGAATGCCCACCAAAATATAAAGACATTCAAGTTCGTTTTCAGATAATTTATAATGTTTGTTATATCCGTTTATTACTTCTAAACCTGCCGAAAGCGGGTCTGGGAGATGCATCATTGCATACGCCAGAACAATAGCCAGGTCGTTTATGGTTTGGGTAAAAACCGAATCGCCAAAATCTATAAAACCTGTAATTTCTGGATTTTTGAAATCCTCTGAAACTAGAATATTGTAATCGTTCAAATCGTTGTGAACAATACTTTTTGGAAGAGATTTATAGGTGGTTTGTATTTTTTCGAAACGATTTTGGAAATGGGAAAGTATTTTTTTTTCTTCCCCTGTAAAAATATTTAAATGCGCTTTTGTCCAGGCGGCGTTTGCCAAATCCCAATCTAATTTTTTGTGCGCGGCCGGATGGCTAAAATCTTTTAGCGCCTGTGTTAACTTTCCTGCGGCATTGCCAAGGCTATTTCGCAAACTTTCCGTTTTCGGATTTACGGTTGCCCAAAGCCGTCCGGGAACCCAAGTTAAAACTCGCGCCGATTTGTTATTTTCAATCGTTGTGAGTGGCTTTCCACCTTTGTTTTCCACGATTTTCGAAAGTGAAAAATCAAGTCTTTTTGTTGAAAGGTGCTTTAATATTTCAATTTGAAAATCTAATTGTTGTACGTTTTCTTCCTTAGAGATTTTTAAAAGAAATTTTTTACCTAAACTCTTTTTTTTATGGGTTGAAGAACAGCTTAAAAAGAAGTTTTCATCTACATATCCGTCCAGTTTAGTGGCTTTAGCAGTAATGTTGTAATATTCTTCGGCAATTTGTGATGCTTGCTGGGGGCTAAATTTCGTCATAATCTATGGTAGTATAAACTAACAATAATACTGAAAATGAGAAGGACGAAATTAAACTTTGCGTTAAAACTTCGTCCTTTACATTGGGCTAATTAAAATTATAGAATGCTTTTTTGTTTCGTGTAAAACGCGTCTGCCTGCATTTGCATAAGTTCGCGGGCTTTTTTTCGTTTGTAATCGTAGAGTTCCTGTTCTTCGGCAATATCAGCGTAAACCCTATTATTAATTTCGCGATCGGTAGTAACGAGTATATCGCGCTGTGCCTGTTGTTGGGTTACCCATGATTTTAAGGCGCTTTCCTGTTCTTCCAGCTTTAAGTCGTAGGCGCCTTTTGGCGATAAAAGTTTTGCCAAAATAGGCGAAGTTTCAATCGCTAAAAACAATAAAAAGATAAAGAGGGAAGGCAATAACGGCAGTTTATCCAATGCATTTACTCGTGCCATCAAACCATCAAATCCTTCAATTATGGGTTGGGTGCTTGCAACTTTTGTTTGATATTGGGTAGCGAGGTTGGCTATTTTCGCTTCGGCAGCGGCTATTTTTTCTGCGTTTGCTTTCTTTAATTCGACTAATGCTGCAAGTTCTGCGTCGTGTTTTTCGCGTTTTTCTTTGTAAACAGGGCCTTTTCCAATAAGTTCTGTGCCTTTGCGCCCTTCGGCTTCGGCAATATAGGTTTCGTAAAGCGCGTTTACTTCGGCTTCTTTTTTGGTTATTTCGTTTTTTAATGTTGCTATTTCACCTTCTAATGCCGTGACCGAAGGCGTAAACTGTAATGCCAATTGATCTTTATTGGCGAGGGTCATTTCATTTTTTTCGGTAAGTAAAACTTGATTGATTTCCTTTTCAAAAATCTTCATTTCCAAAGGCTTCGAAATAACAATTGCTATAATGATTGCTAAGGCTATTCGAGGCGAAGCTTGTATTAATTCGTCAAAAAAGTTGTTTCTTTTTTTAATTGTGGAAACGATAAACCTGTCGAGATTAAAAATTAATAACCCCCAGATAATTCCGAAGAAAATAGCCGAATAATAATTATCAAAAACGGTGTAAAGTGCATAAGCACCAGCTATGGTAGCCATAATGGCGGTAAAGAAAACAGTTGCGCCAATGCCGGCGTATTTTGTGCGCTCACCGGGCGAGCATTCATCAAGGATGGCTGTATCTGCGCCAGAGCAGAAGATAAAAAAACGTTGTAACATAAATTTTGAAGATTGATGAAACTATATAACGCTATTTCTATCAGATTGTTACAGAGGCGGCAGATATTTAATTTATACTAATAGTTTAAAAACACACAATTATTGCAAGTTGCATTTTGTGGTTTTGCGGTTAAATGGGCTTTACAACTTCAAATTTTAAACCGCTATTTTCATCTGTAAAAAACACTTTTTCGCCATTTTTAGAAACTTTAAAAGTAATTTTTGAACGGGTAGTAGTTATGGTTTGCGTGCTCGCGTTGTAATTCCAAGTAGCGTTTTTATGCGTAGTGGTAGTGTATGAATAAGCCGTTCCGCCCGGTTCTTTTTCCTTTATCTCAAAACTGTTATCGGCATATAAATTAATAACAGCATTTGCCATAGCTGCTGCCATTTTTGGATTGCTGCTGCTGTTTTCAACACTTTGCACAAGCCAAGTACCTGTAATTTCTTTTTGGGAAAGTGTTTGACTTTGCGCGTTGGCAGCGAGAAGGATGAAGGCGAAAAGGGTTATTAAGTTTTTCATTGTGATTATCTTTTTATGGAATTTACGGATTAATTTAAACTTTTGTGAAGATACGAGTTTTTATGCTTTTGAGCGTCGCCCTGATTTTTAGATTGTGTTAAAAAATTGCTATCAACAAAAGAAACCTCTCGTTAAGGAGGCTCTTTTGTTGTGTTGGATATTTCCAGAAAGTTACTGTTTTATAATCCTTAAAGTGTTTGATCCTTCTTTAGCTGTGCTCACTTTTATAAAATACATGCCTGCCGAAGCATTTATCTGCTTTTCTATTGTTTTTGCCGAAGTGTAATTTTCTTCAGATATAAGTTGCCCGAGCATATTATAAATCTGTACTGTTACATCTGTATATTCTTTGCCCAAATCAATCGTAAAACTGCCTTTAGAAGGGTTTGGATAAATGACAAATGCTTTATTGTCAATATGGTCTATACCCAAACTAATTGTATTTTGAATGGCAAGAAGTGCGTCAATTTTTCCATACCCCCACGTATTGTTGGGAACAGACCCAGTAAAGGAATCCACTCTACAGGAATTGCGCAATATGGTTTTTATTTGCCCAGGGGTAAGATTAGGATTTACTTCTAGCATCAATGCCATAATCCCTGTGGAAAGCGGTGCTGCGGCACTTACCGCGTTTTGGATTCCATAAAGCCCGTTCCCGCCTTGAACAAGTGTACTGTTAGACCGGCTATAGTACGTATCGGGACTGTAGGCACAAAACGCGATTTCTCCCGGTGCTGCAAAATCTGGAGCTAATCTTCCATCCTGTGTAGGCCCTCCACTAGAGCCGATCCATAATTCTCCAGGATCGCCCTGTCCTGTAAAGTGTCGAAATACTCCATCTAAATCATACCATCCATCGTTTATCACATAGTCTGTGGGTACAATGTTCAATGTGGCACTGGCATAATCATTAATGCTGTAGCCGTGCACTACATAGGAGAGGAATCTGTTGTTAAGAGCAAAATTAGAGGGATTTAATGTACTGTGGAATTCGCCACCATCAGTTATCGTAGCACCTTGAAGAATTATTTTGTAAGTACCTGTTCCAGTAAAATCCACCATTAACTCTCTTCTGTTGGCGTCAGATCCCCAAAATTCCTGATTTTTCCCTCGATGGTACATAAAAATATCTCCCAAGTTCTGATCCACAGCATCATTAGGGCCATTAGGAGCCGCAAAAGGACCTTCTACCGTTCCATTAGGTCTTTGAAAACTTACTGTAAAACGGTCATTTTCACTATACCAAAGATCAGAGCGTAAATTACCTGCAATTGTTTTATTTACTAAAAGCTCAATGGTCTGATCCTGTGAAATAGTACCTGAAGCGTGATTATCTCGTCCGCCATCGTCACCTATTCCACAAACAAATGTATGGCCACTTTGCACATATTGATCAATAGCTCTGCTATACGTGCTACTTCCGTCCGTTGGGCCACCTATTGAACCTATATTCATTAAGGTTACAGCGGGGAGTCCGAGTTCGGCTATTTTATCTGACGCAAATTGCAATGCAATAGCTATGTAGGATGGATCCCAAAAAGCATCTTGCCCAGGCTGGCCATTAAAAGGAGGAAAATAATCGTGAGTGATTTTTATACTAATAATAGTAGCTTTTGGAGCTACTCCATGAAATTGGCCGTCTGTAGTGCCACTACCATTGCCACAAATAATTCCGGTGGTTGCCGTGCCATGACCAAATCTATCTGTTGAGAGCAGCGGATCATTATTTATCAGTGCTGTATTGATGGCGTCGTGATTATGGATGGTGCCCACTCCATAGGGGTTGTTGGGGTCATTTGCTCCCGTTGGATCAACCATGTCGTAGATATAGGCAAGCCTCGTATTACCATTTTCATCAATAAAATCTGGATGTGTATAGTTAATACCCCGATCAATCATAACAATTAGAACACCTTCTCCACTCAGACCGTATTGCGTATATACTTCGTCTAAGTTAACTTCAGCTCTTGGTATAGGTCCTTGAGCTATCAATTGTAATGAAAATAGGAAACAAAGAAATATAATTGTGTTTTTCATGGCTTTTAGATTTAGTATTATTATTTATATATTAAACTAGACACCCATTGAGCAATCTATTCTTTTATAATTCTTAAGGTCTTCGATCCTTCATTGACAGTGCTTATTCTTACAAAATAAACTCCTATGGAACCTGTGATTTCTTTTGATATTATTTTTGCAGAAGCGTATTTTTCTGAAGAGATTTGTTGCCCGAGTATATTGTAAATCTGTACTGTTACATTTGCATGTTCTTTGCCTAAATCAATCGTGAAATTGCCAGTGGTGGGATTTGGGTAAAGCATGCCGAATTCCTGATTAGTTTCAATAACACTCAATGGTTGGTCAAATTTATACACCCTCACCTGTCCAGAATCTTGACCGTTGGCATCACTCTGAGGGAATCCAATGCTTATTGTATCTCCAGTATTGCTGAATTCTAGACCAAAGCCACTATTGTCTCCAACTTGTCCGTAAATGGTTTGGCCAAATTGCACCCAATCTGTTCCATTAAATTTAAAAATTCGGGTATTCCCATCCAGCGTGGTAGCGCCTCCGGGGCCTAATAAACCTTTTATGGCAATAATATTTCCAGGGTTGTTTATGGCAACTCTTATCCCAATTTTATCAAAATCTCCCATGCCATCAATGCTGGACCCCTTTTGAACCCACGAAGTACCATTCCAAGAAAAAACTCTGGCTCTTCCTATCCGATCTCCACTGTTACTTTTAAATTCACTTTCTGCGGAAATTATTGTGTTGCCATCTGCGCTAATATCCACAGATAAACCAAAATTACCATTGGTTTGCTCGCCTGGAATATCATCTCCTTTTGCAATCCATTCGGTCCCATTAAATTCGTAGACGCTAATTTCTCCATTACCATTGCTTACAGGATCAGCATATAGGGCACCTGCAACAAATGTGTTTCCATCTGCGCTTAATTTTACGGAATATCCAAATTGATCTTCCATTGCCTCCCCATTTATGTTTGAACCTAGTTTTACCCACGCATTTCCGTTCCAGCCAAAAACCCGCACCTGTCCTGTGTTTATACCTTGGGAACGATGATCAATTGATCCAATTGCCACTCTGGTGCCATCTGCACTCATGCTCACCGCTCCACCACTTTGATCATTTGCGGTTTCACTTGGAATAGTTGCCCCGAGCTGGACCCAGTTTGCACCATCAAAAGAAAAAACTCTCACATTTCCAGAACCATTTCCCGTATTATCGTTATATGGGGCGCCAACAGCAAGGGTATTGCCGTCTGCGCTCAGACTGACCCTGCTACTGTGGTCATCTGCAGCTTCACCATCAATGTCTGCTCCTTTTTGAGACCAAACGGTGCCATTGTAGCTAAACACTCGAACCTGGCCTGCGTCGTTTCCTGCGTCGTCATTATATTGCGCTCCCCCAGCGACTGTATTGCCATCGGCACTAAGGGAAGCCCAGCGACCAAAGTCATCACCGGGGGCTTTACCATTTATATCGTTACCCAATTGCACCCAATTTTGCGCAGAAGCAGTAAAACAAAAAATGCTTAATACTGAAAAAAATAAAAGTCGTTTCATAATATCTGGTTTAGTGTTAATTAAAATAGATTTTGAAACTTGGCGAAGTATTTCTGTGACAAGTTTCTATTCTTTTAACGATGGTGTTTAAAAAGGTCATCACTTATTCTAGAGAAAAGATGAAAGAAAATAGATAAAAGAGGAAGTTCAGAAAAAGAAAAGATAGGAGGATCCGTGACCTGAGATTTGAATCTTAAAAAAAAACACTAGAAAGTAGTCGGGGAGTAGTTGGATTATGCTTTGTTTATTTTCTTTCTTTTGAGAAGAAAAATAATGAAGACACCTATTAATAAAAATCCTAAAACCCACCACCAAATAGGATTGAAATTGTGTTGTAATTGAATGGGAGCAGTGTCACCAATCAAGACCATGCCTGCCCAATATTGGGGCGATACGGTGCGGCCTTTGGCAGTTGCAATGTAGTTTAGCTTTGCTTGCCTCAGGGCTTCATCTTTTGCCATGCCTTCGGCGAGATTGTCGTAAAAATTTTGGATAATTTTCACACTGCTTTCTTCGTCAATTTGCCAAAGACTGGTTAAGATGCTTTCGCTGCCCGCATAGTTGAAAGCGTGTGCCAAAGAAATCATTCCCTCCCCAGGTTGGTATGTAGGTTTTCCTGTTTCGCAGGCCGTTAAGATGGCAAGATTTGAACTTAGATTGGTGTTGTAAATCTCGAAGGTGTACAGTGAGTTTTCGTCGTAGCTGTCATTTTTCGCATACTTTTTCGCAAAAATAAGACGTGAAAATTCAGGGCTTACATTATTGCTTTCTGCGTGTGTGCCAATATGAATTATTTTGTGTTCGCCTGCATTGGCTTCAAAAATCTGCTTTGTTGAATTTTCATTTATAAACGATTTTCCATCAAATATTTTAGAGTAATTCTCGGCCAACTCTACACTACTTGGTTGCGATAGTAAAGTGAGGTAAGCAATATCACTATTAACAGAATCTGTAATTGCTATTTTGTAGTCAGTCTTCATTTTTTTAGTGAAACCGGGGGCAAAGGCAACAAAATTTTCAGAAAACATTTTGGGCTTTTTGTCTTCGTTTAAAAGCAAAAGACTAAAGTTGTACGAAATGGAATGGCTTGCCAGCAAACTATTAGTACCGAGCTCTTTATAGCTTTTTATTTTTGATGGCGTTAGGGTTTCAAAACTTAAATTGAAGAGCGCACCATCTGGAATAATAATTACCTTTTCGTTAATTATACGGCTGCTCAAAGGTTCCCACAATTGCTGATAAAGTTCATAAAGCAAGGTGGATTCTTCTTCCAAAGTTATTTTTGGATCGCTTAATTTTTCAATATGATTTTTTACAGATTTGTATTTTAGGGGAAGAATACTTCGGTTTTTGCTATCCAAAACAATTCCGTATAAATTTTTTTCGATAAACAAATAGCGAATTATAGTAGTGTTGGCGGGAATATATTTTTGTAAATCTTTAAGTGAAGCATCCAATGTGGCATACTTCATTTGGTAATATTTGGGATAGGCTGTTTTCAAAGAATCTAAAAACAAATTATAAATAGTACTCGCGTCGAGATAATTTTGAAATGACGAAGATGAATCTTCACTTAAAGCGCTGAGGTTAACGGCTTCATTTTTTAACTCGCTTTCCCTTTTTATAACAGCTTGCGGAACATCTGCAAAATTGATTTTATCTTGAAGCATCAACTTGGAGCGGATGGTGTAATAAACACTGTTTTCGTGAGTTTCAATAAGCTTTGTAAGGTATTTTTTATTGTCGGTTTGGGTGTATAAATCATAATACAGCTGTTTTGTGAAATTGTAAAGCCCCAAAAAATTTGAATACAGCACATTTACATTATCGTCTTTTGAAATCAGGGCTTTCTGTTCCTCAAGAATTTTGAAGGCATCGCCCAAATTTTTCAAAAGACTTTTGAGAAAAATAGAATCTTTGGAAGTGTTTTGTGCGTAAAGTGCTTCTGATTTCGCTAAAATCAACAATGGTTTGCGGTAGGTCAATTTTAATACATCTAAACGGGTACTTTTGTTTTGAGTGCGGGCATCAATATAATCTATTCCTTTTTGGCTCCATTCGGCGGCTTTTGCGAAGTCGCCAATAGTATAATACACTTCTGAAAGGTTTAGAGTATGAGCAATGAGGTCGCTATTGTTTTCGCCTCCGTTCTTTTTTAAATACTTATAGGCGTTTAAAGAAGTGGTTAATGCTGCTTCATCTTTACCGTTTTTCGCCAAAAACAAGCTTTTATCCTGTGCAAAACCTAAGTAGGTATCGTCTAGGTTTTCTCCTAGGGCGATTTTGTATAATTTTTCGGCATCGCTGTATGATTTTTCCGCCTTTTCAATTTCGCCCTTTAGGTCGTAACAACTTGCAAGATTGGCAATTGCAATAGCTTGCCAATATACATCCGGACTGGAATCGGTCTCGTAGATGGCGAGTGCTTTTTCTAAGGAAACAACAGCGCTGCCTGTTTCCTTTAATGCCATTTGCGATTGGGCTAACAATATAAGCGCACGTGGAATTTCTGGGTCGCCTGGGAGGTATAATTGATCACGATTATTGTAAATGTACGCCATAAGTTTATTGGCTCTATTTACGTGGCCAATATTAGTATAAAGCGAACCGAGGTTTGAAATACCGGTCCATTTTAAACGTTTACTGCGCGAAACAACACGAACATCTTTTGATTCATTTATAACAAAATTGCAATCTTGAATGAGCCTTTCCAGTGTTTGTATGGATTCAGAAATATTGCCACGAGCTTCCATTACCAGGGCCATATTCAATTTAATGCCTGAGGAGGAATACACTTTATAAACCGAATCGCCCTGTATTTTTTGTAAGGTTTTGATAGCGTTTTCAAAGAAGTATTGCGCACTGTCTAATTTTTGGGACCGCCACATCATAATGCCAAAAAAATTGTTGACGTCGGAGATTTTTTTATAGTTCTTTATCTCGGATTTTTTTAATTCTGAAAGTGCTTTTTTAGCCTGTTTGTTGGCGTCTAAAAATTTTCCGGATATGTAATAGGAATACGTTAACGCATAGTATGCCTCGCCAATTTCGTTGTGCGTTGCATTGGGGACTGATCGTATTGTATTTAGTGATTTTTCAGCAGCATTGAAAGATTCGGTGATGTTTCCCAATTCCTCATAAAGTTGAGAAAGGCCGTACAGTGCTTTATGCTGGGCGCGTTTGGATGCTCCCAGTGTTATTAGGTTTTTAAAAAATGCATCGGCTTTTTTGGCTGCATTATTTGGGTTGCTTTTTAAGAACGCAACCTTCCCCACATATACTGTGTATTGCGCCAAAGAATCTATTTGTTTGGCCTGTTTAAAATTTTCAATTTGCGTATGTAGTGCAATATCTGCCTCTTTTAATTGATTGTTTAATAGATAACCGTCTATTAATTTAATGCCAGATAAATCTGTGTCTTGACCGAAGCTCTTTTGGGAGAAAACTAAAAAAGCGGTCAGGATTAAAAGTAAAAAATTGTTGTATTTAAATACCATACAATTTTAGTTAATGTTATCGGAAATAGTGCGCACAGTTTATAATCGTGTTCTTGTACGATTATATTATTACAGCTGTTTTTTCATTGCCACAGACCAAAGTCCAGGGTTGTAATTATATGAGTTGTATTTAAGGCTCTGTTTATTTGTTTAGAGCCTTTAGTAACTTGTTATTTCTTTCAGAAGGATGCTGTTTTAACAGTTGTTTTGCTGCTTCCATTTGTCCTAATTTTATTTTTGCCAATGCTGTGTAATATGCGGCATCTTCTTTAAAAATACCTTCATTGAATTTACTGGAAGGTTCTAAATAGTCTAATGATTTTTCAGCATTTCCTTCGGCTAAATAGGCCACTCCTAAAAAGTAATTTAGAGTGTCATTGTTTGCTTTTTCGGGGAGCAGCTTTTGCCACCAATTAATAGCTTCTTTGTATTCTTCGCGTTTATAAACTACCATTCCTTCGTAAAAACTATAGTTGTTTGTCGTGCCCATTACTGTTCGCAAACCAGGGTCTGCTTCAAAATGAGCTGCAAATATTTTTTCTGGAGAATTGGTGTTTTGCAATAACCAAAATATTCCAAATAATACGACCAATACCGCGGCAATAGAATACCATATTGTCGTTGATTTCGTTTTTTTTGCTGCACCTTTTTGTATGTATAAACCTTTTTGATCAGCTGAAATGTGCTCGTGAAATTCCTTGATTTTCGATTGGCGAATACTATCTTCAATCGCTATTCTTACTTGTTTTACGTGTGCTATTTTTTCGGATAGGTTTGAAATTTGGTTGAGTTTTTTATCTGACAATAGTGCTTCTTCTGAAACATTTTTTTGATCCAGATACGTTTCTATTATGTCCCATTCTAAGGAGTTTATTTCAATTGGGGATTTCATTTTTTCATTTTACTTTTTAAGTCGTGGTTTTTGCCAAGTGCCAATTCCTTTAATTTTTGAATGCACCTGTATTTTTTGTTTTTTGCCGAGGCTTCTTCAATATTTAGATTTTCAGCAATATTACGCAACGACATTTTATGGAAATAAAACTGCGTGAGCAGCTCTCTGCAACCTTGACCAAGGTTTTCAAAAGCAGCCAATGTTATAGTTAGTTGCTTGTCCTTTTTGTCAAGGTCACTTGCTTGTATATCTTCTGTTGCAAGTTGATACATTTTATCGTTTATTGAAGTTGTTTTTCTTTTAGCTAGAATTCTTGTTTGGTCTATCCATTTATTTCTGGCTATTGTAAATAGATACGCTTCTATCTCTTTTTCGTTTTTTGGCTTAAATTTGCGTGAGTTCAGTTTTTTCCAACAAACAAAATAAGCTTCCTGAAAAATATCTTTGGCTTTATCTATCGTGCCTCCATTTTTAAGGATGTAATATTTTGTTTTTGGATATTCGGCAATATAAAATTCACGTATTGTTGCCTCCTCATTATTTAAGAAAGCATCCAATAGTTTAAATTTTCCTTGAGTGAGTGTATCTTCCATAGAAATCTATGGAAATATACGATTTTAAACTTTCTTTTTCAATTTGAAATTTGTCCTATTTTTAATTTTAATTGACAGCTATTAAACCTCAAGCCAATTGGCGTTTCAATACCATAACGATAATTGTTTAAAAGGTCATCAAAAAGAAATGGATTTAGGACGTAAGACCGCTTCGCTGAAAGATATAAGATGTATAATTGGCAATAAAAAATGCCCCATTTTTCAGGGGCATTCCGGCTGATGTCCAACCTAAAAGCTATTGAACGATCTACTGTTTTATAATCCTTAAAGTGTTGGATCCTTCTTTAGCTGTGCTCACTTTTACGAAATACATTCCTGCGGAAGCATTTATGTGCTGTTCTATTGTTTTTGCCGAAGTGTAATTTTCTTCAGATATAAGATGCCCGAGCATGTTTGTAATTTGCACAGAAACATTTGTATATTCCTGACCAAGGTTTATAATGAATTGCCCATTTGAAGGGTTTGGAAACAGGGTTAGATTGCTCAGAGAATTTTCTTCGGTTCCCAAAACAATGTTGCTTACTTTTAGCGTAACATCATTTGGGTTGCAGATTACATCAAAAGTATAATTATGGCCGTCGTGATGTGCAGTAACGCTTGCCGGTAGGTTACAAGTTGTAATGTCGTTTGCCGTAAGAATTACAAATTCATCATTTAAATTTGCTTCGTAGTTTAAGTCTACGAGAATAGTGCCTTCTAAAATGGCATCTCCCTGGACATCATATACATCAAATTGAGAGCCAGCGTTTGGTCCGTATATTTCAATGGCTAAGATTGCATTGGTTGATGAGGCATAATCGTTAATATGGGTTAAAGTTCCGGGGTAGCCACCTGGCGAAAGGGTGCCTTCAAAAATAATGTTACTTCCAAGTTGTACCGATCCATTTCCCATTAAAATACCATCACCTTGTAAGGATCTACTAAACTCTAAATTACCAGTTTCGGCAATAATCTTCCCTGACCCTGTATTGTTTACATTGCTTTGTATGTTGAAAGTTCCTGTTTCTTGTGCTCTCTTTATAATCCCAGTATTTACAATGGTTCCCCACTCACTATTGCCTCCTACAATTGAACCATTTGTGTTTAAATTGATAAGTCCTGTGGGCAGATTGTTCAAGGTTGGATTACCATATCCTAATTTAACTTGACCAGATTCATTAACATTTATAGTTCCTTCATTGTTTAAGGTTATTTGGTCTCTGATGGCTGTGCTTTGACCACCGTCTGCTATATTAAGTATCCCAAGATTGGTAAGAGTGCCATCGTCTTGAAGGTCTCCGTGGAACCAATTAACACCAGCTGGTCCATCAAAATCAAAAATGGCTTCCGTTCCTGTTGCAACACTTAGCTTTCTGTTCCAATTTATGGGGCCGTCCAGTTGCCCGCTAAGAGTGCCTTCACAGATTATTCCAGGGTTACTTCCAATGTTCCATTCCAGAATACCGTTGGTCGCTACATTATAAATACCATCGGTAAGTACGGTATTTTCTTTAGTAAATTGCAAAGTTCCGCTTTCCACTAAAATAGTTCCATTGTTATTTAGTAATGGCGCATTTATTTCAAAAACACCTGTTCCCTGTGCTCTTTTTATTAAACCTGTGTTTAAGATAGTTCCCCACTGACTATTACCTCCTACAATTAAACCATCAGAATTTAAGTTGATAACTCCTGTGGGCAGATTGTTCAAGGTTGGATTACCATATCCTAATTTAACTTGACCAGATTCATTAATATTTATAGTTCCTTCATTGTTTAGGGTTATTTGGTCCCTGATGGCTGTGCTTTGACCACCATCTACTATATTAAGTATTCCAAGATTGGTAAGAGTGCCATCATCTTGAAGGTCTCCTTGGAACCAATTAACACCAGCTGGCCCATCAAAATCGAAAATAGCTTCCGTTCCTGTTGCAACACTTAGCTTTCTGTTCCAATTTATGGGCCCGTCCAGTTGCCCGCTAAGAGTGCCTTCGCAGATTATTCCTGGGTTAATTCCAATGCTCCATTCCAGAGTACCATTGGTCGCTACATTATAAGTACCATCGGTTAGCACGGTATTTTCTTTAGTAAATTGCAAGGTTCCGCTTTCCACTAAAATAGTTCCATTGTTATTTAGTAATGGAGCATTTATTTCAAAAACACCTGTTCCCTGTGCTCTTTTTATTAAACCTGTGTTTACGATAGATCCCCACTGACTATTACCTCCTACAATTGATGTGTCTGTATTTAGATTGAGAATTCCCGTAGGTAAGTTGTTAAGTGTTGGAGTTCCGTAACCCATTTTAAAGAGTCCAGAGTCATTAAAATTGATTGTTCCTTCATTGTTCAGAATCAATTGGTCCCTAAGTGTTTGAGAGGATGAAGGGCCTTCAACTATATTAACTATTCCAAGGTTATTAATTGTGCCATTCCCACTTAACTGTCCAGTGGTCCAAGTAACAATCACATTGGTTGAGATAGAAGAAACAGAGGACGTGGAAATATTATGTTCTATTGTAACCATTGCATTTCCTTGAAAATCAAAAGATTTAATATTTGCTGAAGCATTAAAAGTCATAACACTTCCTGTAGGAATTATAACATCATGAGTTGAACTTGGTACACCAAATGGATCCCAATTACCATCTACATTAAAGTTGCCGCCAGAAGGTCCCACCCATGTTTTTGTCTGTGCTGAAATTGTCAAGCAAAAAATACCTAAAATCGAGAAAAATAAAAATCGTTTCATACTATTTGGTTT
Organism: Aequorivita flava; assembly: GCF_038742595.1. Lineage (NCBI taxonomy): Bacteria > Pseudomonadati > Bacteroidota > Flavobacteriia > Flavobacteriales > Flavobacteriaceae > Aequorivita > Aequorivita flava. The sequence continues at coordinate 213,621 of NZ_JBANCF010000003.1, read as the reverse complement.
TGGGATTATATAGGTACATCGGGATTGTTTTAAAAATGTCATCATTTTCATGAATTGTTTTTTTCGCTACATTTGTGCTTTATCCCCATTGCAATATGCCACAACACAAATTTATTGTTTGTAACTACAACAACTCTTTATCTTCCGGAACTGTTTCATATCAAGCACCTAGCAATATTGCTTTGGTGAAATATTGGGGTAAATATGGTGAGCAGTTGCCCATGAATGCTTCCGTTAGTTTTACTTTAAAAAACTGCAATACCAAAACAATACTTTCTTTTAAAAAGAAGGATTCTAACGGATTTGATTTTGAAGTTTATCTGGATGGACATAGAGAAATATCATTCGAACCAAAAATTTTAAAATTCTTCGAAAGAGTAGAGGCCTATTTGCCGTTTTTGAAGGATTTTCAATTTAAAATTGAAACTACCAACAGTTTTCCGCACAGTAGTGGTATAGCTTCTTCTGCTAGCGGGATGAGCGCTTTGGCTTTGTGTTTAATGGATATGGAACGGCAAATGCAACCCGATATACCTAAAGATTACTTCATTGAAAAAGCTTCATTTTTGGCGCGTTTGGGGTCTGGAAGTGCTTGTAGAAGTATTGAAGGTCCTTTAATAGTGTGGGGAGAACATCCTGAAATTAATGGAAGTAGTAATTATTTCGGTACAAAATATCCGTTTAAAGTTCACGAAAATTTTAAAAACTACCAAGACACTATTTTATTGGTAGATAAGGGCGAAAAACAGGTAAGTAGTACTCTTGGCCATAATTTAATGGTGGAGCATCCCTTTGCTGTGCAACGTTTTAGGCAAGCGAAAGATAATTTATCAAAACTGATTTCGGTTTTTAAAAATGGCGATATTTCACAATTTGTTAAAATTGTAGAAAGCGAAGCGTTATCGCTGCATGCCATGATGCTTACTTCTATGCCTTATTTTATTTTAATGAAACCCAACACGTTGGAAATCATTAACCGTATTTGGAAATTTCGCAAAGATACAAACAGCCAGGTGTGCTTTACGTTGGATGCCGGAGCAAATGTTCACGTGCTTTATCCCGAAGTTGAAAACGACACCGTGCTACATTTTATTAAAACGGAACTCGCACAATTTTGTAAAAATGCTGAATTTATTAAAGATGAGGTTGGCTGTGGTGCGGAAAAACTACAAGACACCAAATTTTAAAGATTAAATATAGAAGTTTCCGTGACTTAGAAGGACTTTAGGATTCATTGTTCTGGTGTTCGGTATTCATAGTTTCTTTTTTATTCTTCACGATAAAAAATAGTAATAAAAAACCAACAATCCCAGCCAAAGCATACCACCACCAAGCTACACTAGTTTTTAAAATAATAGGAGCCGAATCGCCTATAAGTATTAAACCCGCCCAATAGTGAGGCGATGCTGTACGGCCTTCGGCGGTTTGAATATAACGTATTTTTGCCTTGCGCAATGCTTCGTCTTTGGGCATTTTTTGGGCAAGATTATCGTAAAACAATTTTACAATTTTAGCACTGGACTCTTCATCAATTTCCCAGAGGCTGGTTAAAATGCTTTCACTTCCCGCATAGTTAAAAGCATGCGCCAAGGAAATCATCCCCTCACCGGCTTGATAGGTAGGTTTGCCGGTTTCGCAGGCTGTTAAAATAGCGAGATTGGAAGAAAGATCTATGTTGTATATCTCGAATGAATACAATGAGTTTTCGTTGTAATTTTCTACGCTCTCCGGGGTTTTTGCAAAAATTAATCGGCTTAATTCTGGGCTTATATTATTGCTTTCTGCGTGCGTCCCAATATGTATAATTTTATGTTTTTTTGCATTGGCAATAAACTTTTCTTTATTTGCTTTTTCATTTATAAAATAACTCCCGTTAAACTCTTGGGCATACTGTTTTACTAAATCTTCACTAAAGGGTTGTGGCAAAAGTTTTAAATAGGCTTTATCTAAATTTACCGAGTCTTTTATGGCATGTTTATAGTTTTTCTTCATTACTTCATTAAATCCAGGTGCAAAGGCAATAAACTCTGACGCATACTCCGCAACTTTTCTGTTGTCTTTATACAGCAACAAACTAAAATTATACGAAATGTCGTAATTGGCCAACAAGCTATTGGACGCCATTTCCTTAAAAGTAGCAATGCGTTTTGGTGTAAGAATTTCAAAACTGAGATTAAAAAGTTCACGGTCCGGTACAATCACTACCTTTTGGGTGTTAATATAACTTTCTAATGGCAGCCATAGTGCCTGATATAAGTCGAATAATAATGGACTAATTTTTTCAACTGAAAAAGCATCATCTTGTAGTTTTGTGATATGCTCTTTAACCGAAGAAAAATTAAGGTGTATCATTTTTTTCCAAACCGAAGAAACTACGTAAGCATAAAGTTCGTTTTCAATAAAAATGTATCGGATTACCGTTGTGTTATTGGGTATTTTTTGTTGCAGATCTGTAATGGGTTCCTCAAGGGTTGCATAGCGCATTTTGTAATATTTGGGAAAGTGATGCTTCAGCGAATCTAAAAACTGTTCCCAGTTTTCTGACGCCTTAAAAAAAGAAGCAATATTAGTTTCTTCCGAATTGTTAAATGCAGAAACCATATTATTTTTTAGTAAGTATTCGCGTGCCACAACTTTATTGGGAATATGTTTAAAGGTTATATTTTCACGCAAATCCAATCGCGACCGGATACGGTTGTAAATACTGGATTCGTGTAGGGCGATAAGTTTATCTAAATATTCCGGATTTTCGGTAATCTGGTATAACTCTAGCCTTATTTTTTCAACAAAGTCTAAAAGCTCTTCATTTTCGGCAAGTAGTAAAATAATGTCTTCCTGGTTGTTCACCACTTTTTTTCGTTGGTTTAAAATAGCGATACCCTCATCTACTTGTGCTAGCAATTCTTTTAAAAAATCGGGGTTTTTATTTTCTTCTAAATAATATTTAGACGCAGCATTTATTAGTAAGGCTTGTGGCTTTCGGTACTGACTGAGAATAGAATCTGCCGTGCTTAATTTTTCACCTTTCTTTATAATGTTGAAATCGAGGGCTTCGGTACTGTATTTTTTTGCTTCGGCATAATCTTTAAGTAAAAAATGTACTTGTGCCAAATTGATTATGTGATAGAATTCCTGTAAGGTATTTTTAAAATCGCCCGTGTGGGTGTAATTGTATATTTCTTCAGCTAGGGCAATTGCTTTTTTTCTAAATTGATTTTTAGCAGCAAAGAGCGAATGGGTCTGCAACCCGTCTAAAAAATCTTTCGGATAATTTCCGTCCAAAGTATTTCTATATGCCGTTTCGCCTTTTTGATAATAGAGTTCTGCATTGGTTACATCTCCTAAAGACTCATATATAGTTGCCCGCGTGTTAAGAGCTCCGGCTTCCCAATAAAGGTTTGCTCCGGGGCTCGTTTTTAAAAGCTCTAATGCCCGATCTGCATTTATGGCAGCTCCCTCAAAATCTCTACTTGCAATTTTTGCTTCAGCCAAGATTATATTTGAAATAATAAGATTGATATCGTTTTTTTCAAGGAACTTTTTTTTCTGTTCGAACGAATATTCTATTAGTTCCTGAGCGCGGGAATGTTCACCCAAAGTATTGTAAAAAACCGCCATATTATCAAGGGTAACACACTGCTGGTTTTTTGCTTCAATTTTTCTTGCATTATCTGTAGATTGCTCTATATACGCCTGAAATCCAGAGATAGCTTCTTTAGAAATTTTAATGGCTTCACGGTTTTTGCCGAGGGCATTCCATAAAACGGCAAGGTTCATTTTTATAAGGGCCGGACGATAATGACGGTTCATTATATCGCTTTCATCGGTTTTTGCCAAAACTTTTATCGCCTCCTCAAAGTAATATCTAGAACTATCTAGCTTAGCCTCTTGCCACATCATTCCACCGAGTGCATTGTAAACCTGATTGTAAAAAACGTAATCTGGTTCTTTTATTTTATTTAAGATGCGCAAGGCAGTTTGGTAATGTTTGTTCGCAAGCGGATAGTTTCCCATTTTTGCTGCATAATACCCCATTTTATATTCAAAGTTAGCTTCAATTTTATTATTGGCAGCATTATTTTTTTTGGTAATTGATAGGTTTTCGAACAAGATGTTGTATGCGTTTTGTGTTTGTCCGGCATAGTCGTAAACCCACGTCATTTCTGCAATAGCTTCGGCAATATACTGTGGGGTGGCGTGGGTTTTTATTTCGGCTAAAAGCGCCTCGGCTTTTTGTATGGCTAAATTATTGTTGCCATTGCTTAATTTAAAATCACCCACAAATTGAATGTATTTGTAAAGACTGTCGTATTTTTTTTCGGTACGATAACGTGTAAGGATTTTTGAAAGCTCAGCGCGGGCTTTTTCAAGAGAATCCTGCGCAATAAGCGTGTGCATTTTTTTTACGGAACTGTATTTTTGTTGCGAATAGCATTGAAAACAAACTGAAAAAAAAACGAGCTGGAAGAAGACGAGGAATCTCAAGATTTTAAAAGTCATTTAGGAATACTTTTTTAAAGATAATACGTAGTTGAGGAATATTTAAAAGAAAGATACAACTTATTTTTTAGTAATCTATGAGGTGTTCTTTACAATATTCGGCTTTAGGACAGGGCATTAAATTAAAAATGTTTGCTATTATTGAGAAATCTTTGTGAAACTATAATCTTTAAAAACCCTATCTTTGTGGCATATTTCGGTATTAAGAATAAAAAACTGTAATTTTATAGATACAACTAAACAGCTTATGCGCGGCCCGCTCTTTTACTCAAAAATTTTGCTTTTCGGTGAATATGGAATTATTAAAGATTCTAAAGGACTTTCCATTCCGTATAATTTTTATAACGGAGCACTGAAAATAGATGCACATCATACTGTTGCTACTCATAAGTCTAATGCGAGTTTAAAACGCTTTTCAGAATATTTGGAAGCACTCGAAACTGAAAACCCAAAATTGGTTTCATTTAATTTGGAAGCTTTAAAAGCCGATGTGGAAAACGGATTGTATTTTGATAGCAGTATCCCGCAGGGTTATGGCGTTGGTAGTAGTGGGGCGTTAGTTGCCGCTATTTATGATAAATATGCGAACGATAAAATTACCGTACTCGAAAACCTCACCCGTGAAAAACTGTTGGCGCTGAAAGCAATTTTTGCCGAAATGGAATCCTTCTTCCACGGAAAGTCTTCGGGTTTAGATCCTTTAAATAGCTATTTGAGTCTTCCTATTTTAATTAATTCCAAAGATAATATTGAACCTGCCGGCATACCTTCGCAAACCGAAAATGGCAAAGGTGCTGTGTTTTTATTAGATAGTGGTAGTACAGGTGAAACCGCGCCGATGGTGCAGATTTTTATGGAGAATATGAAACAGGAAGGTTTTAGGAATATGCTAAAAGATCAGTTTGTAAAACATACCGATGCCTGTGTTGAAGATTTTCTACAAGGCGATGTTAAATCGTTATTCGGGAATATTAAACAACTTTCAAAAGTAGTGTTAGACAATTTTAAACCTATGATTCCTGCGCAATTTCACAAGCTTTGGAAAAAGGGAATTGATAGCAATGCCTACTATTTAAAACTTTGCGGTTCTGGCGGCGGCGGCTATATGCTAGGCTTCACCGAAGATATTGATAAGGCCCGTAAAGCACTAAAAGATTATAAACTGGAAGTGGTTTATAGTTTTTAGGAAATTTTTCTGCTCTGAAATATTTTCAGAATTTTTCAATTTTGCACTATGCTATCCCGAAAACAAAAACTCTTCTTACTAAAGTTTTTCAGCCTGTTTTCAGTAGTTCGCGGATATAATATTTTAATTATTGTAATTGCCCAATATCTTACAAGTATTTATATTTTAGCGCCAGATTTGCCCGTTAGGCAGGTGTTGTTCGATGGTAATTTATTGATGCTCGTACTGGCTTCTTCCTCAGCAATTGCAGGAGGGTATATTATAAACAGTTTTTACGACAGCGAAAAAGATTTGATTAACCGGCCGCACAAAACAATGTTGGATAAACTGGTAAGTCAGCGCACCAAGCTTTCTGCATATTTTGTACTCAACTTTTTGTCGGTGGTTTTTGCAAGCTATGTTTCGTTTAAAGCGGTATTATTTTTTTCTATCTATATTTTCTTTCTGTGGTTCTATTCACATAAATTAAAGAAGTATCCTTTTATAGGAAACATAACTGCAGCGATACTTGCAGTTGTACCATTCTTTGCGATTTTTGTGCATTATGGCAATTTTGACGTTGTAATTTTTGTACACGCTACTTTTCTATTTCTATTAATTTCTATGCGCGAACTGGTGAAGGATCTCGAAAACATTACGGGCGATTTAACACACGGTTACAATACCATTCCCGTGGTTTACGGCGAAAGGATGGCAAAGCGCATGCTGTCTCTTTTAAGTGTGTTAACGCTAGTTCCCATCATTTTACTTGTCACAAAATTTAAGGATGAAATTGGCTATATGCACTTTTATTTTTATGGTAGTATTATGGGGCTTGCTTTTTTTCTTGCGGTTTTATGGTATTCTAGAACAAAAACGCATTATATAATCCTTCACAACATTTTAAAATTTGCCATAGTCTTAGGCGTTTTCAGTATTGTGTTAATTCACGTAGAATTATTAACAAGTAGAATTTTTTAAAAGTAGTAGTGAAGGTTATGCATAAAAGATAGTCTGCTTCATTGAGTTTAAATGAAAAGGACCAGCGAGACTAACTACTTCAACTTTACGAAAAAATCCCAAATTACCACACCCACACTTACCGAAATATTAAGCGAATGTTTGGTGCCAAATTGCGGAATTTCTATGACGGCATCGCTGGCAGAGACTACTTTTTGTTGAACGCCCTTTACTTCATTTCCAAAAATTACGGCGTAGGTTAAATCATTTTGCACAGAAAAATCGTTTAGGTTTACCGCCAGTTCAGCCTGCTCGATAGATGCCACAAAAACACCATCGTTCTTTAGTTTTGATACAACATCTAATGTGTTTTCGGCATATTCCCAAGCTACACTCTCTGTTGCGCCCAAAGCTGTCTTTTGAATATCTTTGTGCGGCGGCTGCGCAGTAATGCCACAGAGATAAATTTTCTTCACTAAAAAAGCATCTGCTGTTCGAAAAACCGAGCCTATATTGTTCAAACTCCGAATGTTGTCCAAAATTATAATCAACGGAGTTTTATCCGAAGCCTTGTATTCTTCAGGATTTATACGGTCTAATTCGCTATTTTTAAGTTTGCGGTATTTCATAAGGGCGCAAAGTTACTGGTTAATTCGTTAATTGGAAATTTGGTGCTCGGTAAATTAAAGGTAAAAACAACTCGGGGTCGGTAATGTGCTATTATTGTTGATAAAACCCAATAAATCAGTACTACTTCATTTTATAGAAAACTGCAATTTGCTTATTTTTATCGATTGTAGATTTATAAAAAGATACCCGTAATTTGGGCATTTGTTATGGCGAAGAAAGAAACCCCCTTGATGAAACAGTATAACACTATTAAAGCTAAGTATCCTGATGCTTTGCTGCTTTTTCGTGTGGGCGATTTTTACGAAACCTTTGGGGAAGACGCCGTACGTGCCGCTAGAATCTTAAACATTACACTTACCGCCCGCAACAATGGCGGTGATAATATGGAGCTTGCTGGGTTTCCGCACCATTCGTTAAATACCTACCTACCAAAATTGGTTATGGCCGGTTGCAGGGTTGCAATCTGCGACCAATTGGAAGATCCAAAATTAACAAAGAAAATAGTGAAACGCGGAGTTACCGAACTGGTTACCCCAGGCGTAGCCTTTAACGACGATATTTTACAGTCTAAATCTAATAATTTTCTGGCAGCGGTTCACTTTGGAGCAAAAAATTTGGGCGTATCGTTTTTAGATGTTTCCACGGGCGAGTTTTTGGTTTCGGAAGGATCTGCGGAATATGTAGATAAATTGCTTCAGAATTTTAAGCCTTCGGAAGTGCTTTTTTCGAAACAAAAACGAAAGCATTTTACCGAAACTTTCGGGAATGAATATCACGTTTTTCACTTGGAAGACTGGATTTTCCAAACCGATTATTCATTTGAAACACTTACAAAACATTTTGATGTAAAAAATTTAAAAGGATTTGGCGTAGATCATCTGGAAGATGGTATTATTGCTGCCGGTGCAGCACTTCATTATTTAAGCGAAACACGGCATACCAAACTTCAGCATATATCGCGTATTGCCCGAATTGCCGAAGACGAGTACGTGTGGATGGACCGCTTTACCATTCGCAATTTGGAACTTTACCATTCTAATCAGCAAAATGCGGTAACGCTTTTAGACGTAATAGATAAAACAATTTCGCCTATGGGTGGAAGGCTTTTAAAACGTTGGATGGCCCTTCCGCTAAAAAATGCCGAAAAAATAAACCGCCGTCACGAAGTAGTGAGTTTTTTATTGGATAACCCAGCCATTTTGGAAAAAATTCAATTAAACACCAAACGCATTGGCGATTTAGAGCGGCTTATTTCTAAAGTAGCAACAGGCAAGGTTAATCCGCGCGAGCTTATTCAACTTAAAAATTCGTTGGAGGCGGTAGTTCCCATAAAAACGTTGGCAATGCATTCGGAAAACGAATCGCTAAAAATTATTGGGGAACAATTGCACGATTGCGAATTACTTCGAAATAAAATAAAAGAAACCCTTTTTGAGGACGCTCCGGTAAATATTTTAAAAGGAAACTCAATTGCCGAAGGTTTTTCAGAAACGCTCGATGGGCTTCGGAATATTTCTGCAAATGGCAAGGAATATTTAGATGAAATGCTGGAACGCGAAACAAAACGCACGGGTATTACTTCGCTTAAAATAGCTTCAAATAATGTTTTCGGCTATTATATTGAAGTCCGAAATACCCATAAAGACAAAGTTCCGGAAGAGTGGATTAGAAAGCAAACGCTTGTTAGTGCAGAGCGCTATATAACCGAAGAACTTAAAGAATACGAAACCAAAATTCTTGGCGCCGAAGAAAAAATACTGGCATTGGAACAGGAAATTTTTGCAAAACTTGTGAATTGGCTGCTTCAATATATTAGTTCGGTACAGCAAAATGCAGCTTTAATTGCGCAGTTAGATTGTTTGTGCTCGTTTGCTACACAGGCACGGGAAGCTAATTATACGCGCCCGTTGCTAGATAATTCATTTGATTTGGATATAAAAGAGGGGCGTCATCCGGTTATCGAAAAGCAACTTCCGCCCGACGCGCCCTATATTGCAAACGATGTATTTCTCGATCGCGAAAACCAGCAAATTATTATGATTACGGGGCCTAATATGAGCGGTAAATCTGCTATTCTTAGGCAAACAGCTTTAATTGTTTTACTGGCGCAAATGGGGAGTTTTGTTCCGGCTTCGGCGGTACGGATGGGCTGTGTAGATAAAATATTTACAAGAGTAGGGGCAAGCGATAATATTTCTATGGGCGAATCTACTTTTATGGTAGAGATGAACGAAACGGCAAGTATTCTGAACAACCTATCGGAAAACAGCTTAATTCTTTTAGACGAAATTGGACGAGGCACCAGTACTTATGATGGAATTTCAATTGCATGGGCCATTAGTGAATACTTACACGAACATCCAACGCACGCAAAAACGCTTTTTGCAACCCATTATCATGAATTAAATGAAATGACCGAAACCTTTGAGCGAATTAAAAATTACAATGTTTCGGTAAAGGAATTAAAAGACAACGTGCTTTTTCTTCGAAAATTGGTCCCAGGTGGCAGTCAGCATAGTTTTGGAATACACGTTGCAAAAATGGCAGGTATGCCCCAAGCTGTGCTTTTAAGGGCGAATAAAATCTTAAAACGGCTGGAAAAAAGTCACGCCTCGGAAGAATTGACCGAAGAAATGAAAGCAGTTTCAAAGGAAGAAATGCAGTTGAGCTTTTTTAAGTTAGACGATCCGTTGCTCGAAGAGTTGCGCGAAGAAATATTAGACATTGATATTGATACACTTACGCCTGTAGAGGCTTTAATGAAACTCAATGAAATACGGCGTATGTTACAACGAAATGCAACTGTAAAAATTAAAAAATAAAATTCATTAATAATTTCTTTAAAAACACTTTGCTTTTGAAGTAAAATTTTTAAATTTGCTCCCGCTTTCACTAGGAAGCGACGTTCATTAAAATTCTGCGAAAATAGCTCAGTTGGTAGAGCGCCACCTTGCCAAGGTGGAGGTCGCGGGTTCGAATCCCGTTTTTCGCTCACAATGCGAGAATCTCTAAGGAGGTTGCGGGTTCCATCAAATTGTGGAAGCCGTTTTCGCTACGCTTTAAATGCCGAATGCTCGGCATTTTTTGTTAAGTCCAAGATTGTGTTAGACAATCATTTTTAAGCTCGAGTGGTGGAATTGGTAGACACGCCGGACTTAAAATCCTGTGACCATCTGGTCGTGCGGGTTCAAGTCCCGCCTCGAGTACAGAATCCTCTTTGTTGAAAAACAGAGGGGATTTTTTTATGCCAAGAAAGTTCGTAAAAATTCGCACAAAAAAAGCCTTTTCGGTTAAGAAAAGGCTCGTATGCTTTTTGATAAAAAAGGCTTATTGACCGTCAGTAGCGTCTTCTACAGCTTCTTTAGTGTCGTCAGCAGCTTCTTCTACAGCTTCACCTGCATCTTCCATTGCTTCGCCAGTAGCGTCAGCAGCGTTGTCGATAGCTTCGCCAGCTTCGTCCATTGCGTTTTCAGTTTCAACTTCAATAGTTTCAGCAGTTTCTTCAGCGTTTTCAGATGTAGTTTCTCTACAAGAGTAAACAGAAGCAACTAGTGCAAGAGCAGTAAGTGATAAGAATATTTTTTTCATTGTGATAATAAATTAGTGATTAATAGTGCGCAAAAGTAATTAAAAAAATGATTCAAAATTTTTTTTCAGATAAATATTTCCAGTATCGTTTCGGAATATGTTTTATGTGCAGTTGCATATTTTTTCGCGAAGCTATATTGCTGCTTTTAAAGTAGTTGCCCCAAAGTTCCTGAAATTGCATCTCTTCGGGGGTGAAGTAGGCCAGTGCGCTGCTTTCGGTGTTTATGTTTGAAGCTATTTCCATTGAAACAGTTTGCACTTGTTTAAGATTGTAATACAAGCCATATTTTCTTTTTAAATCGTAAATAAGCCATTTTTGGTCTGCGTATCTTTTTTGAAAATGGTCTGAATTAAGAGGCAAAACATTAAAATCCGGTTCAATTGTGGCAAAATAAATTTGGTCTTTGGTTAATTTAAACCGAACAAAAGCGTCCATTCTATGTTTTTCGCGATCTACTTTTTTGCAAACTTTGGAAATTTCTAAAATGTAGGGATCGGTATAATCCTTCTCTATATTATTATTTGCATTTATTGCACGCCGTATGTAATACAGAATGCTATTTTCAATAGAGGCTATTTCACTTAAATAAGCTTTGTAAAGTTTTCTTTTGCCTTGCGCACTTATTTTTTTTGATAGGCCGTTCCACACCCTGTTTGCTATTTTGCTGCATCGGCAAGGATGCTTAATTTTTCATTTATTCTTTCGAAATTCATAGCTTGATTTGGAATTTTGCCAAAAATACGGAAATATTCCAATCATATTGGATTAAATCCATTGTATTTTTAGGATATGTTCCAAATAATAGTATATTTGTGTATGGAATCTAAACTATCTATAGAAGCTCAGCGTTTTAAGAAAATTCGCGAAGAGCTAAGGCATACCCAGCAATCCTTTGCCGAATTGCTAGAAATTGGTGCAACAACCGCCGATATTGAAAGAGGAAAAACCAAAATTACCGGGAAGGTTGTGATGGAGCTCATGGCGCAGTTTAATATAAATCCGTTATGGATTTATGGTAAAAGTTTTGAAAAATATATAGATACGAGTCGTGGTGATGTAAGTCCAAAAGTTTTAACGCTAGATACAACGGGTGAAGATTCTATTATTTTAGTGAACCAAAAAGCAGCTGCCGGATACCCCAACAATATACACGATGTGGGATGGTACCAAACGCTTCCGGCATTTAATATTCCTTTGCCAGAATATAGAAACGCATCCTATCGCGGTTTTCAGGTAGAAGGTGATAGTATGTTGCCGAATATTCGGCCAAATGAATGGGTTTTAGGTAGGGCTGTACCTAGTATAAATGAAGCTGCCGACAGTAAAATTTATATCGTTGTTTTAAGAGATTCCGTACTGGTGAAAAAATTGCAGAAAATACCTAATAATCCTCAGGCAATTAGGCTAATATCTTTAAATGAGGAATATCTGCCAATTGATGTAAAAGTGAAGGATATTCAAGAATTGTGGATGGTAAATAGCAAATTAACCTTCGGAATTGACGAGCCGTCAGAAAGTAATTTGCTGCGCCAGTTACAACAATCTATGGACGATCTAAAAGCGCAGGTTATAGGAATAACGCAAAAAAAAACCGACTAATTTAGTCGGTTTTGATTTTTTGGATTAACGGATTTTAATTGTCAACGTCCACTTTTATTTTGGAATCTCCGTCTTCATCAGTTTTAATTTTCACTTCTTTCGTTTCGGTTTCCATTTTTATTTTTGTGTCGCCGTCGTCGCTTTTTACTTTTGTGTCAGCGCCTTCTGCCTGCATTTCTTGAATTATTGCTTCTTCTTCAGACAATTCTTTTTCCTGATCTCTACACGAGGTAAATCCTACAGATAGGAATGCTGCGCTTAATAAAATTACTGCTACTTTTTTCATATTTAGTGTTTTAGTTTGGTTCAAATTGTTTGTTGTTAAATGTCGTCAGTTCCGCCAGTACCTGTATTCTCCTGTATTTCGTTAACACCTTCTTGAATTGTGTTTTCTACGGGGTCTGTGGCATCATCATCTGTCATGTCTTCTATTTCGTCGTTAACGTCGTCAACAACGTCTTCAACATCGTCGGATTTTTTAGTTTCGCGGCACGATACAAAAGCAGTGCTAAATGCTACTACGAGTGCCAAACTTACTATTAGCTTTTTCATACTAGTTATTTTTTATGATGGTTATTTATTAATCGTCGTTACCTATATCTTCGATTTTCTTGTCAATTTCTTGATTCACTTCTTTATCCACTTCTTTAGCGGCTCTTTCTAGAATACCTTCATTGTCATTATCGGCTTCAGTTTCTACGTGTACTTCACGTACTACTTCCTTTGTTTCCGTTTTCTGTTCACGGCACGAACTAAAAGCTATTAAAGCAACAGCAAGTACCAAAATTAGTTTTTTCATAATTAGATTGTTTTTAATTGTTAGAACAAAGCTAAGTGATTAAAATTATGAAATGTATAATTAAATACTAAATAATGTAAAGGAAATACTAATTTGAAATTAATTGAGCGATCGTTATCATTAAAATTTAATAAAAAAGTTGCTCATTTTAATTTGTGGGAAATCCAGTTAACAATAGTCTTTGTAGCGCCCGTATTGTTGTTTACAAAGTGACCGGCAATCATTCCAGTTTTGTTTCGGAAATGTTCATCGTTCACTAATTTGGAAAGAATTTCATTGGCTTCAGCAGCATTTTTTACGGCAAATAAACCAGCTAGATCGCGCAAACGAATGGCTTCTGGGAATGCATCAAAATTTTTACCGATTACAATGGGCACACCAAAAGTAGCAGGTTCCAAGATATTGTGAAGTCCCGTTTTACCCATTGCACCGCCCACATACGCAATATCTGCATAATTGTAAAGTTTGGTCAATAAACCTATACAATCTATTATTAATACATTGTATTCTGAAATATTTACTTCGTCTATTGCGGAATGAAGCACCGTTTTCTTTACTATTTTGGTGGTGAAAGCGGCTATTTTATCACTTTCAATTTTATGCGGGGCAATAATGAATTTTACTGTGTCGGGAGCCGAATTTATATAGTCTATTAGTACATTTTCATCTTCCTGCCACGTACTTCCGCAGACAATACAAACAGAATTTTGTTTAAACTCTGCTGCAAATTTTAAAGTATTGTCAATTTCAATTTGATGCGAAACCCGGTCAAAACGTGTGTCGCCGCTCACGGTAGTTTGTTTAATGCCAATACCTTTCAAAAGTGTTTCAGAATCTTTATCCTGTAGAAAAAAATGATTAAAAGTGCCAAGAGCTCTTCGCATAAACCCGCCATAGCTTTTAAAAAATATCTGATTTTTCCGGAACACACCTGAAACCAAAAGCGTTGGGATGTTCTTTTTCTGAAGTTCGAATAAGTAGTTGGGCCAAAATTCGTACTTCACAAAGATGGCAAGAGTAGGCGTAATTGCCGAAATAAATTTTCGAGCGTTTATGGCGGTATCTATCGGTAAATAGACCACCGCATCTGCCAAAGGAGTATTTTTTTTATTTTCAAAACCCGAAGGCGAAAAAAAACTGACAATAATTTTATGGTTGGGTTTTATTTTTTTTACAGCTTCCATTATTGGTACCCCTTGTTCAAATTCGCCCAAAGAGGCACAGTGGAACCAAATAGTTTTATCTGCAGCCGAAATCTTTTTTTCTAAAATTTTAAAAACATCTTTTCTGCCCGAAATAAAGAGCGCTAACTTTTTACTGAAAAGTGCCGCAATGTGTAGCCCGAAGGACACTAAGTAAATTATTACATTATAAAAGGTGCGCATACAAAACAAAAATACCAAATTTCAGGAACCAATTTTCAATTAGTTGGCGCAATAAAGTAATAATTCAATAAGGTAACTTCTTCAATTCAAACAAATATCATTTTCGTAATTTTACCGAACTGAAAGAAAAGAAGTTCAATTTAAAGTTTCCGCTGGGGCGGGGTAATTATGAAAAAAATAGAAATGGTTGATCTTAAAGGTCAATATCAAAAAATAAAGGAGCGGGTAGACAGTTCCATTTTAAACGTTATTGAAACTACCGCTTTTGTGAATGGTCCCGAGGTACATCAATTTCAAAAAGAATTGGAAACATACTTGGGGGTGAAGCACGTGATTCCCTGCGCCAATGGTACCGATGCATTACAAATAGCGATGATGGGGCTTGGATTAAAACCCGGCGATGAGGTAATTACTGCCGATTTTACCTTTGCTGCAACTGTTGAGGTTATCGCGCTCTTGCAATTAACCCCGGTCTTGGTAGATGTAGATCCGGTAAATTTTAATATAGATGTTGAAGCTATTAAAAAATCAATAACGCCCAAAACCAAAGCCATAGTTCCCGTGCATCTTTTTGGCCTGGCCGCTAATATGGACGAAATTATGGCTATAGCCGAAGAACACAATCTTTATGTAATTGAAGATAACGCGCAAGGCATTGGTGCAGATTACACATCAAAAGACGGTACTAAAATGAAAACCGGCACTATTGGTCATGTTGCGTCAACCTCTTTTTTTCCTTCTAAAAATCTAGGGTGCTATGGCGATGGCGGCGCGATCTTTACAAACGATGATGATTTAGCACATACCATTCGCGGTATTGTAAACCACGGTATGTACGTGCGTTACCATCACGATGTTGTGGGTGTAAATAGTAGGTTAGATAGCATTCAGGCCGCAGTGCTACGTGCAAAGCTGCCCCTTTTAGATGAATATAATGCGGCCCGCAGAAATGCAGCCCGCAAATATAGCGAGGCTTTTGCAGGTGTAAAAAATATAGTAACGCCCACCGGTTTTTGCAATAACACGCAAACTATATGCGATGTTTGCGATTGTCACGTTTTTCATCAATACACTTTAAAAATAATTAATGCAGATCGCGATGCGTTGGTTAACCATTTAAATGAAAAAGGAATTCCGTGTGGAGTTTATTATCCAATTCCATTACACTTGCAAAAGGCGTATAGAGATGAACGTTATAAAGAAGAAGATTTCACGGTTACCAATCAGTTAATAAATGAAGTTATTTCGCTGCCAATGCACACCGAGTTGGATGATGAACAAATAGATTTTATAACAAAAACGGTAATTAATTTTATTGAGAAATATTAATTAAACTAATTCCCACATTATCGGGCACACATATGAAAAAAATACTAGTAACTGGCGGATTGGGCTATATAGGAAGTCACACCGTAGTTGAACTTCAAAATTCAGGTTTTCAAGTTATCATAATCGATAACCTTTCAAATTCTTCAATTGATGTTTTGGAGGGATTGACCAACATCACTAAAACAGCGCCCAGTTTCGAAAGACTCGATCTTAGAATAAAAGCAGATGTTATAGACTTCTTTAAAAGAAATCAAGATATAGAAGGGATTATTCATTTTGCTGCCAGTAAAGCGGTGGGCGAAAGTGTTGAAAATCCGTTGCTTTATTACGAAAACAATCTAAATACACTTATCTATTTACTTCAGGAGTGCAAAGCGTACGGTATAAATAACTTTATCTTTAGTTCGTCCTGCACGGTTTACGGCGAGCCAGATTCACTTCCAATTACAGAGAACGCCCCTGTTAAGGCTGCAACTTCTCCATATGGAAACACCAAACAGATAAGTGAAGAAATATTAAAGGATGCGTGTTCCATTTCAACTTTAAAGTCCATAGCACTGCGATACTTTAATCCCATTGGAGCACACGAAACTGCCGAAATTGGCGAACTACCGGCGGGCGTGCCACAGAATCTTGTACCGTTTATTACCCAAACCGCTGCCGGGGTCCGAAAGGAGCTATCGGTTTTTGGAGATGATTATCCTACCGAAGATGGTAGTTGTGTTCGCGATTATATACATGTAGTAGATCTGGCAAAAGCCCACGTTACTGCATTGCAACGCTTACTTTTAAACAAAAATGAAACACAGTTCGAGGTTTTTAACTTAGGTACCGGCAGAGGCAGCTCTGTTTTGGAGGTTGTAGAATCTTTCGAAAAAACCACGGGTGAAAAACTGAATTACAAAATTGTGGACCGTCGTCCGGGCGATGTTATTTCGGTTTATGCAGACACAAAGAAGGCAAATGAAATTTTAGGTTGGAAAGCCGAAAAAACTATGGAAGATGCTTTGGCTTCAGCTTGGAAGTGGGAGAAGAAAGTTCGTGAAATAGCGTAATAACACTGAGCGTAATAACACTGTTTATAATTTAAAATACAAATATGAAGAAGCTACTAACCCTTTTGCTTTTACTCGTTTTTATTGCAAGCAATGCACAGGATGTTTATCTACACTGTGGTAAATTAATTGACACCAAAAGCGGTAAAGAACTTTCGGAGAAGACAATAATTGTTTCGGGCAACAAAATTATTAGTATTGAAACAGGATATTTAACTCCCAAAAATCCTGAAGATCGGGTAATTGATTTAAAAAATAAAACAGTGCTACCTGGTTTAATAGATATGCATGTACATATTGAAGGGGAAACCAGCCGCGATCAATATTTAAAACCATTTACTTTAAACGATGCCGATGTTGCTTTTAATGCTGCTGAAATTGCCCGCCGAACTTTGCTAGCCGGATTTACCACAGTACGCGATTTAGGAGGAAGTGGCGTAAATGTTGCCCTTCGCAATGCAATCAACAGTGGAAAATCCGATGGGCCACGAATTTATACTGCGGAAAAAGCTTTGGCTACAACGGGTGGGCACGCAGATCCCACAAACGGACGAAAAAAAGAATTGATGGGAGATCCCGGTCCTGCCCAAGGGGTTGTAAATGGCGTTGAAGATGCTGCAAAAGCTGTGCGGCAACGCTACAAAAATGGTGCAGATTGGATAAAAATTACTGCAACAGGAGGGGTTTTAAGTGTTGCGAAAAGCGGTAAAAACCCGCAATTTTCAGAAGATGAAATTCGAGCTATTGTACAAACTGCAAAAGATTATGAAATGCCGGTAGCAGCGCACGCCCATGGCGATGAAGGTATGCAGCGCGCCATTCGCGCAGGTGTAAAAACCATTGAACACGGCACGCTTATGAGCGACGAAACCATGGAATTAATGAAAAAACACAATACTTATTTAGTGCCTACAATTAGCGCTGGCAGGTTTGTAAGCGATCAAGCTAAGATTGAAAATTATTATCCGGCTATAATTGTACCGAAAGCATTGGAGATTGGCCCGAAAATTCAAGAAATGTTTGCACGAGCGTACAAGAAAGAAGTGCCCATAGTTTTTGGAACCGATGCGGGTGTATTCCCACATGGACAAAATGCAAAAGAATTTGGTTATATGGTTGAAGCTGGAATGCCAGAAATGCAAGCAATTCAATCGGCAACTATTATTCCGGCACAGCTTCTAAATGCAGAGAATGAAATAGGACAAATCGCCCCCGGGTTTTTAGCAGATATTATCGCAGTTGAGGATAATCCAATAAAAAGCATCAAATCGCTAGAAAATGTAGTTTTTATTATGAAAAACGGGGTAATTTATAAGAATTAATCAAAGTTTAATTCATATTTAACGTTAATTATTTGCAATTGGAGCTAAGCCTTTGTTTCTTTGCACCCGAACAGTATCCTGTACTTTCGCTTTAAAAATAAGGCAAAGGGGATCAAAAAAACAAAGATGAAGTTAGTTTCAGTGAAACGACAAACAAAAACAGAAAAACGATTTACAGAAAAAATGGGAATGTTCACAACAAGCGTGATCTACATAAAAAAAACATTTTTGAGCATTCCATTTAAAACCCTTCACAAATACCGTGAAACTTATTATGGTAAAACTAAAGATTGTGAAGATTGTAGGATAAGCGCTTAATGAACAAAAAATTTAAGATTTAAAGTTTCAATAAATCTTTTACTATACCAAAACACCGAATGCGAAAGCTTTATTCGGTGTTTTTTTGTTTTAATACATTGCTACTCTTTTAAGCACTTAAGGATAACCAAAATCTGTCTTTCCACGTTTCATCGGAAAAAACTATTTGTTGTTCACCATTTTCTATTACTTCTAACTGTTGTTCGGTAGCAACAAGTTGAATTTCTTTATACAAAATGCGCTCTTCAAAATTAATATAATTGCTTAGTTCTTCTTCTATTTTGTGCAGTATCTTGTTTAGTTCGGCGGTTTCTGCAAATAACCTATTTAGTCTTCTGTGATTTGCTAAGGCTCTCTTAACACGTACATTATTTTCGCCTAGAATTGGAAAAATGTTTTTTTGCTCCATATCAAAATGAGCGTCTAAATAATTCGCCTTAAACCAATCAATATATTTTTTAATTCGTTTGGCATCAACTTTATTGCGTAGTCCCAGTCGTATGCGTTCGCAGAGCAGGATAACCTCGTCGTGTTCTTCAATAATAGGCGTTAGTTCTACCTTCGGATTCTTTGTTGTTTTGTTCATTTCTAGCGTCTATAAGGTTTAATTTAAATTAATTGAGTCTTAATTATTAGTATGCAAATTTGCATGAATTCTTTAACGTGGCTTATGAGTTCAATCATAGTCCAAAAATTTATAAATTTTTTGCAAGGCTATTCTATAAATAATCCTTAATTTTGAATGATTCTAAATAAGAAATTTAAAAAAAGAAATATATATGAAATTAGCATCATTAGTTAAGGAACTTGAATATCACGAAACTCGTCCGACCATTCAAGTTTTAATGGAAACCGAAACAGGAAAGGAAATAAGAATTGCATTTAAGGAGGGTCATGTAATGAAAGAGCACAAAACACCTTTTCCGATTGTAGTTGAAGTTTTTGAGGGCAGCATTGAATTTGGGATAAATGGAGTTATTCACAATTTGCAAAAGGGAGATTTGGTAGCGCTGGAAGGCGGTGTGCCACACGATTTAAAAGCTTTACAAACCAGTACGGTACGTTTAAGTTTAAACAAAGCAGATTCCGCAAAACGAGTGGACGATGTTGCAAAAAATTCCTGATGGGTCATAAAACAATAAATACCGAACAAGGCCACTGGATTCTCGCCAATATGGGAAAAAAAGTATTGCGTCCTGGCGGAAAAAAACTCACCTCAAAATTGGTGGGTGGGATGCATGTTTGTCCTGAAGATTCCTTTGTTGAATTTGCGCCTGGGATAGGCTTTACAATGGCTAAGATACTTAAGGAAAAACCAAAAAATTATACCGGAATAGAACTAAATGAAGAAGCTACCGCAAAATTACGGAAAAAGCTCAACGGTGCAAAAACGGCAACAATAATTAATACCTCTGCGGCCCAAACTGGGCTAAAAGATGAAAGTGCAGACAAGGTTTTAGGTGAAGCGATACTCACAATGCAGGTTGATAAGCGCAAATCGGAAATTATAAGAGAAGCATTTAGAATTCTTAAAAAGGGCGGGCTTTACGGTATTCACGAACTCGGTTTAACTCCCAATGAACTGGACGTTAAATTTAAAGAGACCATTCAACGGAAGTTGGCACAGACCATTCGCGTAAATGCGCGCCCCTTAACCCAAAAGGAATGGTGCCAGCTTTTGGAAAATGAAGGGTTTGTGATAAAAGCAATCTATGAATCGCCAATGCATCTTCTAAAACCCAAACGAATGATTGCCGATGAAGGAATTTTTAGAGCTCTTAAAATAGGTTTTAATATTCTCTCGCATCCGGCTGCCAAAAAACGAATTTTAAAGATGCGAAAAATCTTCAATAAGTATGAAAACCAAATGACTTCATATGCTATAATTGCCCAAAAACCTTGAATGTAAAAATAAATAGTTTCAGTTAAGTATGAAATTTTAAAAATAATTCACTTAAAAACAATGTATTCAAAAAATAAAATAGATTCTTTTATTAAAGAAATACCTCTTTTAAAGGATATTATGAATTTAAAACCTGTGGTTTGGCTAAATCCCAACAGAAAACCAAGTTCGGAAATGCCTTCTTTTCCTATTAAAAAGAAAGATATGGATGCTGCTGAGCAATTATGGAAGCGCTTTGCCCCCTTCTTTGTTAATGCATTTCCAACCACTGCAAAAACCAATGGTGTGTTGGAATCTCCGTTAATGGAAATTCAAAATATGAAGTCGCTTTTAAACCAAGAAAACACAAAAATTGAAGGACACTACTTTCTAAAATGCGACAACGCCCTTCCAATTGCGGGTTCGATTAAAGCACGCGGTGGTTTTTTTGAAGTATTGCACTATGCCGAAAAATTGGCGTTAAAAGCAGGTATTTTGAAAAAAGGAGACAATTACGCTGATTTTACGACAGATAAATACAAGACATTCTTCAACAAGTATAAAATTGGAGTGGGTTCTACTGGCAACCTGGGATTGAGTATTGGAATTATTAGTGCCAAATTGGGATTTCAGGTTACGGTTTATGTTTCGGCTGATGCCAAAATCTGGAAAAAAGATTTGCTGCGTTCCAAAGGAGTTGAAGTGATTGAGTTTGATGGCGATTTTAGTGAAGCGATTCTCGCAGGCAGACAAAAAACGAACGCCGACCCAATGGCGTATTTTGTGGATGATGAAAACTCCTACGAATTATTTTTGGGCTACACCGTGGGTGCGCTCCGCTTAGTAAAACAATTGGAAGAGGCCAATATTAAGGTAGATGCAGAGCATCCACTGTTTGTTTATTCTCCTTGTGGCGTTGGCGGTTCTCCAGGTGGAACGGCCTTTGGGCTAAAACAAATTTATGGCGACAATGTGCATTGTTTTTTTGTGGAACCCACACATTCTCCAGCCGTTTTAACAGGATTGGTAACTGGCGAAATGAGCAATATAAGTGTTCAGGATATTGGTGTTGACAATAAGACCGAGGCCGATGGTCTGGCAGTGGGGCGCCCATCTAATTTTGCAACTTCAGTAAGTAGTCATTTGGTGAGCGGCATTTATACCATAGAAGACGAACAACTTTTTATCCTATTGGCGAAATTGATGGACACTGAAAAGATATTTTTGGAGCCATCTGCCACCGCGGGTTTAATTGGACCGCAACGAATTGCCACTACAAATTACGCCGAAAAGAACAACTTGAACATGCAAAATGCTACCCATATTGTTTGGGCAACAGGGGGTGATTTAGTACCCAGTTTTGAACGAGAAGAATTTTATAAACGCGGATCAGAAGCTCTGGTTTAATAGTAAAAATACTTTAACCGAATGGAATAGCACAGCCCTATCAGCCGCATTAGGTTTGCTCTATTTCCAATTTTAAAAATGCCACAATTCTCAACGAATAAAACTGTTTTTTTTATTTGATAAATTAATTTTATCCATTATTATATAAAAAATAAATCATAATTTATTTAGAGCGATATATATAATAATCTGCAATATAATTACTAATATTACCCCTTGGATGATGAAGAAATTTCCTCAAAAAAAATCAACTCAATACTGCGATATACTATGAAAAAAATCTTGTTTTTAATTTTAATGAGCGGGTCGTTTATAGGCTTTGCCCAAGAGTCGAAAAATTTTGATGCAGGACCGCAGGGCAAGCACGAATTTAGACTCGATGGTTTTGAAGCATTAGTTTTTAAAACAATTGAAATAAATTATGAATATGTTATCAGTAAATACTCTGGAGCAGGTGCCGCCATCAGTTTTAATACGGACGGAGAAACTATCGGAGATTATGGTCAAAAGTTTGCCTTTACACCTTATTATCGACAGTATTTTTTAAATAAAAAAGAATACGGGGCACGGGGTCTTTTTGTTGAAGGGTCGCTACAGCTGGCCACTGGTGAGCACGAAATATATTATTACGACTACAATCCAAATACAGATACATATATAGAAGGTACAACTAAAAATAACTGGTTCGATACAGGAATTGGGCTAGCTATTGGTCAAAAATGGGTTAGTAATAATGGCTTTACTTTTGAGATTAGTGCCGGAGGTGGAAGATACCTTTTAAATGATGATTATGCACCAGAAGGATATTTTAGAGGTGGGATTTTAATAGGCTATAGATTTTAAATATATTTAAGATTCTCTAAAAATCTGAAAAACCTTCGGTAGCATTGGTGCCGAAGGTTTTAATATTTTATACCGCAAGGTATCTAAAATTTTATGCCTCGCCTTTTTCAGTTTCGGCATTTCTGTCAATTTTCTTTACCAATCCCTGGAGAACATTGCCGGGACCAACTTCTACAAAATTGGTTGCGCCATCCTTAATCATGTTTTGAACACTCTGGGTCCATTTTACAGGAGCTGTAAGTTGAAAGATGAGATTTTCCTTTATTTTTGATGGTTCAGTCACAGCAAAGGTTGAAACATTTTGATAAATGGGGCAAGCTGGCTTTTTAAAATGTGTATCTTCAATAGCTGCTGCCAATTCTTCGCGAGCAGGTTCCATCAACGGGCTGTGGAACGCGCCGCCTACTGGCAAAATTAAAGCTCTACGTGCGCCAGCTTCTTTTAAACTTTCACAAGCTTTTTCTACAGCATTAACATCGCCTGAAATTACTAACTGTCCGGGACAATTATAATTTGCGGCAACCACGATTCCAGGAGTATTTGCACATATTTCTTCAACCAAATGATCATCCAAACCTAGAACTGCGGCCATAGTTGAAGGCGTTACTTCACAAGCCTTTTGCATTGCCAAAGCACGTTTGTAAACCAACTGTAAGCCATCGCTGAAGGCAAGCGTTTTGTTGGCCACCAAAGCCGAAATTTCGCCTAAAGAATGCCCAGCAACCATATCTGGCTTAAACTTGCTACCCATCACTTCGGCTAAAATAGTGGAGTGAAGAAAAATAGCGGGTTGGGTTACTTTGGTTTCTTTTAACTCGTCTGCAGTGCCTTCGAACATTATTTTGGTAATGTCAAATCCTAAAATTTCGTTTGCTTGTTGAAAAAGTTCTTTTGCTTTTAAAGAGTTTTCGTAAAGATCTTTACCCATTCCGGTAAACTGCGCGCCCTGTCCGGGAAATATGTATGCTTTCATTTTTAGTTGATTTAGAATTACAAAAATAGGATTAATTCTATAAAAATCGATTTACTATTTGGTTCACCTGCGGTAAATAGCCTGAGCCAAAAATATTTAAATGAACCAATAAATAATACAGTTGCCACAGTGATACACGTTTTTCCCAGCCTTCGTTTAAAGGAAAAATAGCGCTATAATTATAAAAAACTTCTTCTGGAAAACCACCGAAAAGTTTCATCATGGCAAGGTCCATTTCGCGCGATGCGAAAGCTACTGCCGGGTCTATTAAAAAGGCCTCTCCCTTTTCTGAAATTAAAAAATTTCCGTTCCAAAGATCGCCGTGAATTAATGAAGGAGGTTCAGTCGGGATTTCTTCTGAAATATTTTTATACAATATTTCAAGATTTTTAAAATGAAATTTATGGTTGGACGCTAATTTAAATTGCGGTTCTAATCTTTGTGTAATGTAAAATTCTGAAGCAGAAATACAGATGTTATTTTGCTGCTTTAAACTACCTATATAATTGTCGTGGTCCAATCCAAAATTTTGCTGAGTGGTTTTATGAAGGGTCGCCAGCTTTTCGGCAAATAGGCTCCAAAAATCACTACGTAAATTACCAACAGAAATATATTCCATCAACAAATAGGAAGTATTTTCGGAAGTGCCGGTTGTCATTACTTCGGGTATGCTAAAGCTTTCCGAGGTTTTAAGCAATTGCAAACCTGCCGCTTCGGCAACAAACATATTGGGAAACTTTGAGGTATTATTCAATTTCACAACAAAACGCTCTTGTTTACAATTTAAAAGAAAAACTTGGTTAATGTCGCCCCCAGATAGTGGTTGCGCATCAATTAATTGAAGGTTGTTTTGCGATGCTATTTCCGAAAGTAGTTTTTCCAATTGATACGGGAAAGCAATTAACGCTATTTCTGAATCCAAGTTTCATACGTAAAGGAATACTTATGTTTTTCATCCTTGGCGTGTTCTGTTTTAGAAATTAGCTGCCAATGGTCCTTTGAAAATTCTGGAAAAAAAGTATCTGCATCCTTAAAGGCGCCGTGAACGCGGGTAAGTTCAATTTTATCTGCAAATGGCAGGCCCATTTTATAAATTTCGCCCCCTCCGATAATAAAAGGTTGCGAATCGTTTTTTGAAATTTCAAGTGCATCTTCCATACTGTGCACCACCACTGCGCCCGGTTTTTTGTAGTTTTTATTTCGAGTAATTACCAAATGCGTTCTATTGGGAAGTGGCTTCGGGAACGATTCAAACGTTTTGCGCCCCATAATAATATAATGCGTGGTGGTTAACTCTTTAAAACGTTTAAAATCATCCGGTAAATGCCAAAGCAGCCCATTGTCTTTTCCTAGTTCGTTATTTTCGCCAGCGGCGGCAATCATTGTAATCATTGTACGTCTGGCGGTAAAGGATTGTTTAACTGGTCTTTTTTTGGAGTCGCTGGCGGCGCGGTGGGCAGTTGTAATTCTGTATCTACTTTTTTCTGAAGTTCGGCAATACGTTCGGCTTGTCGGGCTTTTAGTTTTTCAAGTTGCCGATCTTCCCATTCTTTGTCCATAAACTTATTCATCACAAAAACGTTAAAAAGATGTACAAGAAATATAAATGTCCAGATTAAGATAGCCCACACAAACCAGTTTTGGAATAAGGTTTCATTACCGTAACCCAAAACAGGATTAATAATTATTAATAGTACTGAGCCTACTAAAAACAGAACAAAATGGCGCATCAGGTTTTTTTTCTGTTTTATACGTTGGCGCGCGTACTCGTACTGTTCGCGTTGTTCGGCGTCAATTCTTTCGGTTTTTTTAGCTTTTGAAAACATAGTTGGTTACTTTCGTTGAAATTGAACTTTTACTGATGCATTCAGCAATGTAAAAATACCTAAAATTCGCCATTTTGGCCACGCACTTATGGAAGATTTAAAAAAACACTTTCCAGCGCTAAAAACCTGTACGTATTTAAATACTGCTTCAAACGGCGTAATTTCAAAACCTATTATAGAATGGCGCCGCCAGCACGATATGGATTTAATGAACCATGCCAGCGTTTTTCGCGATAAGCACAAACTTCATATTGAAGAAATTAGGAAAACCGTTTCTAACTTTTTTGATGCCCGTGCAACTGAAACTGCCCTAATTCCCAATATATCCTTTGGAATAAATAGCGTTTTGGAAGGACTTTTAAAAGGGCAGAAAGTATTGCTTCTTAAAAACGATTATCCGTCTGTAAATTGGCCTGTTGAAACAAGAGATTTTGAAGTTTGTTATGCCGAAATTGATGAACATTTAGAACAAAATATTGAAGAAGCTGTTATAAAGCACAACCCAGATATTTTTATGTTTAGCATTGTACAATGGCAAAGTGGGATTAAAATAGATTTTGAATTTTTGAAACGGTTAAAAAGCTGTTATCCCAATTTGCTAACAATTGCCGATGGTACGCAATATATGGGTGCGGAGAAATTTAGCTTTGCTGAAAACGCCATCGATGTTTTGGGCGCGAGTGCTTATAAATGGCTAAATGCAGGCTATGGTAACGGATTTATTATGGTGAAGAAATCTGTAAGAGAACGTATTTTCCCAAAAACCATTGGGTTTAATTCTGCCGAACGTTTTGAGAGTTTGCCTGCCGAAACTGCTTTTATGAAGCATTTTGAACCGGGCCACCAAGACACCTTAAATTACGGAAGTTTGGAGCAGGCTATATTATTTCAGGAAAAACTGGGAACCGAAAATATATATAAAAAAATAGCATTCCTTTCCACCAAAGCGAGAGCGAGTTTTGCAGCGATGGGCCTATTAAAAAACGATACATTGCTTCGCGAAAAGCATTCTTCAATTTATAATTTGAAAGGCGATAAATCGCAGTTTAAAAAACTGATGGAAAACAATATTATTTGTTCACTTCGGGGCGGGGGAATTCGAGTGAGTTTTCACTATTATAACACCGAAGAAGATTTAGACAAGCTGGTTCGTATTTTAAAATAGCTATTCAACTACCGATACTCCTTTCCAAAATGCCACGTGATTTTTTATGGCTTTGGCGGCGTATTTGGGTTCCGGATAATACCACGCCGCATCTTTATTAACAGCGCCATCTACTTCAATGGTATAATATGAAGCATCGCCTTTCCATGGGCAATGTGTTTTGGTATCACTTTTTTTGAAGTAGGCAGATTTTATTGCGTCTTCGGGAAAATAGTGATTGTTTTCAATAACGACTGTTTTGTCAGATTCTGCAATAATTTTAGTATTCCAAATGGCTTTCATTTATTGTATTGTTTTGGGTTTTTGTGATTCGTATTACGCTTTTTTGAAAACGTAATTTTTATAATATTCCTGTTCGTCTGTAAACGACGAAACAATTGTTAATCCCGATTCTTGGGCAAGCCAACGCACTATTTTATCGTCGTATTTCTGCGAAATTTCTGTGTGTATGGTTTCCCATTTATCAAAATGTACGGTTAGCTGCAATGCTTCAATTGTCACGTCCATTGCTTCGGTGGCTACTAAAAAGCTTTTAGCTGTACCGGTTTCGGGGTCGTAAACTTCCCAATGTTTAAATTTTTCCGGATTAAAATTACCGCCGAGCTCGCGATTAATTCGGGTTAAGATATTTTTGTTAAATGCTGCGGTTATTCCTTCGGGATCGTTGTAAGCGTTTAAAATTGTCTGAGGTTCTTTTTTTTGATCGAAGCCCATAAAAAGCAAATCGTCCGGGAGCATACTATCTTTCAATTTTGTGAGAAAGTCAATGGCTTTTGGATGTTTTAGATTGCCAATATTGCTGCCTAAAACCATTATTACTTTTTTGCGCTTGTTAAACCCTTTTAACCGTTCTAAAACTTCAAAATATTCACCTACCTCGGCATCTACGGTAAGTGCGGGCATTTCGGCAGCTAAATTTTTAGCGAGTAATTCAACAGCATTTTCGCTTATATCAATGGGTTTGTAAATAAAGTTGAAGTTATTTTCAGACATATACTTTAAGAGCAGCTTTGTTTTTTTGCCATCGCCAGCACCTAATTCAATTAAATCGAGACCGTTTTCTCGATCCCGAAAAAGTTCGCCAATTGTTTTGGTATGGGTAGAAATAATTTCAAATTCACAACCCGTTAGGTAGTAATCTGGCATTGCCATAATATCCTGAAAAAGGCTATCGCCCTTTTTGTCGTAAAAATATTTGGAAGAAAGGTATTTCGGAAAATTAGTAAGCCCTTCGGTAACTTCGTTTTTAAAATTTGTGTTGTGTTTCGGTTGCGTTTTAGTAGTCATATATTTTTAGTCGAGATTATTTAGCCAACCTTAAACCGGTAAATTGCCACCGTAAGTTTGTTTGAAAAAAATTGCGATAGGTGGCGCGGGTGTGTTTTGGTGAAGTAGCCACCGAGCCACCGCGAAGCACTTTTTGATTTACCATAAATTTACCGTTGTATTCACCAATAGCGCCCGGAGCTTTTGTATATCCGGGATACGGTAAATAAGCGCTTTCGGTCCACTCCCAGCGGCTTCCCCATTTAAAATTTTCTTGGGCGGCTTCCCATTCAAATTCAGTGGGGAGACGGCATTGTTTCCATTGGGCAAAGGCGAATGCTTCAAAATACGATAGATGCGAAACAGGGGCTTGTAAATTTAATTTTTGGAGCCCCATTAAGGTATATTGGTGCCAAACATCGTTAATTTTATGCCAGTACATAGGTGCCGAAATATTATTCAGTTTTACCCAATCTAAACCTTCGGCATGCCATAAGTTGAAATCTTTGTAGCCGTCTGCATTTATAAACTCCAGATATTCGGCATTGGTAATTAATTTATTCGAAATTTTATAATCGTGCAGGAATACCTTGTGGCGACCCAACTCATTGTCGTAACAGAATTCTTCAGAATTATTATGCCCTATGTCATAGATTCCTTCGTTAAATTGAAGCCATTCCTGTTGAAAATTTTGAAGTGGATTTTCGTCAAAAGAATCATTGTATTTGGGCAGTAACGGGTTATTTCCCAAAATATACTTTATGTCTGTGGTAAGTAATTCTTGGTGTTGTTTTTCGTGATGGATTCCTATTAGGAGAATTTCTTTTAATTCTTCTGAAATATCTTCGGAAAGAAATTCCTTCATCTCGTTAGTAACATAATGACGATAGTCGTAAACTTTGGCTACTCCAGGCCGCGACAGATTTCCGCGATCATTTCTAATTACTCTTTTTCCTACATTTTCATAGTAGCTGTTAAAAACGAAAGCAAAGTCCTCGTGAAAAAGTTGGTAATCGGGTTTGTGTGGTTTTAAAATAAATTCCTCAAAAAACCAAGAGGTATGGCCTAAGTGCCATTTTGGTGGCGATACGTCTACAATGGGCTGGACCACATAGTCTTCAATCTCCAAGGGTTTGCAAATATCTTCGGTGCGCTGGCGGGTTTCTAAAAAAAATGAAACCAATGTATTTGTTGCTATCATAAAAAAAGTGCCGCATTTTTTTTGACGACACTTTAAATATAAATATTAAAATTGTTTAAGGCTATTTCATTGGCGTTAAACAGTTGTTAAACTGGAATTATTAGTTTTTTCGCTTTCGTTTTTTTTTCTTTTTTTCGTTCTGTGTTGGTGGTTCAATTTTAAACACAATAGGTAATGAATACAATACGCCAACGGCTTCGCCTTTTTGTTTTCCTGGCTCCATTTGGGGGAGGTTGCTTACAACGCGAACGGCTTCGGCTTCAATCTCGGGATGTGCGGCACGGGCGCGTACGCCTACCACATTTCCTTCTTTGTCTATTTTAAATTGAACGGAAACTCTGTAAACATTGGGAGGGAGGTTAAGTGCTTCAATTTTGCTTAAATTAAAATGCATGCTAACAAATTCAGAGATTTTGGTAGACATACATTTTTTTAGTTCCAGATTGGTGTTAAAGTCGCAATCTGGATACACGGGAACTTTTTCAATTACTGCAAACGGCACGTTATCGTTGGTCGCGTGAGATTCAGAAACCTCTTCGCTTTGCGCAAAAGAAAATGCCGAACTGATAATAATCAGAATTGTGAATATTTTTTTGAACATTTTATTTCCCGGTTTTAAATGTAAATGGCACAGTGTATTTAATAGCACGAGGTTTACCGCCCATCATTCCGGGTTTTGCCATTTTTGGAATTGCCATTATATTGCGTTTGGCTTCTTCTTGCAATTCTTTAGTACCTCCAGAAACACTTTTTACATCTACAATTCCTTGTTCGTTTATAACAAACTCTACAATTACTCTACCTTCATCATTGTTTTTGTAGGCGTTGGGAGGGTATTTAAAATTTTTTGAAATATGCGTGGCCAACTGAGTGTTAAAGCAATTGTCGCGCTGTGACACATTTCCTTTTTCACAACCCGGCCAGATGGGGGCTATTTCTTTAAGGGTAATATTGTTTTTACGAACGTCTCCCCATTCTTGTTGTGCAAAAATGGCGGTTGAAAATAGAAAACAAGTTAAAAATAGTAAATTCTTCATTTTGGGGTTTTTGAGTTAAAAATTAGATGGCAACAGCACCTTTAATGTGAGGATGCGGATTGTAATCTACAAGTGTAAAATCATCAAAAGTGAAGCCAAATATATCTTTTACATCTGGATTGAGCAACATTTTTGGCAAAGGCCTAAAATCTCGAGACAATTGAAGCTCCACTTGTTCATAGTGATTGCTGTAAATATGGGCGTCGCCGAAGGTATGTATAAAATCGCCAGCTTTGTAGCCACAAACTTGTGCCATCATCATCGTTAGCAATGCATAAGAGGCAATATTGAAAGGTACTCCTAAAAATATATCGGCACTGCGTTGATAAAGTTGACAAGATAATTTACCATCGGCTACATAAAATTGAAAGAAAGCGTGGCAGGGAGGGAGCGCTGCTTTGCCATTGGCAACGTTTTCTGAAAACGATTTTGAAGTATCCGGCAACACGCTCGGGTTCCAAGCGCTAACAAGCATTCTTCTACTGTCTGGGTTGCTTTTTAGGGTTGTAATTATATCTGAAATCTGATCAATTTCCTCGCTGTTCCAATTGCGCCATTGGTGGCCATATACGGGTCCCAGGTCGCCGTTTTCGTCTGCCCATTCGTTCCAGATTCGCACGCCGTTTTCTTGAAGATATTTTACATTTGTATCGCCATTTAAAAACCACAAAAGTTCGTGAATAATAGATTTTAAGTGAAGTTTTTTAGTAGTAATCATTGGGAAGCCTTCGCTTAAATCAAAACGCATTTGATAGCCAAAAACACTTTTGGTGCCAGTGCCGGTGCGGTCTTGTTTTGCAGAGCCAGTTTGCATTACGTGTTTTAAAAGGTCGTGATATTGTTTCATTTTAAAGCCAAATAAATTAATGGCCTAATGTACTAATAGCGACGCTGATGCTCAAATAATTTTAGACTTGCTTTTAAAATAGTTATCAACGGTTTTAATTTTCAAATCATTTTTTTCTTATTTTTAATTGTAAATCTGCGTTATGGAAAAAAAGTACGAGCTATCAACTGGGATCTTGGAATGTTATCCTTTTCATGCTTTATTTTATTTTAAAGCCACTGCCTTCAATATAGCCGAAGCAAAGGAGCTATCTAAGGCGCTCGATACCCATTATAGGGGCAGAAAATGTGTTGTTATTTCTACCAGAGAATTTACCAAAACTATTAATCCGCTAGTGTATCAAGAAGTGCCTTCAAAAAGTGTTGTAGGCGTTGCAATAGTGTCTAATAGCGAGAATGTTAAAAATGAAGCTATTGAGGAACAAGGTCTTTTTAAGGGTTCCTTTGGGTATTTTAATTGCATTGAAGAAGCCGCAAACTGGGCCGAGACGGTTGTAAACTAAAATTACCCAATTATCATTCCCGCGATGGTTGCCGAAATTAGAGAAGCAATAGTTCCGCCTAATAAAGCTTTCATTCCAAATTTTGAAAGTGTTTTTCGCTGTCCGGGAGCTAAAGAACCTATTCCGCCAATCTGAATTCCTATGGAAGCAAAATTTGCAAACCCACAAAGCATATAGGTAGCCATAATGATGCTTTTTTCATAGTTGAGATGAAGCGAATTTCCTATGTTTTTAAGTTCGGCCAATTGTATGTAGCCTACAAATTCACTGGCAACAAGTTTTATTCCCAACAATTGCCCCATCATAAACATATCTTCCTTTGCTACGCCAATTAGCCACATTAATGGTGCGAAAATAGTTCCTAAAATTGCCTCTAACGAAAGACTTTTATAATCTGAATTTGCAGCTACCCAATCATTGGCCGTTGTTACACTGCCCACCCATCCCAGGATTCCGTTGAGCATGGCAATAAAAGCTACAAAAACCAAAAGCATCGCACCTACGTTTACCGCCAGTTTTAAACCTTCGGTTGTTCCGTTGGCAATGGCATCTAAAAAGTTGGAGCCTATTTTTTTTGAAGAAACTTTTACATCTGTATTTATAGGTTCAGTCTGAGGGTATAAAATTTTGGAAATAACAATTGCACCCGGCGCGGCCATTACTGAAGCAGCCAAAAGATGTTTTGCAAACGTTAATCGCAAAGCGGGATCATCACCGCCTAAAAACCCAATATATGCGGCTAGTACTGCTCCAGCAACAGTAGCCATCCCGCCAATCATTACCAGTAACATTTCAGACTTATTCATTTTTTCCAGGTAAGCTTTAATTAAAAGCGGAGCTTCAGTTTGGCCTAAAAAAATGTTTCCGGCAACACTTAAGCTTTCGGCGCCGGAAATATTTAAAAGTTTGGTAAGTAGCCACCCCATTGCCTTAACTACTACTTGAATTATTCCGAGGTAAAAAAGCACCGAAGTTAGCGCAGAGAAAAAGATAATAGTTGGTAAAACTTGAAATGCAAAAATGAACCCGTACGAATTAATGTCTAACATGCCGCCGAATAAAAACTCGCTTCCGGCCTTTGTATAATTAAGAACATTTACAAAAAGTTGACCAACGCTTTCGAAAATATTTTTGATAAAATTCACTTTTAAAACCCCAATGGCAATAAGCAGTTGAAAAGCGAGTCCGATACCAGCTGTCTTCCAATTTATGGCTTTTCTATTTGAACTAAAAAGAAAAGCTATTAATAACAGTGAAATCATCCCTATAATACCACGCCATAAACTATGTACCGTAAAACCTTGGCTGGGAGTAATTTCTGCAGTATTTGCAACCGTTGCAAGTGCCGAAGTAGTTTTGGGAGCTGCAGATGTTAGTTGGTATTTGTAATTATTTTCGGAGAGAGAAAGCGTGCTGTCTGTTACTTGTTCAACCCGAAATCTTCGAATACTATCGGCCGGACTATTAAAGAAAAGAACTAATAAATTATTTTGTAGCATGTAGTCGCCACTTGGTGTTAAACTGTCGGCTGCCACGTGATATTCAAAAGTTCCGTTGTCGAATTTTAAAAAATCCTCTTTAGAATTTATGTTTAGTATGGCGAGACCGTTTTCATCTTTTACTTCTGAAAATTGCCAGGTTTTTTCTATGCTTTGGGCAAAACTATTTCCGAAGAAGAAAAGCGCCAAGGCTACAAGTATAATTTTTTGCATAAATATTAAATAAGTACCAATCTTTTTTTTGCTCTTATTGATCTTCTTTAAAGTGTCTTTGATTTACTTTTTAGATGTAGATCTGCAACTATTCCCGTTTAGAAATTTCATCGCGAATGCTTGCGGCTTTTTCGTAATTTTCGTTTTTCACAGCTTCATCTAACATTTTATTTAATTCACTAAGACTGTAATTGGAATAATCTGCACTCGATGATTTTAGCGACTCCCTGTCTTCACCTAGAATTAAATCTTCAATTACCGCTTCTTCCTTTTTTGAAAGCGCTTTTTTGGAAGTTGAAGTTTTTAAGTGGATTCCCGCTTTGTCCAAGATATTTTTATAGGTAAAAATTGGAGCATTAAACCGAAGCGCCAAAGCAATGGCATCGCTGGTGCGCGCGTCTATTATTTCTTCAATTTTATCGCGTTCGCAGATAATGCTGGAATAGAAAACGCCGTCTACCAATTTGTGTATAATAACTTGCTTTACAACAATGTCAAAACGGTCTGCAAAATTTTTAAAAAGGTCGTGGGTGAGCGGTCGCGGAGGGGTAATATCCTTTTCTAGGGCAATGGCAATAGATTGTGCTTCAAAAGCCCCGATAACAATGGGAAGTTTTCGTTCACCGTCAACTTCGTTTAAAATAAGGGCATATGCGCCATTTTGTGTTTGGCTGTATGAAATTCCTTTGATTGTAAGTTTCACTAAACTCATTCTTCAAAAATCAGTTGTAAATATTTATTTCGCGTTGTTCAGTTAAACAATAGACTATAAAAGTAACGAATAAAAAATCAATAAAAAAGGCTGTTTAAATTTGGATGCTTCCTTATCTAAACAGCCTTTTATCGAGGCACAAATTAATAAAAAATTATGCGTTCTGTGCCTTAAATTCTTTTAATTTTTCTGTAAGCTGAGGCACAATTTCGAAGGCATCGCCTACAATACCATAGTCTGCGGCTTTAAAGAAAGGTGCTTCGGGGTCATTATTAATAACCACTTTTACTTTTGAAGCATTAATACCTGCCAAATGCTGAATAGCACCAGAAATACCTATGGCAATGTAAAGATTTGATGCAACAGGTTTTCCTGTTTGCCCCACGTGCTCGCTATGCGGTCTCCAACCCATGTCGCTCACGGGTTTTGAGCACGCCGTGGCGGCACCTAAGGTTTTTGCGAGATCTTCAATCATTCCCCAATTTTCGGGTCCTTTTAGGCCGCGCCCACCAGAAACAACAATTTCGGCATCTGCAATGGTTACGGTATCGGTAGCTTTATCT
Organism: Aequorivita flava; assembly: GCF_038742595.1. Classification (NCBI taxonomy): domain Bacteria; kingdom Pseudomonadati; phylum Bacteroidota; class Flavobacteriia; order Flavobacteriales; family Flavobacteriaceae; genus Aequorivita; species Aequorivita flava. Next base: position 179,034 of record NZ_JBANCF010000003.1, on the reverse strand, counting down.
ACGGAAACAATTTCCATATCAAAATCGTGTGCATCGAGGTTTGGAGCAAAGTCTTCAGTTGATGCCGACGTTTCATTTTCTTTTAACCCGTATGAATTTTTACCTAAACCAATTATTTTAATCTCGGTTTTAATTTCTGTTGTGGCGAAGGCTTTGTTCGTAAAAACGCTGTGCTTCACTTTAAATGGTGAGGTGCTCTCTGGTAGTGCAACAACGTTGGGAACAAAACCAGCTTCAAGATTAATGGCCAGGGTTGGCGCTAAAAACTTGCTGTTTGCACTCGCCGATAAAACAATAACTGTTGCGTTTTCACTTTTTGCGGCTTGCCCAATGGCATCTGCGTAAGCTTCGCCATTAAATTTATTTAATTTGTCATTAGAAACCTGTAGCACTTTTGAAGCGCCGTATTTTCCTAATTCCGAAGTGTCGTTTGCATTTATGCTAACCGCGGTAACCGAAGTTCCCATTTGGTCTGCAATGCCTTTTGCGTAAGAAACTGCTTCGAGAGCAATTTTCTTTATTTTTCCTTCTTCTGATTCTGTATATACTAAAACTGACATGTTTTTCTTTTTTTGATTCTTAAATTACCTTCGCTTCGTTGTGAAGAAGATTTACTAATTCCTCTACATTATCTACTAATTTCACGGGGCCTTTTGGTGCAGGTTTTTCAAAACTTACGGTGTTTGTTTCAGAACTTGTTTCAACTGCTTCTTTTACATTCAATGGTTTGGTTCTGGCTTGCATTATACCGCGCATATTAGGGATGCGAAGATCGCTTTCTTCCACCAAGCCTTTTTGGCAACCAATTACCAACGGAAGTGATGTTTTTAAAGTTTCCTTTCCTCCGTCTATTTCACGAATTGCGGTTGCTTTTTCACCTTCTACTTCTAGGCCAATACAGGTGTTTACAAAATTGGCACCAATTAGTTTGGCAAGCATTCCAGGTACCATTCCGCCGTTGTAATCTATAGATTCTCTTCCGCCAATAATTAAATCGTAACCGCCTTCTTTGGCAATATTTGCCAATTGTTTCGCAACAGAAAAACCATCGGTTGCCGGGGTGTTTATACGTATTGCTTCATCGGCGCCAATCGCCAATGCCTTGCGCAATGTGGGCTCTGTTTCTGGCCCGCCAACGTTTATTACGTGAACCGTGGCTCCTTGTTTTTCTTTAAACCACATGGCGCGTGTAAGGCCAAATTCATCATTTGGATTGATAACAAATTGTACCCCATTTGTATCAAATTTGGTGTCGCCGTCGGTAAAATTAATTTTTGAAGTTGTGTCCGGTACGTGACTTATACAGACTAATATTTTCATCTTTAAAAGTGTTTTTGGATTGTAAAATTTGAGCCAATTTATAAATTAAGATTATAACTAAATTGCTCGTGTGCGAAGTTAAGAATATATTTCTTTTTTTTGTTATGCACGCATAATAAATTTTGGTTAAAAGTGACTAATTATTATATATACAGATAGTATTTATGCTATTTTTGCTACCCATTCCGATATCTTTTCGGAATATTGTTATTTACATTTCAATTTAAACAAATGAAGACACTACAATTTAGAGAAGCCATACAAGAAGCGATGAGTGAAGAAATGCGTCGCGACGAAACTATATACCTAATGGGCGAAGAAGTTGCCGAGTACAATGGTGCGTACAAAGCCAGTAAGGGAATGCTAGACGAATTTGGCGCAAAACGGGTTATTGACACCCCTATTTCCGAAAACGGATTTTCAGGTATAGCCGTGGGTTCTGCAATGAATGGCAACAGGCCCATCGTAGAATTTATGACGTTTAACTTCTCTCTCGTTGCAATAGACCAAATTATAAATAACGCTGCAAAAATGCGCCAAATGAGCGGTGGGCAATTTAATATTCCCATTGTTTTTCGTGGACCAACAGCTTCTGCAGGACAACTGGCCGCTACCCATAGCCAGGCTTTTGAAAGCTGGTATGCTAACTGTCCTGGATTAAAAGTAATTGTGCCAAGCAATCCTGCCGATGCAAAAGGGTTGCTAAAAAGTGCCATTCGCGATAACGACCCCGTAATTTTTATGGAAAGTGAGCAAATGTACGGCGATAAAGACGAAGTGCCAGAAGGCGAATATTTAATCCCCATTGGTGTTGCCGATATTAAAAGAAAAGGTACAGACGTAACTATTGTTTCTTTCGGAAAGATTATAAAAGAAGCTTACAAAGCGGCCGAAACACTTGCCGAAGAAGGTATTGAATGCGAAATTATAGATTTGCGTACCGTGCGTCCGTTGGATTATCAAGCAATTTACGACTCTGTAAAGAAAACAAATAGACTGGTTATTCTGGAAGAAGCATGGCCTTTTGGTAATGTTGCTACAGAAATAACGTACCAGGTTCAAAATAACGTTTTTGATTATTTAGATGCACCCATCGTAAAAATAAATACGGCAGATACGCCAGCTCCCTACTCGCCCGAATTATTAAAGGAATGGTTGCCAAATAGTGAAGATGTTGTTAAGGCTGTAAAGAAAGTGCTTTATAGAGACTAATTTTGCGCTCGTAAAAAATAGTCCACTACATACATGAAGCATCTTTTAATTTTATTTTTATTGATAACAGGTGCTTCGGTACATTCCCAAACCAAAGTAAGCGGTGTAATTAAAGATGCTACGGATTATCCTGTTGCTTTTGCAAACGTTATTTTTAAAGATTCGCAGGAGGGCACAATCTCTGACGAGAACGGGAGGTTTTATCTTGAAAGCGACAAAAGTTATGATACCGTTGTTTTTTCGTTTATAGGCTTTACCACTAATGAGGTGGAGCTTACTTCGCGCACTACGTATAATATGGAAGTAGTTATGCAAGAAAGCGCCAACGCATTGGACGAGGTAGTGGTGTATGCCGGGAAAACTTCAAAAAAAAACAATCCTGCCCTCGATATTCTTCGAAAAATTTGGGAAAATAGGCGGGAAAATGGTGTTAAAAAATTCAACCAATATCAGTACGATAAATACGAAAAACTTGAATTTGATTTAAATACAATTGACAGTGCGCTTATTAAGAGTAAGATTTTTAAGGGCATGGAATTTATATTTGACCAGACAGATACTTCAAAAATTACCGGAAACACTTATCTGCCCATTTTTATCAACGAAGCCGCTTCCAAAGTTTATGGCGATAATCTTTTGTCTGAAGAAAAGGAAGTATTGCAAGGAAATAAAAATTCAGGTTTTGAAAATAATCAGGCACTTATCGCTTTCGTAAAAGATCTTTATAGCGAATACGATGTGTATGATAACTATCTTAAATTTTTTGATAAAGCGTTTACAAGCCCACTTTCCAAAACGGGTGTAGACGTTTATAATTATGTGCTGCGAGATAGTGCATACCGCGACAATAAATGGTGTTATAATATTGTGTACTACCCCCGCCGAAAAAACGAGTTGACTTTTAAAGGCGATTTTTGGGTAAACGATACTACTTGGGCCATCAAGGAAATAAATTTAAAAGCTTCTAAAAGTGCAAACCTAAACTGGGTTCGCGATGTTTATATTGAACAAGAATTTGAAGTGCTAAACGATTCTACGTTTCTTATTACCCGCGATTATTTTATGAGCGATTTCAGCTTTAGAAAAAAAGAAGAGGCACGCGGCATTTATGGAAAGCGCACCACATTATACGATAATTACATTTTTAATATTCCAAAGGATAAAAAGTTTTACGCCCAGCAAGTAGATCCGTATAACTATGAAGTTTATAATCGTCCCGACGATTTTTGGGAAAAAAATAGAATGGAAAAGTTAAGCAAAGATGAAACTGGCGTCTATAAAATGCTCGACACGCTTAAAACGGTAGGTAGATTTAAAGCACTTTACAACATAGGTGCCACCCTGGCCAGTGGTTATTATGAAGTAAACAATTTTGATATTGGCCCTGTATTTTCAATTTTCGGATTTAATGAGGCCGAAGGAATGCGTATTCGCTTGGGAGGAAGAACCTATTTTGGTCAAAATGATCCTTGGCGACTTGAAGGTTTTGGGGCGTACGGGTTTAAGGATAATCGTTTTAAATATGGTATTTCTGGGAAATGGCTTTTAGATAGAAAATCCCGACTTACAGTTTTTGGGGGAAATCGTCGCGATGTGGAGCAAACAGGCGCGAGTCTAACCAACAGTAATGATGTTTTGGGAAGAAGTTTAGCGTCGTCGTCACTGCTTTCGGTGGGCTCTAACGACAGATTGTCGCGAATTAACTTGAGTACAGTAGGATTTGATATTGAACCTTGGAAGAATTTTATTTTGCGCTTAACTACTTCGTATAGAACATTAAAATCTGCCACCGATACGTTTAGCATAGACTACAAAGTAATGAATGATGGAGTTTTTACTGGCGAAGTAAAGAGCGTGCTTAAACAAGCCGAAATACAGCTTGGGTTCTATTATACGCCAAGAAAGAAAACTTCCGGATACGGTGTGGAACGCACTGTAATTAACGAAGGCGATTTTCCATCTTTTTATGCAGGTTATAGCTATGGTTTAAAAGATATAATGGGAGGCGATTTTGAGTATAAAAAACTGCAGGCACTATACACCCAACCTTGGAATATCGGGGGGCTAGGGCGCTTGCTCTCTACCGTTGAGGTGGGTACTACTATTGGCGCCGTACCATTAAGTTTGTTAAATCCCATACCCGGAAATCAAACGTATTTTAGTCTTTACAATACTTTTACGCAGCTAGATTATTACGAATTTGTTAGCGATACCTATGCGTCGCTTCATTTGCAGCATAATTTTGGAGGCAGAATATTTTCGAGAATTCCATTGTTGCGAAATTTAGATTTACGCGAGGTGGTTGGATTTAGAGCAGTTTATGGTACAATTTCGCAAGAGAATATAAATTTAAATGCCTCTAATATCGTGTATAAAGCCCCCGAAAATATCTACTGGGAGTGGAGTGTAGGCATAGGAAATATTTTTCGGGTTTTCAGACTCGATTTTAACTTTCGAGGTAATTATTTAGACAATATAAATGCTCGTGATTTCGGAGTTACGGGGGAGTTCGGCTTTTCATTTTAGCAGTTGGTCCTACCAAATTTGCAATAAGCAGCAATAATTCAAATAGTTTTTAAAGGTGAAATAGTCGCACTTCAAGTATTTGTAACGGTATATCTTTGTGTTATGAAAAATCTTTCGTTTGCAGAACCCCTTCCCACTACTGAAATAGATCTTTCACTATTTAATATCTCTGGAAATAGATTATTTTTAAAACGAGAAGATTTAATCCATCCATTTGTTTCAGGCAATAAATTCAGAAAACTTAAATACAATCTTCGGCTGGCTGATAAACAAGGATATAAAACGATTTTAACGTTTGGGGGAGCATTTTCAAATCATATTGCGGCAGTAGCGGCAGCTGGAAGAGAGTTAAATTTTAAAACCATAGGTATTATTCGGGGAGAAGAGCTAGAAAGCAAGATTACTGAAAACCCAACCCTTTCATTGGCCAAAAACTGCGGAATGCAATTATATTTTATTTCGCGAGAAGCATATAGACAGAAAGCAGAAATTGATTTCATAAACAAATTAAAAACCCAATTTGGCGATTTCTATTTGTTGCCCGAAGGCGGAACCAATGCCTTGGCCGTAAAGGGATGTGAAGAAATTTTAAACGAAAAGGGATTATCGGCAGATTATATTTGTGTTTCCGTAGGTACGGGCGGTACGCTGGCTGGCTTGGTAGTGGCTTCAGAAGAAAACCAACGTGTTTTGGGTTTTTCGGCATTAAAAGGCACGTTTCAGGCGAAGGAAATTTCAAAATTTACTTCAAAAACAAATTTTAAAATTACCGATGCATATTGTTTTGGCGGATATGGTAAAATAGATTTTGAATTGGTTCGTTTTATAAATGAGTTCAAAGAAAAAACAAAAATTCCCTTAGATCCTATTTATACCGGAAAAATGATGTACGGTATTATGGATCTTCTGAAAAAGGGGCATTTCAAAGAAAATAGCTGTATTTTTGCCGTTCATACAGGCGGTTTACAAGGCATAGCTGGTATGAACCAAAAATTGAAAAAGAAAAACCTACCTATAATTGAATAACATGATTGGCAGAATTATTCCACTTCTCTTACTGTGTATTATTTGTTTTGGCAGTTGTAAATCGAAGAAAACAGCTTCAAAATATAAAAAAAGGCAAAATACGGAACGTGTGGTCCGCGTAAACCAAACGGTTAAAGAAAAGGACACCAAAGCAGAAGAACCTAGCGTTGTAAAAGTACCTGTGAATACACCCTATAGCGAACGTGTAGCAAATTACATTAATGAATTTAGTGGAATTGCCATGGAAGAAATGCTACAATACGGAATTCCTGCAAGCATTACTTTGGCACAGGGAATCTTAGAAAGTGGTGCTGGTGCTGGTGAACTCACAATGAAGGCAAACAATCATTTTGGTATAAAATGCCATAGAGGTTGGGAAGGCGAAAGTGTTTACCACGATGATGATGAGCGCGGCGAATGCTTTAGAAAATACAGCGATCCCAAATATTCATACAGAGATCACTCTTTATTTTTAACCCAGCGCAGCCGCTATCAAGATTTGTTTAAATTGCGAAAAGACGATTATAAAGGCTGGGCAAAAGGCTTGCGAAAGGCCGGTTATGCCACCGATCCAAAATATCCCGATAAACTTATAAGCATTGTAGAACGCTATAGATTGGATCAATATGACGATCAGGTTTTGGGAAAACGTGTAAGTACCGCAGAACCCGACGATACTAAAATTGGAACGTATGCGGTAAAACCCGGTGATACGCTTTACAGTATTTCAAGACGATTTAACCTTACGGTGGAAACCTTAAAACAATACAACGGATTAAAAAATAATGATCTGGCTATTGGGCAAATACTGTATCTACATCCTGTGAAAAATCAATAAGAAAGCGACTTAAGACTGTAGTTTTCTGAAATAATTTCTTTTCATAAGCAATAAACTTTTAATTAAAATGAAATATCAAAGAAGCAGTGCGCTTTTTCAAGAGGCGCAAAAGGTTATTCCTGGCGGAGTTAATTCGCCGGTACGCGCATTTAAATCAGTTGGCGGAGATCCTATTTTCGTTGAAAAAGCGAAAGGGGCCTATATTTATGACGTAGATGGCAATAAACTAATTGATTATATAAATTCGTGGGGTCCTATGATTTTGGGTCACGCCCACGAACCGGTAGTCAATGCCGTTATTGAAAAATCTAAGCGAGGAACTTCCTTTGGTATGCCTACGGAAATTGAAACCGATATAGCGGCACTAGCGGTTTCTATGGTGCCAAATATTGATAAAATTAGATTTGTAAATAGCGGTACGGAAGCTTGTATGAGCGCAGTTAGATTGGCGCGTGGTTTTACGGGAAAAGACAAAATTATAAAATTTGCAGGTTGCTATCACGGACATAGTGATTCCTTTTTAATTCAGGCAGGCAGTGGTGCGATTACTTTTGGGGCACCAAATAGTCCTGGTGTAACTAAAGGCACCGCAAAGGATACCCTGCTTGCTACATATAACAATTTGGCAAATGTTGAAGAAGTAATTGCCGCAAATAAAAATGAAATTGCCTGTATAATTTTAGAGCCAGTTGCTGGAAATATGGGATGTATTCCACCAGCGGCGGGATTTTTAGAAGGCTTGCGTAAACTTTGTGATGCGAACGATATACTTTTAATTTTTGATGAAGTAATGACGGGGTTTAGACTTGCAGCGGGAGGAGCTCAGGAGTTGTTTGGTGTAAAGGCAGATATTGTTACCTTCGGAAAAGTAATTGGAGGTGGACTGCCGGTTGGCGCATTTGCCGCACGAGAAGAAATAATGAATTATCTGGCTCCTATTGGCCCTGTATATCAGGCGGGAACTTTAAGTGGCAACCCGTTGGCAATGGCGGCTGGATTGGCAATGTTAAAAGAATTGAACGAAAATCGAGAGGTTTTTAATTCAATTAATAAAAAGACAGAATACTTACACAAAGGCTTAGAAACAGCTTTAAAAACGGAAAATGTAAAATTTACTATTAATAGGGTAGGTTCAATGATATCGGTACATTTTTCAGAAGTTCCCGTTACAGATTTTGCGTCGGCGGCCCAAGCTAGCAATGAAAATTTTAAAAAGTTTTTTCACGGATTGCTGAATGAAGGAATTTACATTGCGCCGAGTGCTTTTGAAACTTGGTTTATTTGCGATGCATTGAGTTATGAAGATTTGGATGCTACTATTGCAGCATGCCAAAAGGTTGCAAAAAAGCTAAATTAGAGAAAACTGCTTATTTTAAATAGGTGCATAAAAAAGCCCCTTTCTAAACCAAGAAAGGGGCTTTTTTTACTAATAATCAATCACTAATTATTCATTTTAAGCCATTGAGCGTATTGCTCGGCCGTCAATGTTTTTTTCATTGCTTCTTTTAGCGAAGCATCAAATTTTTCTTTATTGGCTTTAACACCTGCGTTGCTAGCATCTTTGCCCGTAACGTGTTTTTGATAGTTAACTTCTTTTGCTACAAGTGCTCTAAAAACTGCGCGGCTTTGATCGCCGTTTAGATTTAATGCTTCTGTAATTTTTGCAGTTTCGGTTTTGGCAATTACCTCTGGTCTGTTAGTATCTTGAGACAATTGCTGCGCTGAGGTTGTTTGAACTCCCAAGAGCATAGTTACGGCAAAGGCAAATACTGTTAGTAGGTTTTTCATTTTAGTTGTTTTTAATTTTTTGAAGTTACTAATGTAACTAATTTGGTATTAACTAAAACAATAATTACGCCAAAAAATACAATTGAAACCGCAATTATTTTTCACCTCTCTTATTTAACGCATTTTTACTCCTCATTTTTCGTCTATTATGTTCTGAGGCTTTTTCCCATTTAGTAAACTGTGCATCGGTAAGAATTTCTTTCATCGCTTTTTTCATTTCAATGCGCTTATCCAGCATTGCAGATTTTGCTTCATATTTTTCTTCATCTGTCATATCCTTTCGGTTTTTTGAACGGTTGGGTTTGTCTTTTTGCATATTTAGCAATAGTTGATTCACCTTTATTTGTTGCGTTTCATTTAAATTCAAATCTAAAGTCAGTTTTTTGGTGTGTAATTCGGCTCTTTGTTCAGGGGTTAAGTTTTCCCGTAACTGTTTGCGGTGTTCAGGTCTATTATCGTTTTTGTTTTGTGCACTTATGGCGAAGGTTGCAAGCGCCATAAAAATAATCATTGCTTTTTTCATCTGTATAATATTTATTGTTACATAAGTATGACCTTCAATTTTTATATTAGTTTAATTTACTATAAATATAATCTTAACTCACTCAAACGGCAGGTTCCCTAAAAGTGGTTTTTAAATGTTAGATATACTGAATAGGTTTATGCAATAAATGGTTGCTGATCATAATTCTCGCGCCGATGCGAGGCCACTTATGCCAAAAAGGAGGATAATTTGTGTTCAGTGATATTCATAAAAAAGAGCCGTAGAAATACGGCTCTTTTCATTTTAAAAACAGTACTAATTATTTTACAACGAAGCGCAATACTTTGTTGTAATCGTTAAACTTGAGTATATATACTCCCAAGGACAGATCTTGAATATTAATGCTGTTATTATCGGCATTTACAATTTGCTGTTTCACTTTTTGGCCTAACATATTATAAATTGCAATAGTGTATTCTTGGGTTAAGTTTGCCAATGAAATAGTTTGATCTGCTGGATTTGGATAAAGCGACACGCCAAAAAATTCGTTGTCATTCACTCCTGCAGTAACGCAAGGGGTTGGGGCAGTACCAGCGTTATTTTCATCATAATTACAATCAGCAGCGTCTGAAAATGCAGCGGTAAGTTCTATTGTGCCACCATCTGCTGCAAAAACAACATTAGTGAACGTATGCGACGTAGTTAAACCTGAGGTAGATACTGAAGCCGTTCCGTCACCCGTTAAATCTAAAGTTCCTGTTGCTGGCGGGTTTACGAAGGTTACAGTTACATCAGCAGTAAAAAAATCGTCACTGCCATCTGTCGGGGTGCCATTATCGTTGCAAGGCGAAAGATTTGAGGTTTGAATACCCGAGATGTCGCAAGCGTTTGGATCGCAAACATAGTTTGGCAATACATAGCCTCGCGCTGTAAATCTGTCTGTAAAGGCATCAATTTCTGCACAACTGTAATTCATATCTATGGCAGCTTGTCTTACAGCGATCGCAGCGTTTTGTTGATTGGTGTTGCTATTGGTCATGGCAAGGCCTTCCCAAACTGCGGCGTCCATTTTTTCTCTTCCAATTATTTCCCAAATTTCGAGTAATACGGAGGACCATATTTGACCATCAGTATGAATTGAACCCGTTAGGCCACCCGGATACATTGCACCATAATTGGTTACGCGGCCATTCCAAAATGGATTGTGTCCGTCCCAACCAAACACCCAAAAGTATTGTGGGTCTGTAATATCCCAAAAACCTGTACTTCTTTTATAACTATTAGCCCAATAATCGCCAGTTCCTTCACTTAGCCCATTAACCTGACTTAGATTTCCGTTAGTAGCAAAGTCGTGAAGACCATGACCCAATTCGTGAAGCACAACGTCCATATCTTCGGCGTCGTCAATTCCACCTTCCCCAAATTGAAGACTTCCTGCGCTGTAAAATGAATTGTCTGCTCCGTTGGCACCATGTGGATCATAACGCATTACGCCACCATTGTAAATTGATACCAAAGGAATTCCTAAATCATCATTAATATATCGAAAACTCTTATCAATATGGTGATAGCAGTTTGCAGCTTCAAAACCTTGTTGGTCTCTTGTAAAACTGAAATCTGAATTTGTTTGTAAAAACAATCCCGTGGAGGGGGAGCCAAGTTCGGCTATTTCGGTATAGGGGCCTTTAAGCCGGTAGTTGGTGCCGTCAAATTGAATATCAAACAAGGTTACTGCGGTTCTTGCGGCATCGAGATCTGGGTTTGTAGCGTCGCCATTGTCGGAGTAATTTCCGCCGTAAACGTTACCAGTTTTAGTAAGAGGATCCGGATCAAAAACCATTGCTGTGCCGGTAACCAAAGTTGTGGGAGTTACAGTGTTTGAGGTGTGTTTTCCATTCTTTTTATGATAAATGGCAATATCTCGGGTGCTTAAAACAGTGCCCGTTGTGGCATCTATAATTGTTTCCCAATTTCCCATTCGGAATTCAGACATCGTAGTAACCCTATAAACCAATTTGCTGTCGCCAAGTTTATTATATACGTAGAGTTTTACTTCTTTTTGAGAAATATACCCTTCAATATTCAGTGCAGATTTTGCAATACGTAAGGCGTCTTCTTCAGATATTGAAGGTGTTGTGGCAATACTCGCCACCGAACTGTCAAAAGTACTTGCGTGGTAAGTTACTTGGTTTTTGTTTGAAACGTGAACCGCAACTGAAGAATCAAAAACTTCTACCCCATTTACTGTATGTTGGTAACGGAAAGTTGCTCCCGAAGGGCCTATGTGGCTATTTTTTAATTGAAAGTTTTGGTTGGTTTTGTTGATGGGCATATTATTGTCCATCCAAGTTTGGGCAACACTTTCCTTGCTGCTTTGGGCAAAGAAAACCTGTGTAAACACCAAAATTAGCGAAGTGAATAAAAGTTTTTTCATAAAATTAGGTTTAAAAAGCGTGAATAGATTGTCAAATGTAGTTGTAATCACATTTAAATCAAAGGTTTTTGAAATAAAGAAATTCAAAATTTTATTCAAAATTATGGTGGTAAATGAAAAAAAAAGGGAAGCAACATTGAAGTAACTTCCCTTTTTATACTATATTATTGCTGTTTTTATAAAACTGAAACCAGCAAATTGTCGTCGGTTTTTTCAACCTTTGCCAATTTTGAAGCCGTTAGGCCTTTAATGGCTTTGTCCCATTTTTTGTTGCTCAAACCGCTTTGAGCTTTTAATGCTTCCAACATAATCGGACTGTTGGTTTTTAAAAGAGTGAAAACTGCTTTTTCGTCTTCGGTCATTTCCACTTTTTTCTTTTCCGGGCGCATTTGCGGGAAAAATAGCACCTCTTGAATGGAAGGGTTATTCGTTAAAAACATTATTAATCTATCCATGCCAATTCCCATACCACTTGTTGGGGGCATACCGTATTCTAATGCGCGTAAAAAGTCGTAATCTATAAAAGCTGTTGCTTCGTCATCTCCGCGATCTGCAAGTTTTAATTGTGCCTCAAAACGCTCGCGTTGGTCAATGGGATCGTTTAATTCGCTGTAGGCATTTGCTATTTCCTTGCCGCAAACCATTAATTCAAAGCGTTCGGTGAGATCTGGATTGTCGCGGTGTTCTTTACAAAGCGGACTCATTTCCTTTGGGTAATCTGTAATAAATGTTGGCTGAATATAATTGCCTTCGCACTTTTCGCCAAAAATTTCATCAATGAGCTTTCCTTTCCCCATTGTTTCATCCACGGGAATTTTCATTGCTACGGCAGCTTTTCTAATTTCATCCTCGGTTTTTCCAGTAATGTCGAAACCTGTAAAATTTTTAATAGATTCTGCCATCGTTACTCTCGGATAGGGTGCTTTAAAATCTATATTGTCTTTTCCGAAGGTTGCTTTTGTGGTGCCATTTACTTCCAAAGCACAGAATTCTAACAATTGCTCGCAGAAATCCATCATCCAGTTGTAATCTTTATACGAAACGTAAATTTCCATGGCGGTAAATTCTGGATTGTGGGTGCGATCCATTCCTTCGTTTCTAAAATTTTTGGAAAACTCATACACCCCATCAAATCCACCAACGATTAATCTTTTTAGGTATAATTCATTCGCAATACGCATATATAGCGGAATATCTAGCGAATTATGGTGAGTAATAAATGGCCGTGCTGCAGCACCTCCGGGGATGGGCTGTAAAATTGGAGTTTCAACTTCAAAATAGCCGCGGTCGTTAAAGAAAGTACGCATGGCGTTAAAAAGTTTGGTGCGCTTTACAAAAATTTCTTTTACGTGCGGGTTTACAACCAAATCTGCATAACGCTGTCTATAGCGTTGTTCGGGGTCTGTAAAGGCATCGTGCACTTTTCCATCTGCATCAACGCGGGGCTGTGGCAAAGGTTTTAAGGCTTTGCTCAATAGGGTGAAATTTTTCACCATTACGGTTTTTTCGCCTACTTGCGTTTTAAAAAGTTCGCCTTCAATTCCTATAAAATCGCCAATATCCAACAACTTTTTATAAACCTCGTTGTACAACGTTTTGTCATCTCCCGAACAAATTTCGTCGCGGTTAAAATATACTTGAATTCGGCCATCGGCATCTTGAAGTTCAGCAAACGATGCTTTTCCTTGTATTCTTCGAGACATTAATCTTCCGGCAATTATCACATTTTTGCCTTCTTCAAAATCTGCTTTAATGTTTTTCGAAGTTTCGCTAACGGGATATAAATCTGCTGGATATGGGTTAATGCCCATCGTGCGCAGTTGTTGTAATTTTTCTCTTCGGATGATTTCCAATTCAGACAGTTGCATATATTTCAATATAAAAATAAGTTTGCAAAGATAGGTAATTGAACTTCGATATATGAAGTTCAAAGTTCGAAAATCGAAGTGCAAGATTTGAAATGTAAAATACGTTGCCGAGAATTGAAAATGACAGAAGTTATAAATAGAATACCGAGTGGTACACGCGATGTTTAGTGTTTTAAAAAGCAGGTGCGGACGATTAATAAATTACAGAAGTGAGAAATAAAAAATATTAGCGTAGTTTTGTTTGTTATGAGTATATGGAGAGTTTTACTGTCAATTCTATTTCCGCCGCTCGCCGTTATAGATAAAGGTTGTGGCTCTGTAATTATTGTTTTTATCCTTACCGTATGCGGATGGATTCCGGGCGTGATTGCCGCTCTTATCATTTTAAATAACCCTAATAGATAACATTATGAAACTAAAATTACTATTTCTATTTGCCTTTGCACTTACATTAATAGGCTGCCAATTTTCTGAAACCATGGTTATGAATGCTGACGGAAGTGGCGAAATGAGCGTTGAGGTAAATTTAAACGAAATGATGGCCTTTGGAGGCGGTGCGATGCTAGACTCTGCCTCGGTTAAAGTAGATACCATTATACATATGAAGCAGTTTTTGGAAGAAAAACGCGATAGTATCTCGAAGCTTTCGGCTGCCCAACAACAGAAATTAAAGAAGATGGAGAATTTTAATGTACGTGTAAAAATGGATTCAGAAACTTCTGAAATGATTTATGCAATTTCTACCAATTTCAAAAATGTAGCGGAAGCTAACGACATACTAAACGGATTGGAGCAAGCTGGAGGCATGATGCCTGGCGATAAAACCCAAGCGATGAAAACAACCAAAGAGGAAGGTTCGCAAGAATTAATTGGTGTGAATTATACATTTAAAAATGGAGTGTTTAAGCGCGATGCATACATAAAGGATAAGAAAATGCACAAACAGCAAGTTGATAGTTTAAAGCAAGCTGAAGCTTTTATGGGTGGATCTAATTATACCATAAAATACACTTTTGCCAATAAAATAAAGACAACCTCTAATCCCGAAGCTAACTTTTCGGCAGACAAAAAAACGGTTACCGTTCAAACTCCCTTTATTGAATATTTTAAAAATCCCGATTTACTTGATTTGCAAGTAGAATTGGAAAAACAGTAATTTTCGGCAACGTATTTGTATCTTACTCACATAACACTAAACTAAACACAGATGAAAGCATTGTATTTTTTAATTCCACTTTTTATGGTTAATGCCTGCAAAACGCAGACTGGAACTGTAATTTCATCAGAAAACACCAATATGGAACAAGTAGAAAACACCAGTTCTGGCTGCCCAGAGGTTGGAAACTGTAGTGTAGTATTGCACAAAAATAAAAGTCTTGTAGTTAAAGAAGACGGTACCGGAGCTTTGTATCCCGAAATGACCGCCGGCGACAATATGGTAGTGGAATACACCTATTTAAAAGAAGGTCCCGAAGGCACTGCAGATGGCAATTATTCTGAAACCATACATTTTGAAATACCTAATAATGTGAAAAAAATAAGCAAAGTAAATGCTTCTTTGAGCGATGTAAAACTTTTGTACGGCAAACATTGTTTTTGCAAGGGGGAGGCGGGTTACTACCCAATTACTAATGGCGAGCTTTCTATTTCTAGCAACAATGAAACGCTTACATTCAATTTAAATTTTGAAGTTGGCAAAACATCGCAGGTAGTATCAAATATTTCAGAAACAGTTAAGCTATAGTTGTAAGCTTCCTTTGAGATAAAAAGGTATTGTATTGAAAGCGAAGTTAAGCTTCAATTTAAAGGAAGAAATAGAAATAAAAAAAAGAGAAAAGAACAGGAAACTAAATCCTGTCTTTTCTCTTTTTTAATTATTGAATTAACTGCGAATTAATTTTTCACAATCTTTTTGGTCGTTACTTTGTTGCCGTTCTTTACAACAAGGAAATACATTCCGCTTTCAATATAGCTATACTCCAATTGTTTGTTAAAAGTACTTGAAGCAGATACATCGTCAAAACTGTATTGGTTAATTGCTCTTCCTCTTAAATCGTAAAGAGAAATTTCAATTTTGTCGTTAGACGCTGGTTTGAAAGTTAGGTTAAAAGTTCCATTTGAAGGGTTTGGATACACCGAGAAGTTTTCGAAAGCAAAGTCTTCAACACCTACAACGCCATCTACTGTTATAACGGCATCGTTTAGGTCGTAGAAAATATTGTTAGACGACATAACCATCAATCTTCCTGTGGTAGTATTTACGTTTGGAACATTTACCACAGCGTTTCCGTTGTTTGGAACGTTTAGCGCAACCGAAATTGGGTATGTTTGTCCGTTATCAGTAGAGAACCAAATATCTACATTTGGGCTATCTACGGGAGCTACATCAGTTCCAGCAACATCCCAAGTAACGGTTTCGGTATTCCCGATAGTCCACGTAGTGGCTGTATTTTGAGAAGTAATCTCAAACGGACCGGAATTAGCATCAAAAGTTAATATTAAATTGTCGCTAGCCGAAGCACCTCCACCGGCAACATTATCGCGAACGGTATATCTAAAATTCATAATTCTACCTACTGAAGGTACTACTTCCCACGTGTTTTGTGTATTACCAGAAAGTACAGTACCAATAGCTGGCATATATCTCATCGGCGAGTCTGATGGATCTAAAGTTCTAAAAGCCGGGCCGCTATTAGATGAATTTTGAGGTGGCATAGGCGCAACCTGTGGGTTCATTTGTTCCCAGCAATGTGATAATATATCGCCATCTGGATCAGAAGCAATTCCTTTTAATCTAAAAGGAGTAGATTTTGGTAAAGTGTAGTTAGGACCAGCATCTGCTACAGGAGGTAAGTTGTTTGTTGGTGATTGTACTCCACATTGTCCTTGTCCATTTTTAATATAGTTCCAGATTTCCTGAATGCTTATTGCAGTAAAATAATCATCACTATTGCTTTGTACGTTTGGAGGGCAAATACCAGCGTAACCCATAATTGAAGATCCGCTACCAGGCTCTACAGCAGTTGAAGGATTTCTGTTATTTCCACAAGAATTATTAAAGGTGTGGTTTGCACCAAATTGGTGACCCATTTCGTGTGCAACAAAATCAATATAGAAAATATCGTTTATAGGCGAAGTTAAACCTGTAACTCCTCTTGCTTTTTGTCCGGTTCGGCAAGGAACTCGAAGCCCAGCAATACCACCACCACCAGTACTAAATACGTGGCCAATATCGTAATTGGCATTTCCAATTATAGCATCACAGGTAGTTTGGTTTTGCCCAAGCATAGTACCTCCACTGTTGTTGGTGTACGGATCTGATGCTGCATTAAGGAAGATAATGTCTGTATTATTGGCAACGATAACCATAGTTAAAGAAGCGTCTCTTTCATACACTCCATTTACACGTGTCATTGCCACGTTCATTGCAGAAAGCACTGCAGCTTTTTTTACAGCATCCGAGGCACCGTTAGGGATTCCTTGTTGGTTTAAATGATATTGAGCATATTCACCTGTACACGCTAAGGCAAGTCTAAAAGTTCTTAGAATTCCATCGTCTGCATTAATGTTGTTATTAGGCAAATCCATTATTTCAGTTTCTTCCGTTAAACAAACAGCACTATTAGGATTCGCAGGAACTTGATTAATATTATAAGCTATATAATAATTTTTGTCCTGTGTATAAGGGTCAATATAAATAGTAGAATAGTGTACAGAAGAGATCATAACATGTACGCCCACATTCGAAACACTAAAACGAGCAATAGCAGAACCATCATCTATACCTTGTGCGGCATAAGATCGAATACCTGGGTGTTGCGCCTGAAGTTCTGGCTCCATTACAGAGGCTTCATAAACACGGAAACGCTGAATAACACCGTCGTTTGTTGGAAGTTCAATTACAACATCTGAGGTTCCCGTAAATCTTTCGGGGGCACGTTGCAATTGGCTTTTTAAAGCTGTTGTGTTTAGTGAGTATAAGTTAAATTCTTGCGGCATAGCGTTGCGAAATGCCTTTTGTCGGGTCTGCGTCTCGGAGTTTGTTGCCTTGCTCCATAACGCATTCTGCGCTTGTAATCCAATGCTTATTAGCATTAAAAATACAATCAGGAATGGCTTAAAAGTACTTTTTTTCATTGTAAATGTAGTTTATATGAATGTTTAGAGCGGTAAATATAATAACCTTTAGCCGATTTAATAAATATTTAAGAAATTAACTTTGGGATTTTTTATAAAAAAATTCACAAAAACTGAGAATTTTAAGTAGAAGAAAATATTAATCAATAATTTTACCGAGCTTAATAAAAACGGCAATGTAATGAGTAAATTTTTACAAATAAAAGACCTGGGTTTTAAGGATTATAAAGAAACTTGGGAATATCAAGAAGTATTGTTTCAAAAAATTCTACAAATTAAAAGCAACAACAAAAAGCAAGGTTTTGCGCACGATACCCCCAATTATTTTTTATTTGTTGAACATCCGCATGTTTATACGCTAGGCAAAAACGGACATATTGAAAATTTACTTATTTCAGAAGAAAAGTTAAAGGCAATAAACGCCACTTTTTATAAAATTAACCGCGGTGGCGATATTACCTATCACGGCCCAGGGCAAATTGTAGGTTATCC
The DNA here is from genome assembly GCF_038742595.1 of Aequorivita flava. Taxonomy (NCBI): domain Bacteria; kingdom Pseudomonadati; phylum Bacteroidota; class Flavobacteriia; order Flavobacteriales; family Flavobacteriaceae; genus Aequorivita; species Aequorivita flava. The sequence continues at coordinate 160,909 of NZ_JBANCF010000003.1, read as the reverse complement.
TATTTTAGATTTAGAAAACTTCTTCACCGACATTCACAAATATCTGCGTTTTTTAGAAGAAATGATTATTCTTACGCTCGCCGAATACGGCTTAAAAGCAGAGCGAAGTAAAGGCGAGACCGGAGTTTGGCTAGATGTAGGCACTCCCTTTGCCAGAAAAATTTGCGCTATGGGGGTACGAGCAAGTCGCTGGGTTACCATGCACGGTTTTGCTCTTAATGTGAATACCAATTTAGGTTATTTTGACCATATGATTCCCTGCGGAATTAAAGACAAAGCCGTTACCTCGTTACACGTAGAATTAGGAAAAGCCGAAGTTTCATTAGCCGAAGTAAAAGAAAAACTACTAAAACATTTTCTTCAACTCTTTGAAGCCGAAATAAAGGAAAAAATGGAAGCTTAACCTTCTATTTTCTCACTCGCCATTGGGCCTTGTTTTTTTATTTCTTTATTGAATTTCTTTGCGGTAGTTTGTAGTATAACAGCTTTAAACTTTAATTTATACCGTAAAATACTATACTGTTCGCCTCGCCTTTTACAACTAAACCAGTAGAACTGCCCTCGCCCATGGCGGCTTCTGAAGTGCCATAAACCGGAAAACCGTTGAGAGTTTCTCCATTTTTATCAAAAACATATACCTTTTTCTCCTGCGTTTCGGTTATGGTAATGTATGTTTTTCTACCTATATTAAATAGTTTCGGCACCGTGTAAAGTCCCAGGGGTAGTTCTACTAATTTACCATTAATTCGCAACAAATTGTCGTCCTTGGTTACTTTTGTGTTTTCTTCAACTAAAAACCAATAGTTGTTGCCTACATTTAACTTTAGCGTAGAAACCTTCCCGTCTTGAGCGATGCGTTCTTTCGTGTTCTCTTTGGTAATAACAACAAAATTGTTGTCCTCTTCTGCAATTGGAATATCAGAAAAATTGAACTTTTTTGAAATTGAAATCCGCGGTTTTCCCACGCGACTTAAAATATTGAGTTTTCCGTTTTCCTCGGCAATTACAATATAATCCTTGTTGCCCATGCGTATGTGTACGGGCGATAGCACAATAGAGCTCTGCGTTTTATTAAACCCAAAACCTTTTACGGTTTTACCGTTTTTATCGTACATAAACACCTCCTTGTCTTGCACAACTACAAAGCGGTAATTGCGATTGTTGTCGTAATCAAAAAGGGAGAGTGGTCGCGTAATTTTGTCTTTGAATTTTATGGGAAAGCCCTTTACATCTTTTCCATTTCTATCTAAAATATAAAACGTGTCCTGGGTTACGAAAGTAATTTGATTGCCGCCAGAAATTTCAACTTCCTCAATTTTTCCTAAAATCGGAGCACCCAGATTTTTACTCCAAAGAATTTTTCCGCTTTCCGAAATAAAATAGAGTTTATTGCCAATATCCTGCACCACTATTTTTACACTGCCATTTTTGCCTTTAACTATGTGTGGATTCCCCAATAAGGGGTTTTCGAGTTGTATGTTGAATTTTTCCGACACGCGGCCCGAAATACTTTTAGTAGCACCCCCGCTTTCTTTGCAACTAAGCGTTACGTGCGCAAAATTTCTGTCGAAGCTAAATTGAAGGGCTGCCAGGGGAAATTTATCAAACGATATATTTTTAAAATCCGCGCGGCTTTTTGAATTAAAAAAACTTGAAATGGTTTCCGAAAATTCGCCTTGCATTTTAAAGATTAAAAGGGAAGAAGCGCTGCTTAAATCCTGTGCTGTATTTTCAAAATACGAAGTGTTTTTTAAAGTTGCATTATTTTGAAACGAACTTATAATTTGCGCTGCGGTTTCTTCATTTTCGGTAAAAACAAAGAAATTTTCAAGTTGAAAAACATAATTTGCTTTTTTGTAATTTATAAATGGCGAAAAGGTTTTTTGGAACAAGTCCGGCTCGCTAAAACTGCTTATTTCAGTTTCGCGAAACATGCTTTTAGAAGAAACAAATCGCGCCAAAGCATCGTTTGTTAAAGAAGGATCAATGCTTTTTATAAAAATTGCGGTTTCGCTTTTTAGGCTTATACTTCCCACTTCACTAACCGAGCCGAAAATCCCGGTTGTTTTTAAAATTGGGTTTTCACCTCTAAAAGTACGCAGATTATTTTGAAAAGCTTCGGCATCGTTAAAGGTAAAGCTTAAGGCGCCTAACGCATCGGTGGGTACCAAAGCAGCTACATCATTGTGTTGCGGTACTTGTTCCTTAAAAACGTTTAGCAATTGTGGAATGCTGTCTGTAGCTAGTGTAATTCCGGTGGCGGTAAGAGATTCGGGCGCAATGGCAACGTCCAGCGCGCTCCACGATGTAAAATCTATTTTGGTAGAATCGGCGACAGCAATTCTATTTCCACGCATCAAAGCCGTAAACCCGTTTGAAGATGGTAAATTAAATACTTTTTTAAAAGTGGCATCGCGTTCGGTTTTTCCCTTTAAAATATCCTGCAAAATTTTTTGCGAAGACGAAATTACAAACACGCTATCTATCTGTGCTGTATAAGCGATTTCTGGGCTACGGCCAGATTTGCTGGCATCTATCGTTATACGTTGAAACGATTTTTTATCTATTTGCAGGGTTTCAACTGTTTTATTTTTAATGGAATCTACCTGAAATAAATTTTCAGTGTGTTTTGAAATAAAGGTAAATGCAGACACCGAATCGTTTAATGTATTAATACACAAAAGACTTTGCGCCGTGGGATGTAGCTTTTTAAAGAAAACAGATTTTTCGGCAAAAAATAAATACGGGCCAGTTTTTTCGAACATTGAAAGCAGGGAGTTGGCCTCAATATCTGCCTGTAGATTTTTAAGATTCGAAATTTTAAAAACCATCGAAGCATTCTCTGGAACAAAATCCATTAAAGTGCCTGTTTTCGAAGGGCTTTTGTCGCAACCTCCAAGAGTTCCAAAAAGAATAGCAGTAATAAATAGAAGCGCAAATGGTTTCCGGCAAATTTTTCCCATAACACAAAAATAGCATGGATTAATGATGGTTCAATGCGAAGTATAAAATGTTTATTGACGGGTTTTCAACAGTACAAATACTTGCTGTGATTAAAAATTACAAAGTATCCGCAATGTTTAATGTAAGTTGATCGGGAAGCAGTTTAAAACTCTTGCGATGAAAAATGGTGCTACCGTGCTCGCGAATAGCTTCGCGATGTGCTTTGGTTGGGTAGCCTTTATTTTGTTTCCAATTGTACTGTGGAAATTTTTTATGCAGCGTTGCCATATATTCGTCGCGATAGGTTTTCGCCAAAATAGATGCCGCGGCTATGTGTAAAAATTTACCATCGCCTTTTACTACACATTCAAAAGGCGTTTTCCCGAAAGGCTTAAAACGATTGCCGTCAATAGCAATAAATTGTGGTACTTGCGAAAGTCCTTGTATTGCGCGGTGCATTCCCAAAATAGACGCGTTAAGAATATTTAATTTATCAATCTCGTCCATCATTACATGAACTACTTTAAAACAAATAGCTTCTCGTTCGATAATAGACTTAAGTTCCATTCGTTTTTTTTCGGAAAGCTGCTTGCTGTCTGTTAAAAAAGGATGCTGAAAATCGTCGGGAAGAATTACAGCAGCAGCGGTTACCGGACCCGCCAAGCAACCACGGCCGGCTTCATCCGTGCCGCATTCAATGAGGTTTTTATTAATTTTTAGTTGAAGCATTATTTATACAAATCTCTATAAATTTATAGAAATAGAAAATGGAAAGCCCATCTAATATATAAGTGCAAAATTTAAATTTTAGAATGAAACTCACGAAGTTTAAATTTTGTTTTATTTGTAATTCAATGGTGTACATTTAGAGTATCTGCCCAATCTCAATAAACTAAAAAATAAATTACCTTTGCCCGAAAGTTTCTTCAAGGATGAAAAAAACACTTGTGCTATTATTTCTTTTTTGCGCTTCGGCTACTGTGTTTTCGCAAACTCCTGCAAAGAAAGAAAAACCACCTATAGATTATTATAAAATTATTTCGGCAACTAGAGATACTACTTTTGTAGATACTACCCTTTCTATTGCTAAAAAGTACAAATTTAATTACCTGCGGAAAGATAATTTTGAGCTGCTGCAATTTTCAAATGTAGGGCAGACGTATAATTCGCTTGCTTATAATTTTAATACGTTTAATCTAAAGCCGCTATTTGTAGCACAGTCGCATCATTTCAACTATAAAGAAATTGACGATGTAAATTATTTTAACGTTCCAACGCCTTTAACGGAGCTTTATTTTAAAACCGCTTACGAACAAGGACAGCAATTAGATGCGTTTTTTACAGTAAATACCTCGCCGCAATTTAATTTTTCGGTTGGTTATAAAGGGGTTCGTTCGTTGGGGAAATATCAGCATATTTTAACCAGTACGGGTAATTTTCTGTTTACTTCAAATTACCATACAAAAAATAAGCGCTATGTTGTTCGTGCGCACGTAGCGGCACAGGATATTTTAAACCAGGAAAACGGTGGTTTAACCAACAATTCGCTACAGCTATTTATGACTGCAGACCCTGAATTTAATGACCGCGGCAGGTTGGATGTAAATTTTGAAAATGCGGAAAATAAACTGGAAGGACTCCGTTTTTATGGCGATCAGTATTACGAATTGTTTAGCAATCGCGATAGTACCGGGTACTCGGTTTTAACTATTGGGAATGTTTTAAGCTATGAAGATAAATTTTTCAGATACAACCAAACAAAGCCTTTTAAAAGTTTTGGCCCTTCGTACGAAACAGCCGATTTGTTCACCAAAACCAAATTGGAAGATTTTAATGTAAAGGCGTATGCAGATTTTGACAATTCACTCATTGGAAAAATAACTGCTTGGGCGGGCTATAATGATTTTAATTACGGTTATAATTCCGTTTTAATATTGGATGAGGCGCGAATTCCCAACAGAATTAAAGGAGATATAATTGAAGCCGGTGCCGCTTTTGCAAAAGAATATCGCGGATTTAAACTTTCCGGTAAAGGCGCATTAAACATTGCTGGCGATTTTGAAGGTAATTATATTGAAGGTTCAGCTTCGTATAATTTAAATGAAGAATACAATGCCAAAGCTTCAATAAATATTCATTCGGTGGCGCCCAATTTCAACTTTTTATTGTACCAAAGCGATTACCAAAACTACAATTGGAAAACCAATTTAAACAATGTAAAAACACAGCAACTCAATTTTGAAATTGATACAAAACAATTTGGAAATGCTTCGGTAAGTTACACGGGAATTGACGATTACACCTATTTTGGTATAAAGGAAAACGACAGCACTCCGTCTCCCAATCAAGCTTCTGAAAGAGTTGATTATCTAAAAATAAAGGCCGAAAAGGAATTCAAATACCGAAATTTTGGTTTTGAGAATACAGTAATGTATCAACAGGTTTTAAATGGTGAAAACATTTTGAATGTTCCACAGATTATTACGCGAAACACGCTTTATTTTGAAGATCATTTGTTTAAACGTGCTTTGTTTTTACAAACGGGTGTAACTTTTAAATATTTTACCAAATACAATATGAATGGTTATGATCCTGTATTGGCGGAGTTTTACGTGCAGAACGATCAGGAATTGGGCGGTTTCCCGTTGGTAGATATTTTCTTTAACGCTAAAATTCGGCAAACGCGTATTTACTTTGTTTATGAAAATTTCACTAATTTATTTAGTGGTGGTAAGAACGATCATTTTGCGGCACCGGGCTACCCATATCGCGATGCTGTTTTAAGGTTTGGGCTGGTTTGGAATTTCTTCCTATAAAAAAACCCGCCACTTTCGGACGGGTTCACTAATTTATATCAGTTCGAGCGCAGTCGGAATTTATAATCCATCAATCTCGCAAAAGCCCTCTGGAAATTACAATTTTTTGTATTTCTGAAGTTCCTTCATAAATCTGGGTAATTTTCGCATCGCGCATAAAGCGTTCTACGTGGTATTCCTTTACAAAACCATTTCCGCCGTGAACCTGTACTGCTTCAACAGATACATCCATTGCTACTTGGCTGGCGTATAACTTTGCCATCGCACCGCTCATATCGTAATTGTTGCCTTGGTCTTTGTCCCAGGCTGCTTTCATTACTAAATGCCGTGCAGCTTCAATGGTGGTATGCATATCGGCAAGTTTAAAGGCAATAGCTTGGTGGTTTGCTATTTCGGTACCAAAAGCCTTTCTAACTTTTGAATACTCACGAGCCAAATCGTATGCGCCTGCAGCGATTCCTAAAGCTTGGGCAGCAATACCAATACGGCCACCAGCAAGGGTTTTCATAGCAAATTTAAATCCAAACCCGTCTTCGCCAATTCTGTTTTCCTTTGGAACTTTTACATCGTTAAAAATTAACGAATGCGTATCGCTACCGCGGATACCTAATTTATCTTCTTTCGGTCCAATTTCAAAGCCTTCCCAGCCTTTTTCAACAATAAAAGCGTTAATGCCTTTGTGTTTTTTGTCTTTATCGGTTTGGGCAATTACTAAGTAATAATCTGCGGTTCCTCCGTTGGTAATCCAGTTTTTGGTGCCGTTTAATACGTAGTGGTCGCCTTTATCAATTGCAGTAGTTTTTTGCGACGTAGCATCGCTTCCTGCTTCAGGTTCACTTAAACAAAATGCCCCAAGTTTTTCGCCTGTGGCTAATTTGGTAAGGTATTTTTGTTTTTGTTCTTCGGTTCCGTAAGCTTCGAGGCCGTAACACACGAGCGAGTTGTTAACCGAAACAATTACCGAGCAGGAGGCATCTACCTTGCTCAGTTCTTCCATAACGAGTACGTACGAAATGGTGTCCATTCCGCCGCCGCCGTATTTTGGATCTACCATCATTCCGAGAAAACCAAGTTCGCCCATTTTTTTAACTTGCTCGGTAGGGAATTTTTGAAGGTTATCTCTTTCAATTACGCCCGGCAGTAATTCGGTGCGTGCAAAATCACGAGCTGCGTCGCGAATCATTAAATGTTCTTCGGATAGACTGAAATCCATAGGCTTTTTATATGTAAGAGTTGTGTTTTAAAAAGAAAGCACAAAGGTACTTATAAAAAGCAAATTCTAAAAAACAAATACTAAATAACAACAGATGGATAAATCATGGCGATGCAATTATAATTTCGATTATATTTTAAATAGATTGCCTATCTATTGGCATTATTAAAATCTTCCGTAGTATCTTTAAATTCTTGATGTTTATAATTTGAAAAAGGAAAAGTATCATATTATCGGCGTAATGAGCGGTACTTCGCTCGACGGAATTGATTTGGCCGAAATTGTTTTTAACCATGCCCAAGCGCGATGGAGCTTTGAAATTCTCGCTGTTGAAACCGTGCCATATACTACATTTTGGAGGGATAAGCTGCGCGAAGCCATAAATTATTCCGAAGAAAAATTAGGGCGTTTAGATTTTAAATACACAGAAAAACTTTCTGAGGAAATTTCTAAATTCATTAAAAAACACACCATTCAGGAAATAGATGCAGTTTGCAGTCATGGGCACACCATTTTGCATCAGCCCGAAAAGGGGTTTACACGTCAGATCGGGAATTTACCGCGCATTTCAAAAACGCTTCAACAAACGGTAGTTTGCGATTTCAGAGTGCAGGACGTGGCACTTGGCGGGCAGGGCGCACCCTTAGTGCCTATTGGTGATAAACTGCTATTTTCGGCTTATGATTATTGTTTAAATCTGGGCGGGTTTGCCAATTGTTCTTTCGAAAATAAGGCAGTGCGTGTGGCCTACGATATCTGTGCGGTAAATATTGTTTTAAATAGATATGCCGAAAAATTGGGGTTTGATTTTGATGAGAGCGGCAAATTGGCGGCATCTGGAAAAGTAGATGAAACGTTGCTCCAAAAATTGAATGCGCTTCCTTTTTATACTGAAAAGCCTCCGAAATCTTTGGGATTGGAGTGGGTGCAATCTACAATTTTTACTCTTTTGGATGCATTTAATATTTCAACAGAAAATATATTGCGCACATATACCGAACATATAGCCATGCAGCTTGCCAATCAATTTTCGGCGCGTGCATCTGTCTTGGTTACCGGAGGTGGTGCATATAACACTTTTTTAATTGAACGATTGAAAAATCAATCTTCGGTGGCGGTACTAATACCATTGCCAAAAATTGTGGAATACAAGGAAGCCTTGATATTTGGACTGTTGGGAGTGCTCAAGCTTCGCGATGAGGTTAATTGTTTGGCGAGTGTTACGGGAGCTTCACAGGATCATTCCAGCGGGAATATATACTATCCATAATTTTTAAAGAAAATAAATTCAAACGCCTCACAAGTTTTTTATATTTGTCCTATTCTATTAGCACCAACACAAAAAGATTATCGCGCTTCAACGCAATTGAAAACAAATTTTTAATGCTCCCTAATTAATGAAAGAATTACTTAAAAAATACGAAGAAAAAGAACCCGAAATAGTTTTTCATTGGAAAGATCCAGAAACCGAAGCCGAAGGCTGGACCGTTATAAACTCGTTGCGAGGCGGGGCTGCCGGTGGCGGTACGCGTATGCGAAAAGGTTTGGATATGAATGAAGTGCTTTCACTTGCAAAAACAATGGAAGTTAAATTTTCAGTTTCGGGCCCAGCAATTGGCGGCGCAAAATCTGGAATTAATTTTGATCCTGCCGATCCTCGAAAAAAGGGAGTTTTAGAGCGTTGGTTTAAGGCTGTAGCTCCATTGTTAAAGGGGTATTACGGCACTGGTGGCGATATGAATGTAGATGAAATTCACGAAGTAATACCGTTTACCGAGCAATGTGGTATTTGGCATCCGCAGGAAGGTGTTTTTAACGGGCACTTTATACCCACCGAAGCAGATAAAATTAACCGTATTGGGCAATTGCGCCACGGCGTTATAAAAGCATTGGAAAGTACCGAGTACTCGCCAGATATAACAAGAAGCTATAAAGTAGCCGACATGGTTACGGGTTTTGGCGTGGCAGAAGCAGTAAAACACTATTACGATATTTACGGCGGCGATGTAAAGGGAAAGCGCGCAATAATACAAGGTTTCGGAAACGTAGGTTCTGCTGCAGCGTACTATCTTTCGCAAATGGGCGCCAAAATAGTAGGTATTATAGATCGCGATGGAGGTGTAATAAATGAAGATGGTTATTCATTTGAAGAAATAAAACAACTATTTTTAAACAAGGATGGCAACTTGCTTGTTGCCGGAAACATGATTCCATTTAATGAAATAAACGAAAAAATCTGGAAGGTCAAAGCAGAAATATTTGCTCCTTGTGCAGCGTCCAGATTGGTTACACAGCAACAGATTACCGAAATGATTGAAAGTGGATTGGAAGTTATAAGCTGTGGTGCCAACGTGCCGTTTGCGGATAAGGAGATTTTCTTCGGTCCGATTATGGAATACACTGACGAACGCGTAAGTTTAATTCCAGATTTTATAAGTAACTGTGGTATGGCACGCGTTTTTGCATATTTTATGGAGCGCAAGGTACAGATGACCGATGAGGCAATTTTTAACGATACCTCCATTACTATTAAAAATGCAATTCAGAATACCTTTAATAATAATAGTACCAAGACCAACATTAGCAAAACTGCTTTTGAAATAGCATTGAAACAATTGTTATAATTTTCAATAATAAGCACCACTATGGAATCAATCATTATTTTAATTTTCGTAATCGGATATCTCTCAATAACCTTAGAGCATCCTTTAAAACTAGACAAAACAGTACCGGCACTTATTATGGCAGCCCTTATTTGGGCGGTTTTAGCAATAGGTTTTACCAGTGGTTGGTTTGACGTTATTAATACTGAAGAAAAAGCATTTAGCTTTCTTACAGGTGGCGAGCTCGCCATGGAAGGGTTTGAAGGTACCCTGCTTCATCATTTAGGAAAAACTGCCGAAATACTTATTTTCTTAATCGGGGCAATGACAATTGTAGAGATTATTGATCTTCACCGCGGTTTTGAAGTGTTGAAAAGTGCCGTTAAAACAAAAAGTAAACGGAAACTATTATGGATTATCGGGGTGCTTGCATTTATACTTTCAGCAATTATAGATAATCTAACGGCTACAATTGTTTTAATTACGTTGCTGCGTAAGTTAATTCATAGAAGAGAAGATAGAATATGGTTTGCTGCCATGGTTGTAATTGCTGCAAATGCCGGTGGAGCTTGGTCTCCTATTGGCGATGTAACAACAACTATGCTTTGGATAGCCAAAAAAGTATCTGCCGCTGGGCTTATTGAATATGTGGTTATACCCTCTATAGTTTGTTTTGTTCTGCCTTTTATTGTTGCAAGTTATTTGCCGGCCTTCCGAGGTAATATTGATGTTGAAGTCAGAGAAGATATAGAAGAAGGCGCTATCTTAAGCAGTAGAACTATGTTGTTTTTAGGGTTGGGAATGATTGTTTCGGTTCCAGTTTTTAAAACTCTAACACATTTACCGCCTTATATGGGAATGATGCTGGCTCTAGGGGTTGTATGGCTTGTTTCTGAATATATTCATCCAGAAGAAGATTTTACCCGAGAAAGAAGGCATCTGTACTCTGCACATAAAGCGCTATCGCGTATTGAAATTTCGAGCATCCTTTTCTTCCTCGGAATCTTAATGGCCGTTGCAGGTTTAGAAAGTCTTGTATATGGTGTTTCATCAGAAGGTGATCCTGTAGGAACGCTACGTTATTTAGCAGAAGTATTGCAAGCCGCAATACCAAACCAAGATGTAGTGGTTATTCTTCTAGGTATCGTTTCTGCAATTATAGACAACGTACCATTAGTTGCTGCGTCTATCGGAATGTACGATTTACCAATGGATTCTGTACTATGGCATTTTATAGCGTATTCTGCCGGAACTGGAGGAAGTATGCTAATTATTGGTTCTGCAGCGGGAGTTGCAGCCATGGGTATGGAACGTATAGATTTTATCTGGTATCTGAAAAAAATCACTTGGCTGGCGTTTATCGGCTTTATAGCAGGCGCAGGAACATTTTTATTAATTGAAAGAGTGATATTTCACAACGCATAACAATTTCTGAAATCTATTACCGTTATTCACTAAAACAAAACCTATTTTATGTTGAACTTGTTTATTCAAGAGGGTGCTGATTTGGCACAGGAACTTGAACCCATTTCTGAAGAAAAGACCCTTTCTATTATGGATCTTCTCTTAACCGGAGGAATTGCCGGTCAGATAATAATACTCGTGCTATTCGTGCTTCTATTCGTTGCGGTTTATATTTATTTTGAACGGCTTTTTGCTATTAAAGCTGCATCCAAAATGGATGGTAATTTTATGAACCAAATTCGCGATCATGTGGCCAAAGGCAATATTGAAGGAGCCAAAGTGTTGTGTGCTCAAAATAATACGCCGGTTTCACAATTAACCATAAAAGGAATTTCCAGAATAGGTAGCCCTTTAGAAGATATAAATACCGCAATTGAAAACGCAGGCCGATTGGAAGTTTATAAACTCGAAAAAAATGTGAGTGTGCTTGCAACTATTGCCGGCGCTGCACCTATGATTGGTTTCTTAGGAACAGTTATTGGAATGGTTCTGGCTTTTCACGAACTTGCAACAAGTAGCGGGCAAGCCGAAATGGGAAATCTCGCCGAAGGTATTTACACAGCCATGACAACAACCGTGGCTGGGCTTATTGTTGGTATTATTGCTTATATGGGGTACAATCATCTTGTGGTAAAAACCGATAAGGTAGTACATCAAATGGAGGCCACAGCAGTAGATTTTCTAGACATGTTAAACGAGCCAACTTAATGAATCTTAGAGGAAGAAATAAAGTAAGTGCCGAATTTAGCATGAGTTCCATGACAGATATTGTGTTTCTGTTATTGGTGTTCTTCTTGCTTACTTCGCCTGCAATAACTCCAGATGCATTGGATTTAATACTTCCAAAGGCAAAAGGAAAAACTTCAAATGTACAGAAAGCTTCCGTTAGCATTACAAAAGATGGAGCATACTATGTAGATAAAGAACGTGTAAGCGAATACAGTATTGAAAACGAATTGAAAAAAGTACTCGCCGGTCAGGAAGAGCCTACAATTATACTTCGCGCCGAAGAGGGGGTGCCCATAGAAGATGCCGTTTTTGTGATGGACATTGCCAATAGAAATAGCTTTAAAGTTGTACTTGCGGTCAGACCTAATTAATGTTGCTATTGTGCTATAATTGGCACTGAAATTGCAACTGTCTTTAATCTCAAAATCATAATCCTTGAATTTTTTAAACACAAAACATAAACGAAAAAGTATGACAATCACGATTATCGTGCATGTTATCATCCTTATTCTACTGTTTTATGTGGGTATGAAATATATGGATCCGCCATTAGAGCAAGGAATAGCCGTTAACTTCGGAACTACCGAGACGGGTAGCGGTGCAGTACAGCCTACTGAAAAAATACAGTCCGAGCCCCAAAGAGCAACGTCAGAGCCTGTTACACAACCTAAGACCGACATTAAAGAAGAAGTAGTAACACAGGAAACGGAAGATGCTCCCGTTATTAAAAAAGAACAGCCAAAAAAGGAACAAACTGTAACTCCTGTAAAGGAACAGCCAAAAAAAGAAGTAAAAAAGCCAGACCCCAAACCAGATAAATCTACAACCGATGCACTTGCAAGTATTTTGAATGGTCCTAAAAGCGATGGCACAGCCACGGGAGGCGAAGGCAATGATAAAAATCCCGGCGACAAAGGCAGTATTGATGGCGACCCGAATGCAAGTGCCTATTATGGAACTGGTAAGGGATTGGACGGTGATGGTAACTATTTACTTGGCGGAAGAAAGGCGCTTAATAAAGAAAAGTTTGTGCAAGATTGCAACGAAGCCGGGACTGTAGTTGTAAGTATTGAAGTAAACCGATTGGGGAAAGTTACCAGTGCAACTGCCGGAGTGCGGGGTACTACCAACAATTCACGTTGCTTGTTGGAGCCCGCGAAAAAAGCGGCTCTAGCAACCAAATTTAATGCAGACGATAAGGCTCCAATAAAACAAATTGGTAAAATTATCTATAGATTTAGTCTTTCTCAGTAAATTCGTATCTTAAATTTATTGCTATCAACTATTCAGAGACCATTGCTTGGCTTTTTGCACAGCTCCCAATGTATCAGCGGGTCGGACAATCTGCGTATAAGGCAGACTTAGCAGCTACCATCAATCTTGCAAATTATTTAGGTAATCCCCAGGAAAGTTTTAAAAGTGTTCACGTTGCCGGCACCAATGGCAAGGGCAGCACCAGCCATATGCTGGCTTCGGTTTTTCAAGAAGCTGGTTACAAAACCGGGCTTTATACTTCGCCTCATCTAAAAGATTTTCGCGAACGAATTAAAATTAATGGTGAAATGATTCCGAAACTCTACGTTTCAGATTTTGTTGAAAAACACCAACTTTATTTTAAAGATAACCAATTGTCTTTTTTTGAAATGACTGTGGGATTGGCGTTTGACTTTTTTAGAAATGAAAAAGTAGACATTGCCATTATTGAAGTAGGAATGGGAGGAAGGCTAGATAGCACAAATATCGTTCTTCCGGAAATTTCAGTAATTACAAATATAGGGCTTGATCATACACAGTTTTTGGGTAATACCTTAGAAAAAGTGGCAGGTGAAAAGGCAGGTATTATTAAAAGCAATACACCTGTTGTTATAGGAGAAACAGTTCCCGAAACGAAACATATCTTTGAAACCGTTGCTGCACAAAAATATGCTCCCATTAGTTTTGCCGAAAACTTGAATGGCCTAGATTATATTTCAGACTTAAAAGGTATTTATCAAGAAAAAAATATAAAAACCGTATTAGCGACTTTGATGGTTTTGCAGCAAATCGGCTGGAGTATTTCTAAGGAAAACATTAAAAACGGATTGTTAAATACGGTTAAAAATACCGGATTAATGGGGCGTTGGCAAAAGCTAAACAGTTGTCCAAACGCAATCTGTGATACCGGCCATAATAAAGAAGGTTTGCAATTGGTGATTGCCCAACTGGCTAAAGAGCGTTTTGAAAAACTCCATATTGTATTGGGTGTGGTAAACGATAAGGATTTAACCTCCGTGCTGCCAATTTTTCCCAAAAACGCCATTTATTACTTCTGTAAACCAAACATTCCAAGAGGAATGGATGCATCGCTATTATTGTCTAAAGCTCGTGGTTTCGGACTCGTCGGGGAGGAGTATATTTCGGTGTTACAGGCTTATAAAGCGGCGCTGCGAGCTGCTTCACCGGAGGATTTAGTTTTTATCGGTGGCAGTACGTTTGTGGTTGCTGAAGTTTTATAATTTTTTTTCAAATAAATGTTTGCGGGAATTAAAAACTAGCTTATATTTGCAACCTCTAAACAATGAGGGCGATTAGCTCAGCTGGTTCAGAGCACCTCGTTTACACCGAGGGGGTCGGGGGTTCGAACCCCTCATCGCCCACCAGTTTTTAAAAAACCGAAGTGAAAGCTTCGGTTTTTTTTATTGTGTTATACTGTGTTCATTATTTATGCGAATAAGTTTAACTTTGAAACCACCACCACTTAAAACTAAAATTTTTGATTCCATTTATTCATAAAATAATAACAGACGTAGTAAAAAGTCGGCAAAAGACCGGAAAATCAAAAAGCGCAACAGAACCTCTTGAAAAACGGGTGAACAATCTTGAAATTGAGATTGTTCACGAAGTGGGAGATTTTTTCTTTTTACTATTGGGAGTGGTTTCAGCATCATTTGGACTAAGGGGTTTTTTAATTCCTAATGGGTTTATTGATGGTGGCGTTACCGGGGTTTCCCTTATGGTGAACGAATTAACCGGAGTTACATTTTCATTGTTATTAGTCTGCTTTAACCTGCCCTTTTTAATTCTGGCGTACTTTTCTATCGGACGGAGATTTGCAATTAAAAGCGTTATGGGGATCGTGCTACTGGCGGTTGCCGTGGCGGTTATTCCGTACCCTGCAATTACAGACGATAAAATATTGGTAGCGGCTTTTGGAGGACTGTTTTTAGGTTTGGGCATCGGACTGGCTATTCGCGGTGGTGCTATTATTGATGGTACCGAAGTGTTGGCCATCTATATTAGCCGAAAAACCAGCCTTACCGTTGGAAATGTAATTATGATTTTTAACGTTGCTATATTTACCGCGGCAGCTTATTTTCTTTCTACAGAAATTGCACTTTATGCAATACTCACTTATTTTGCCGCTTCAAAAACTGTTGATTTTGTAATTGATGGAATTGAAGAGTTTATGGGGATTACAATTATTTCTGATAAAAATGAAGAAATAAGATTGGCAATAATTGAAAAAATGGGTCGAGGCTGTACAATTTATAAAGGTGAAAACGGCTTTGCAAAGAAGGGGGAAGCGCGGAAACTCGTTGATGTGGTCTATACTGTAATTACCCGTTTGGAAATGAGCAAGCTAAAAACAGAAGTTGAAAAAATAGACAAGCAAGCATTTATGATCATGACTTCGGTTAAAGATGCGAAAGGAGGCATGATTAAAAAGAAGCCCATTAAAAAATTTGATAAATAACTGTAAAAAGCCAGTTTGTTTTACCTTTCGGATTTTGTATTTTCAAGCTTTGCATATAGGGCCATTAACTCAGTTGGTTTAGAGTGTCACGTCGACAACGTGGAAGTCGTTGGTTCGAATCCAACATGGCCCACTTCAAAATATAATTATAAAAAATCTAAAATCCGCTCCAATGCCATTCCACGCGAAGCTTTAATTAATATTGTAGCATTTTTTGGAGGATTGGTTTTTAATGTTTCACGCAATTCATCAAAAGTTTCAAATTGTTTTATATGTGAAGAATTATGGACTGTTTTAAAAAAATTGCTTCCTACTAAATACACATTTCCGAAGGGGTTTTCGGCTAAAAAATCAACGATATTTTGATGTTCGGTTTCAGCTTCTTTTCCCAGTTCAAACATATCGCCTAAATACATAATTTTGGTTTCGCCCTTGGCTTGTTTAAAGTTTTCCAAAGCAGCCATCATACTGGTTGGGTTTGCATTATACGCATCCATTAAAACCGTGTTTGTGCCTTTTTTAATCAATTGCGAACGGTTGTTTGACGGTGTATAGCTTTCAATACCCACCTTAATTTCTTTTGCAGAAATATTAAAAAATGCACCAATAGCTATTGCCGCAGAAAGGTTGGCAAAGTTGTAGGCCCCTACTAAATTGCTCTGTATTTCGGTGTTGTTGAATGCCACCAAAAGCTGGTGCGAGCCATCTAGTAATTCTATATTATAATCGCTATGTTTTGTGCCAAAGGTTACTCTTTCACTGTTTTCGGACTTATTTAATTGTTTTAGATCGTTGGCGTTCACAAAAATTTTCTTCTTGTGTTTTTTTAAATATTGATACAGTTCAGTCTTACCTTGAACCACACCATCTAAGCTACCAAAACCTTCTAAATGGGCTTTTCCAAAGTTGGTAATATACCCGTAATCTGGATCTGCAATTTCACTTAACATTTTTATTTCCCCCAAATGATTGGCCCCCATTTCAACAATGCCTATTTCGGTTTCTTTATTCATATTGAGCAAAGTTAGGGGAACGCCTATGTGGTTGTTTAAGTTGCCTTGTGTTGCCACGGTATTAAACTTTTGGGAAAGAACAGCATTTATAAGCTCTTTAGAAGTTGTTTTGCCATTGCTCCCAGTGAGTGAAATAATAGGCAGATTTAAATTTTTTCTATGAAAGCGTGCCAGTTGCTGCAGCGTTAACAGTACATTTTCTACCAATATAGTTTCACCAGTATTTTTATGAAAGGCAGTTTCATCAACAATAACTTTAAAAGCACCTTTATCCAGTGCTTCCTGTGCAAATAAGTTTCCGTTAAAGTTTTCACCTTTAAGGGCAAAAAACAGGCAGTTTTTTTCAATTTTTCTGGTGTCTGTACAAACGCCACTGCTCTGCAAAAAATACGTGTGAAGGGATGCTATATTCATGAAATAAATATACTAAAAAACCCTCCGAAGCTGTATGCCAAGGAGGGTTGTTTTTTTTAATTTTTAAATCGTTAATTTCTGGGGCGTTTCCCTTTTTTAGATTTTGAACCAACGCGACTCATTGCGCATCTAAACCCAATATAATCTGTTGCCATATCTTGGGGGAAATAGCGTCTCTGTGCAGGATCTAACCAGTAATCTCTATCTCTCCATGAACCTCCTTTATAAACACGAACTTCGTTGTCTATAAGTGTAGTTCTATTTGATGATTTATCGTACTGACGATCTAGGGTACCAGAGCTATCTACATAAACCTTTTGAATAGGTGAATTGTACATGCGATTAGTGTTGTCGGCACCTTCGCCTTCTTCATCGGCAAATGATTGATAGTAACGAGATGATCGTTTATCGCCGTCTCTGTAATCGCGATTATCGCTTTGGGAGAAGTTTGTTCTTAAATAGGTTTCATTTTCATCAACTGGAACTTGGAGGATTCCGCCTGGAAGGTTTCGAGCTACAATTTTTCCGTTGCTTAAAGTGTCGAAAACAATAGAATCTTTTGTAACTACTTTTACTTTTCCATCTTCTCCAATAGCATTTTTGGTGTAAACGTTACCTCTGTAGTAATTGAAATCGTTAAACTCATCGTCAACAATTGGGCGGTAAACATCTGCTACCCATTCGGCAACGTTACCGGCCATATCGTAAAGTCCAAAATCGTTTGGTTCGTATGATTTTACTTGAGCTGTAATATCTGCACCATCATCACTCCAACCAGCTATACCTCCGTAATCACCATCACCTTGTTTAAAGTTTGCCAATTGGTCTCCACGCGATCTTCTTTTGCCTGAGCGCGTATATTGACCTTCCCACGGGTATTTTTTCTTACCTCTGTAGGCATTGTAGTTTCGAAGTCCAACGAGACCGAGGGCTGCGTATTCCCACTCAGCTTCGGTTGGAAGACGATACGCTGGCATAAGCAAACCATCTTTACGTTGAATGTATAAATTTGTACTGTCTTTGCTTCTTTTTGCAATAGATTCAGATTTTTTTCCACCTCGGGTAATAGAGTCATTACCACCGTATGTTAGAGTTGGCGCGTTTAAATAGGTTGCTGTATTGAATGTTTCGCCAGGTTCAACTTCATAAGGTGCATTTCTGGCGGTAATGCCTTCATTTGCCAAAACCATTTCATTTACGCGATCAGTTCTCCAATTACTAAACTCAACTGCTTGAATCCAACTTACCCCTACTACAGGATATTCGGCATAGGCAGGATGGCGAAGATAGTTATTGGTCATAACTTCGTTGAAACCTAAACGATTTCTCCAAACCAATGTATCTGGTACAGCGCCTTCATAAATTTTTCTATAACTTTCGTCGGTAGGAGGGAATACTTGTTTTAACCAATCAAGATATTCAAGATACATAAGGTTAGTAACCTCAGTTTCATCCATATAGAATGATTGAACGTGTTGTTGGTTAGGCGAGTTGTTCCAATCGTGCATCGGATCGTCTTGTACTCTACCCATGGTAAAAGTACCGCCTTCAACAAATACAAGGCCTGGGCCTGTTTCCTGTTCTCTAGATTGCGGATTGTATTGAAAGCCTCCTTCTTTGGCATTCATTTTCCAGCCGGTGGCTCGAGAACTGTTTTTATAGTCTCTGGATTTGTTGCAACCAACTAGAAGTGTGGCTGCTATTAAAGTAATAAATAGCTTTAACGTTAGGTTTTTTCTAAACATCATAGATTCAAATATGATAAAATTGGGTTCGCAATATAGTAATTAACGACAAAAACACAATAATATTTTGTTATTATTGCGCTGTAGGGTTTTAAAAGTTTTTAAGACCAATAAAGTTGCAAACGTATTAGTTTTAAAATTATTATCCTAATGCGACAATACAGAAAACTTTTAAAAAAATGCGTTATACTAAGTGTATATTTGAAGCGTTATTGGTACTAATGAGAAAAGCGATACTATTTTTTGTTTTTATAGCCCTGCCTTTTTTAGGAAAGGCGCAATCAAAAAGCATAACCATAGATTGGGGAAATTCCAGACCCGCTGCGAGTAAAATTGAAGGCACTGAATCTTCATCAACCACCAAGCAAAAAGCTAAGGCTGCATTAAAGCTTCAATTAAATAAAGAAGCAATTAGCTATCAAACTAAATGGGAGGATGCGGGTTTTGCCGATAAAACTTCGGTTACGCTTACCAATGTGCGTTATGGCTCGGTTTCTGCCGAAGAACTAAACCTGATTGATACCGAATTAGTGCCCGATAAATTGGAATACTACCTCGGTAGTTCGCACTCTAGGGAAAAACTCTTCACTTTATTAAAAATTTCACCTATAATCAAAACCAACAGTGGGTATAAAAAAGTATTATCTTTTGATGTAGATTATCGCTATGGTCCATTTTGTACAGACTATACGCCGGATATCACTAATTCGGTGCTTGCAAGTGGTAAGTGGTATAAATTTAAGGTAGCCGAAACTGGAATTCACAAAATAGACAGATCTTTTCTGAGTAGCTTGGGAATGAACGTAGATGGCATTAATCCAAGAAATATTAAAATATATGGTTTTGGAGGCAAATCCTTACCGTTGTTGAATGAAGAAAATAAATTTTTTGACCTGCCCGAAATAGCCATTCAAGTTGTAGGTGAAGAAGATGGGTCCTTTGATGGTAACGACTACATTCTATTTTATGGTACCAGTACTAATGGTTATGTAGAAGAAAACGATTCAAATTTAAACCCTTATACAGACGATTCATTTTATTACGTAACCGTAAGTGGAGATGCCGGTAAACGGGTGCGCCCCATGGTTGAACCAACAGGAACGGTAGATTTTACTATTTCAGAATTTGACGATTATCAATTTTATGAAAAGGACGAAGAAAGTCCGACAAAACTGGGTAGAAAATGGTTTGGCAATCGATTCGATATTAATAATGAACAAAGTTTTAATTTTGAATTCCCAAATATAGTTTCCAGCAAACCAATACAACTCACCATTAAAACCGCTGCAGCTTCAGAAAGTGCCACTTCAATGGCGGTAACTGTTAATAGCACCTCGCTAGACCCAATAGAATTTCGAGCTCTAGGAGTGGGAGGGCTTTTAGATTTAGATGAATATAGAAAAGAAATTCCGGCCAGCAGCGAAACTGTTCAAATAGATTTATCATACAACAATGCTGGTAATCCTTCGAGCATTGCATATTTAGACTATATTGGCTTATGGGCCGTTAGAACATTAAGTGGTGCCGAAGGACAATTGCCTTTTAGATATAATGCTGCGGAAACCCTGACTGGCGTGGGTGAATACCAAATAACCAATGCCGCACAGTTTTCGCAAGTTTGGGACGTTACCGACTCCCAGTTTATTACTTCAAAACAAAACGAAAACAATGCTTCCTCATTCAGTTTTAAACAAACACTTGGGCAAGTGCGTGAGTATGTTGCCGTAGGGCCTTCCAATTATTTGGCTCCTGTTAAGGTTGCACAACCGGTTGTTCAGAATCAAAATTTAAAAGGCACTATTTTTAAGGATGGTTCCGGAAATTTTCGAGATGTAGATTATCTTATTATTACAGCACCTTTCTTAATTCAACCTGCATTGCGTTTGGCAACGTATCATAAAAACCTACAAGGTCTTAATGTAAAAGTGGTAACCACAGACAAGATTTATGAGGAATTTAGCGGTGGCAGTCAGGATATTAGTGCAATCAGGAATTTTGTTCGCTATGTTTATAACAACGCTTCCACCGAAGCAAAACGGGTAAAATATGTAGGTATTTTAGGCGATGCATCTATAGATTATAAAAACAGACTGGCGAACAACAACAATATTGTTCCAACTTTTCAAACACTTACGGGGGTTAGTATTGCACAATCGTTTATGTCTGACGATTTCTTCGGAAATATGGATCCATGTGAGGGCACTATTGGCTCAGGTACCACAGATATTGATTTGTTAGACATCGCTATGGGCAGAATAATTGCAGATAATGTTTCCATGGCCAATGCCATGGTCGATAAAATTATAAAATACACCTCCGAAAGTTCGTATGGCAACTGGAGAACCAATTTTGTATTAATTTCTGACGATATCGATGAAGATAATGAGGAGCAATTACAGTTAAAACTAGATGCGTTGGGCGATCAAATCTCTATGGAGAAGCCGTTTATTAATGTGAAAAAAATTCACACCGATGCCTACCAACAAGAAGCCTCTGCCGGTGGTAGCCGTTATCCAGAAGTAAACGAAGCCATTAAAAGTGCTTTTGATGTAGGCGCTATTATTATAGATTATTTTGGCCATGGGGGTGAAGATGGTCTAGCTGCGGAGTATATTTACACTAAAGAAACTGCGCAAAATCTGCGAAACAAAGACAACTTGCCGTGTGTGGTTACAGTTACCTGCGAATTTACCAAATTTGACAACCCATTGCGTATTACAGCTGGCGAACTTACCTATTTAAATAAAGAAGGAGGAGCCATTTCCTTGGTTACAACTACTCGGGCAATTTATATTAATACGGGGGTATTGTTCAATCAGCTACTGGCAGACAATCTGTTTGGCTACGGAAGAGATGTGCCAGAAACTCCGGCCGAAGGGCTTAGACTCGCAAAGCAAGGCATAGATAGCGATTTAAGACGCGTGGTTTTCTATATTGGCGATCCTGCAATGCATCTTGCTTTTCCTAAAAAAAGTATTCGAATTACACGGTTGAACGATGTGCCTATCGGGCAAGCAACAGATACCTTAAAAGCTTTGAGTAAAATAAAACTTGCTGGCGAAGTTATAAATGAAGCGGGGATGCTAATGGCAGATTATAACGGTATTTTAGAAGCAAAAGTGTTCGACAAAAACGTAATGAGGCAAACATTAGATAACGATAATTTTAACTTTATAATGGATTTTACCACTTTGGGTGAATCATTATTTAATGGGAAAGCAACCATTGCCAACGGACTTTTTGAATTCGAATTTGTGGTTCCCAGAGATATTCAAATCCCTGTGGGGAAGGGCAGGGTAAGTCTATATGCCAAACGCAATAACGAACTGGAAGATCAGGCAGGTGTAAACTTAGATATAGATGTTGGCGGATTAAATGAAAATGCTCCCGAAGACAACGAAGGGCCGCTAATAAAACTTTTTATGAATGACGAAAGTTTTGTGTCGGGCGGAATCACAGACGATTCTCCTATGTTGCTCGCCAAACTTGAAGATACCAACGGTATAAACACTGCGAGTGGTATAGGCCACGATATAGTTGCAATTCTGGATGGCGATGAGTCTAATCCGTTTGTTTTAAACGAATTTTATCAAGCCGACGTTGACGACTATACCAAAGGAAAAGCAACCTTTAAATTTCGCGATCTTGAAGATGGTTTGCATACCCTAACTTTAAAAGCATGGGATGTTTACAATAATTCGTCAACGGCCGAAATACAGTTTATAGTGGCTGGTAACGATAAACTCGAAATTACCCGCGTACTTAATTACCCCAACCCCTTTGTAAATTACACCCAATTCTGGTTTAACCACAACAGGCCAGATGAAACTTTAGATGTACAGGTTCAGGTGTTTACGGTAACGGGAAAAGTGGTGTGGACAAAAAATGCAACCTTGCCACCTTCTGGAAGCTATCTGTGTCGTGAAATTACGTGGGACGGCCGCGATGATTTTGGCGATCGTATCGGAAAAGGTGTGTACGTTTATAAGATTACCGTTAATTCGGCGTTAACAAATCAGCGGGTTGAAAAATTTGAGAAACTCGTCATCCTTTAAAAATTAAATTTATATTTGCTCAAAATTATTTAATATGAAGAAATTATTTATTCCAATTTTGTTAGGCCTTGTGGCATTTAAATCTGTTGCACAAGAGGATAATACAGGAATTGAAAATCGTGTAATAACAACAGGTGTTCCATTTGTACTTATTGCCGCAGACCCTCGTGCCGCTGGTATGGGAGATATTGGCGTAGTTACTTCTGCCGATGCTTTTTCACAGCAGTGGAACCCAGCAAAATACGCTTTTGCACTTTCAAAGCAGGGCGTGGGTGTAACCTACACCCCCTATCTAAGCAAATTGGTAAATGATATATTCTTAGGAAATATTACTTATTATAACCGTTTAAACGAACAAAGCGCCGTGGGTGCAAGTTTCCGATATTTCAGTAATGGGGAGATTGAATTGCGCCAAACAGCAGATGAAGAGCCATTATTGGTTAAACCAAACGAATTGCTTTTTGATGTTTCATATGCACTTAGGCTTAGCGAACGATTCTCTATGGCCGTTGCCGGACGCTATATTCGTTCAGATTTAAAACTTCAAACTGCGGTGGCAGATGCTTCTGCAGCAAGCTCAGTAGCCGTAGACGTTGCAGGGTATTACCAAAGTGAAGAAATTCCTTACGACGATTTTGACGGCCGTTGGAGATTGGGTTTCAATATTTCTAACATTGGTCCTAAACTTAAGTACGACGAGGTAGGCTCGGAAAGTAACTTGCCAACAAACCTCGCTTTAGGTGGCGGATTCGATTTTATCTTAGACGAGTACAACAAAGTAGGTGTTTCTGCACAAGTTAATAAGTTGTTGGTTCCAACCCCAAGCGATTCTAACAACGACGGTGTAATTAATAATGAAGACGATTATTACAACGAAAGTTTCTTTAGTGGTATGTTCTCTTCATTTGGCGATGCGCCAGACGGTTTTAGTGAAGAGTTGAAAGAATTTACCTGGGCTCTGGGAGCCGAATATTGGTACCAAGATGTATTTGCTTTCCGTACGGGTTATTTCAACGAAAGTGACGTTAAGGGAAGTAGAAAGTTTCTTTCATTCGGAGCAGGTTTCCGCTATACCGCCATTAATATTGATATTTCGTACTTGTTCTCTACTTCAAAATTGGCAAATAGTCCGCTGGATGGTACCCTTCGTTTTGGGTTAACATTTAACTTTGGCGATGAGTACGACGAGTATTAGAAAGGTTTAACTAATGAAATGTTTAAATGTTTAAAAGTTTAATTTTAAATAAATCAATTTGTCAATTAAACCAGTGAGCAATTAAACATAAAATGAAAAAACAAAAAATTGAGATTGCCTTGGAAGTTTTTGAATCCGTTTCGGAGCTTCCAAAAAGCATTCAAGAATTAATGAATAAGGCGCAGCAAGCATGTAAAAATGCGTATGCGCCTTATTCGCGTTTTAGGGTGGGAGCAGCGTTACGTCTTGCATCCGGAACAATTGTATTGGGCAACAATCAAGAAAATGCAGCTTTTCCCTCGGGGCTTTGTGCCGAAAGGGTGGCTGTATTTAGTGCGGGTGCCAACTTTCCAAATGAAACGATTACGGCGCTCGCCATTACCGTACAAGCCGAAAGTCATGAGGTAACCGAGGCCATTGCACCCTGCGGAGCCTGCCGCCAATCGCTTGCCGAATACGAACAAAAACAAAAAAGCCCAATAGCTATCTACTTTCGCGGCGAATCTGGCGACATTATTAAAGTGGCTTCCATAATGGATTTATTGCCGCTGGGTTTTGATGCCAAATATCTCTAAAGAAAAAGCTAAGCTTAAAACTTACAATTTGTTTTTTTTAAATCTGGAATTTATTTAAAACTCCGTAAATATTTCAGATTTCGTTTTTGGGATTTGGAATTTGTATTTTCTGCTTATAAAGTACTACTTTTGTTATCCGTTTAATTATTTTCCCCACGGGAAAACCTTATAGCAGATAGATGAAGAAAATCACCAAAAAAACGTATCTAGATTGGTACGAGAACATGCTCTTTTGGCGTAAGTTTGAAGATAAACTAGCACAAGTATATATCAATCAAAAAGTGAGGGGGTTCCTACACCTTTACAATGGCCAAGAGGCCGTCTTGGCAGGTGCGTTGCACGCTATGGATCTTACCAAAGACCGAATGATTACCGCTTACCGTAACCACGTGCAGCCCATAGGGATGGGCGAGGATCCTAAAAGAGTAATGGCAGAGCTTTATGGCAAGGCAACTGGAACCTCTCAAGGTCTGGGTGGCTCCATGCATATTTTTTCCAAAGAACACCGTTTTTATGGGGGTCATGGTATTGTTGGCGGGCAAATTCCACTGGGTGCTGGTTTGGCTTTTGCCGATAAATATTTTGAAAGAGATGCGGTAACCTTAACCTATATGGGCGATGGAGCAACGCGCCAAGGGTCACTTCACGAAACTTTTAACCTTGCAATGCTTTGGAAGCTGCCCGTGGTATTTTGTGTTGAAAATAACGGCTACGCTATGGGAACTTCGGTTGCACGTACTGCCAATCATACCGATATTTGGAAGCTCGGTTTAGGCTACGAAATGCCCTGCAAACCAGTTGATGCCATGAAACCGGAAGTAGTAGCAAAGGAAATGGATGAAGCTATACAGCGCGCACGTCGTGGCGATGGTCCTACATTCCTTGAATTACGAACCTATCGCTACAGAGGGCACTCTATGAGCGATGCCCAACATTATCGTACAAAGGAAGAAGTGGCCAAAAAGCAAGAAGAAGATCCCATTACTTATGTGCTTCATCAAATTTATGAGAATAAGTGGGCAACGGAAGCAGACATAAAAAAGATTGACAAAAAAGTGAAAAAGTTGGTAGAGGAATGTGAAAAATTTGCAGATGAATCTCCATATCCAGAGAAGAACGTAATGTTCGATTCTGTTTACGAGCAAGAAGATTACCCGTTTTTATCAGATAAATTATAAGAAATGGCAGAAGTAATAAACATGCCGCGTTTAAGCGACACCATGGAAGAAGGTACGGTAGCAACCTGGCTCAAAAAAGTGGGCGACACCGTAAAGGAAGGCGATATTCTTGCCGAAATTGAAACAGATAAAGCAACAATGGAGTTCGAATCGTTTTACGAAGGTACCTTGCTCCACATTGGTATTAACGAAGGCGAAACCGCAGCTGTAGATACACTTTTAGCAATTATTGGTGAAAAAGACGAAGACATTTCAGCATTGATTGATGGAAAATCTGACGATAAAAAAGATGGCTCATCAAACGAAGATTCGGAAAATGACACTTCAGAAAAAGATACTTCTAAAAATGATAATGCTGAGAAAAAGGATGCAGAAAAAGAAGACACCAAAGAAAAATCTGAAGAATCTTCATCTGGAGCCGAACTGCCCGAAGGTGTTGAAGTAATTACCATGCCGCGTTTAAGCGATACTATGACCGAAGGAACAGTTGCCACTTGGTTAAAAAAAGAAGGTGATAAAGTAGCCGAAGGCGACATTCTTGCTGAAATTGAAACAGACAAAGCCACTATGGAGTTTGAATCGTTTTATTCGGGGACGCTCTTAAAAATTGGTATAGGCGAAGGCGAATCGGCACCGGTAGATGAGGTTTTGGCCGTAATAGGCCCGAAAGGTACAGACGTTTCAGGGCTGTTAGAAAATTTCAAAAAAGAAGGAAAATCTTCGGTTAAAAAGGAAAAAAGTTCCGAAGAAAAACCTTCAAAAGAAGATAAGAAGGAATCGGCGCCGGCAAAAGTTTCAGAAACAAAAAATACTTCGTCGGCAAAACCAAAAACTGATGATGGCCAACAACAGGAAAGAATATTTGTATCGCCTTTGGCTAGGGTTTTAGCCGAGGAAAAAGGAATTAATTTACGTCAAGTTGTTGGTAGTGGAGAAAATGGCCGTATCGTTAAAAGCGATATTGAAAATTATCATCCAGCTGCCGGTGGCGGACAAGCTTACACACCGGTTGGAACCGAAAGTTTTGAGGAAGTGAAAAACTCGCAAATGCGTAAAACCATTGCAAAACGTTTAGCCGAATCGAAATTCACCGCTCCCGAATATTATTTAACCGTTGAGTTGGATATGGACCACGCAATTGCAGCTCGTGAATCTATAAATGCTACTCCCGATGTAAAAATATCGTTCAATGACATGGTAATTAAAGCGTGCGCCATGGCATTGCGCAAACATCCGCAGGTAAACAGCCAATGGACGCCGGAGGCAACCAAAATTGCAAAACACATTCATATTGGTGTTGCCGTGGCAGTAGATGAAGGATTGTTAGTTCCTGTATTAAAATTTGCAGACCAAATGACTTTTTCACAAATAGGAGCTCAAGTTAAGGAGCTTGCCGGAAAAGCACGTAACAAAAAAATTACACCTCAGGAAATGGAAGGTAGTACGTTTACAGTTTCAAACCTTGGAATGTTTGGAATAACGGAGTTTACTTCAATTATCAACCAACCAAATTCGGCAATTTTATCTGTTGGAACGATTGTTCAAAAACCGGTTGTTAAAAACGGACAAATAGTAGTAGGTAACACGATGAAGGTTACACTAGCTTGCGATCACCGTACTATCGATGGCGCAACAGGAGCCAAGTTTATGCAAACTGTAAAGCAGTATATTGAGAATCCTGTGACGATGTTTGTTTAATTGAAAAAACTAAAGTGAGTTAGACCTCACAGGTCTTTGAGACCTGTGAGGTCTTTTAATTTATTGAAATTATGAAAAACATAATAATTACAGGTACTTCCCGTGGAATTGGTTTTGAAATGGTAAAGCTTTTTGCCATAGCCGGCCACAATGTTCTGGCGCTTTCGCGAAATTCAAAGCCTATTTCAGATTTAAAACTGAAGAATGTTACCGCTTTGGAATTCGACATTGCCGATGAATCTGAAATCGTAAAGCTATCGGCATACCTTCAAACCGGGATGAAATCTGTAGATGTTTTAATAAACAACGCAGGATTTCTGGTGAATAAACCTTTTGCCGAAATTACATCCGAAGAATTTAAAAAGTGTTATGATGTAAATGTTTTGGGGCCAACTTCATTAATAAAAACAGTAATTCCGTTTATGAAAAAGAAGGGACACGTTTTAAACATTAGCAGTATGGGTGGTGTACAGGGAAGTGTTAAGTTTCCTGGGCTCAGCGCATATAGCAGTAGTAAGGGAGCTTTAATTACCTTAACTGAATTACTCGCAGAAGAATACAAAGAAACCGGTCCATCTTTTAATGTTATGGCCTTGGGATCGGTACAAACCGAAATGCTTGCCGAAGCTTTTCCCGGTTTTAAAGCACCGCTTTCGGCTACAGAAATGGCGCAATATATTATGGATTTTTCACTTAATGGGAATAAATTCTACAACGGTAAAATATTGCAGGTTTCAAGCACTACGCCTTAAGTTGTTGCTGCTTTCCCTTAGGTTTTTTCTTCAATTTGTTCAGCCATATTATTACGCCCGTAATGGGTAAACTCGTAGCTATTAAACAGGAAATAAAATATATTGTTTTTGAAAACCACCCGTAGATTGTTCCCATATGTATTGCTTTGATGGAACTTGCAATCTGTACGTTTAAGGGTTTTTCCGAAAAAATTTGCTTTGAAATTAGCGTTCCATCGCGATCTATTTTTAATTCATCTACTGCAGTCTGAAAAAAATCTTGATCATGGTATTTTTTTACGCTGAAAATTTCTGTTTGATCTGTAGGAATTTGTAATTCGGTTGTTCCCTGAAAAGCAAGTTCATTCTGAGTAATCTTTAGTACATCCTCAAAACTAATCTGTTTCGTGTTTTTTGGAGCTTTGGAATTTATTTTGGGTCCTCCGCCGCGTCCTGCAAATACAGGGGTGCCAAGCACGGCACTTCCGGCATCTTTATACCATTCAAAAGACCAGAACAAACCTGTTAGCGACATTATAATTAAAAATATTGCTGTATAAAATCCTAGGGTAACATGTAGGTCGTGATTTACTCTTTTCCACTTCGCGCGCCACGCAATTTTAAATCCTGGTTTTAAATGCTTCCATTTTAATTTCTTTAATTTTTTCTTCGGAAACCAAAGTACAATTCCCGTAATGGATAGTATTAAAAATAGTATAGTTGAAATACCTACAATTGGTCTTCCGATAGCTATGTCTAACAGCAACCAGCGGTGCAATTTAAACATTGTCATAAAAAAGCCGTCCAATACATTTGGCGCAGCCTTTGTAAAAGTTCCGCTGTATTGATCTACAAAATAGGTAGTTCCGCGCCTGTCTTCATTATTTGTTTTAACCGAAAACGCATAAGGTTTTGTGTTATCAGGATTTATGCTCACGCGCAATACTTCACCTTCATTGGAAAGTGATTTTGTCAGGTTTTCAATTGGAAGCGCATTCCTAGTAGGCAGAACAGTTATCTCTTCGGCAAAGAGTCCCTTTATTTCCTGCTCGAAAGTGAGAACGGTACCCGTCAAGCAAATAATTAGGAGTACGATTCCGCTACCGATTCCCAACCAAAGATGAACATCGTTTATAAATTTTCGAAGCGTATATTTTTTTGTTTTCATAATGGCTTTAAAATTAATAAAAGGCACAACTTACGTTGTGCCTTTGGACACTTAACAATTCAAAAAACTAAAAATTATAACGCAATACACCTGCAAAGTTTCGTGGCTCGGTCTGATTGATATATCTGGTTCTATAGGCATTATAGCCTATTTTATCGAACACATTGTTCAGCAGAAATTGAAGACTCCAGTTTTTATCGAATTTATATTCTGCTTGAAAGTTTACCATGGTGTAGGCTTCCACATCAAAAGGTTTTTGGTTTGGCACAATTCCTTGATGGGTAACAGCTCCGGACGACCAATCGTTTATGGGGCGTTCCCCGGTAAAGTAGGCTCCAGCGCCTATGGAAAGTCCTTTTAAAATGTTGTTTCTAAAGGAATAATTGGCATAGGCATTAAAGGTGTGTTTGGGTGTGTTTAACGGTGCCGATCCGTACACGTATGAAGTGTGTTCTTTGTACTGCGAATCAATATATGCATAGCCGCCAATTAATTCCAAGTTTTCTAGCGGACGCCCGGTGAGTTCTATTTCTATTCCTTGTCGTTGGTCATTTCCGCCTTTAGCATAGTATAAAATATTTGTCCAGGTTTCATCATAAACAGGCAGATTTATGTTTTTATTGTTGATTTTATAAAGCGTTAAATTGAAACGCAAACGGTCATTGAGCCAAGTGGACTTAAAACCGGTTTCCAATTGGTCGTAACGCTCGTTACCCAATTCCTCACCGTTCTCACCTAAACGCGATGCCGTACGCGGATAGGAACTGTTGGTATAAGAAACAAAAACATTTACATTTTTAATTGGCGAAACAATTATTCCTCCCAACGGGTTGAAGGCATCACTACGTGTATTCTCAGCTTCTGAAATGGTTTCGGTTGAACTAAAACGAGCTCCGAAAAATGTTTTTAGCCAAGTGTTCCAAGAAATTACATCCTGTGCCACAAAGCCGAGTGAGTGGGTTTTGCCGCCACTTGTCCTTGCTGCATCCAGCGCTATAGTGGGCAGGGTGTGACTTATATTTTGAAAGACATTAATAGTGTCAATCACGCCAGCAGATTGACTACTAGTGCCAAATCGGGAAGCGCGATAATCAAAGCCTACTTGGAAGGTGTGCTTAATAGAACCTGTGTAAACGTTATCTCCAATTAAATCAAATTGCAGCACACTATTGTTGTCATCGCGGGTAGAAGTGGTGTAACTGCGCTCGCGAATATTGTAAATTGGCGTATCATTTTCTTCAATCGTTTCGCCTAAGCTTGCCCCTTTGTCGTTTAATTTTAAAGAAGAACTGTAAAAGGCTCCTTTTAAGGTAAGCTTGTCATTTAGCTCATGGTCCATTCTAATGGCATAAGTAGTGTTTTCGGTAATTGAACGATCGTTTTCGAACCCTAAAAATTGTGAATGTGGAAGATCGTAAATGGCATTTGTGTCATTTTCGGCCAAATTTACCGTGCCCAAATCTGGAGTTCGACTGTCATAATAATGATCTAGTTCTAAAGTTACAGTTGTCTTTTCATTCACTCTCCATTCAAAGGAAGGGTTAAAATAGAAACTCTCTTTTTCAACCAAATCCCTAAAACTATCGGCTCTTTCCAAGGCGCCATTTAAGCGAAACGCTAGGTTTTTTTCTTTGTTCAAAGGGCCGTAAACGTCAAAGGTAGGACGTACTTGTCCAAAGCTTCCTCCCCGTAGGCTTACGCTTCCACCGGAAGTATATTTTGGAGTTTTTGTAACAATATTTATAATTCCTCCCGGGCTTCCCAGATCTGTGGCTACACCTTGTGTTATGGAGGCTGTTCCTTTTAAAACCTGAATATTATCTACGCCCTGCATATCTGTTAAAATACCCACTCCCCGAAAGTCGGAATGTATGCGGACACCGTTTTTTAAGATGGGGATGCCTCTAAATCCGCGGGAAGACATGCTCTCCCGTTTGTTGCCGTAGGTTGCGAAAGTGTAAACCCCTGGCACGTTTTTGGTCGCTTCGGAAATGCTCAAAGCACCTTGGTCCTCAATCAATTTTTCTGAAAGTACAGAGATACTTTGTATTTGCTCATAGGGTTTTAACGGCAAGCGAGTTAGAGACTCAATTTTGTCGGGATGGTCATTTCGGTTTCCGAAAACTTCTACCTGATCCAATTGATTATCATAGGATAGCTGAAAAATAATGCCGCTTAAAACAGCTTCGTTGGGATTAATTGTTAGTGTGGTAGTTTTATGGCCCACGGCGCTCGCGGTAAGTTGCCATGCGCCATACGGAATATTATTAATTGTAAAAATTCCGTCGGCATCGGCAGCACTTCCCTTCTTCAGTTCGGGAATATAAACACTTGCAAAGGGGATTGGGATATTGTCAATATCCGTAACAGTTCCTTCGATTCTTGCTACTTCCTGTGAAAATATAAACTGTGCTCCCAATATAAAAAATAGGGTGGTGATGAATTTCATTTTGTTATTTTTATTTAGATTGGATTTAAATTGGGTGCAAATCTAAAGTGTAAAATTAATATTTCAAAGTTTATTTAGAACAGTTTTAAATAGCAGGATGTAAGATGTTGAAATCAAAATAAATGCAGCTACAAATTTTTTAAAATATCTTTCAGGAAGACGATATTAAGTGTGGTAAAAAGCCTGAAATTGCATTAAACTGGCTATTTTTGGAACTGAAATAACGGTTAGCAGCTTCTTTATTCCGTATGACAGAAATTCTAGAAAAATATATTCCGCAAGCTTCCGTAGCCTCCGCTTTTGAACTTATAAAAACCCATAATGTTCATCTTAAAATTGTAAACGAGCGCGTTACACGACACGGCGATTACCGAAAAATGCCCAATGGGCAACACCAAATAACAGTAAATGCGTCGCTAAATAAATATCGATTTTTAATTACATTAGTTCACGAAATTGCACATTTGGAGGCTTTTACAAAATACGGGCGTTTTATTAAACCGCATGGGATAGAGTGGAAGCGCACTTTTCAATTATTAATGTTGCCTTATTTGCGTCCCGAAGTTTTCCCCAATCAATTACTGCCATTTTTGGCGCGGCATTTTAAAAATCCGAAAGCTTCCAGCGATACCGATGCCGCACTATCTTTAGCCCTAAAACAATTTGACCCCGAAAACGATAAAAACTATATCTTTGAGATTCCTTTTGGAGCACATTTTAGATTGTATAACGGCAAAATATTTAAACGCGGCAAACAACGTGTAAAAAGGTTTGAGTGTGTAGAAGTTTCTACGGGAAGAACCTATTTATTTAATCCGAATGCCGAAGTGGAATTTTTGACGCCTCCGAACCCACAAAAGGAAAATTAATTTCCGGGAGCAATATGGTTTTTGCAAGGTATTTAAAGCCTTGTAGGTTTGTTAAATGCTAAAAATATGAATAAGGATTATTACGCAGTAATTATGGCGGGCGGCATTGGTTCAAGGTTTTGGCCTATGAGTACCCAAGAATTCCCAAAGCAGTTTCACGATATGTTGGGGACGGGACAGACCTTATTACAAAAAACTTTTTCGCGTTTAAATAAAATAATTCCTTCTGAAAACATATACATTCTCACCAATGAAATGTATTTGGAAATTACCTTAAAACAACTACCCGGAATTACCGAAAAACAAGTGGTTTTAGAGCCCGCAATGCGAAATACCGCACCCTGTATTCTACTTTCGGCATTAAAAATTAAAAAGGAAAATCCCAACGCATTAATGCTAGTTGCGCCCAGCGATCATTGGATTGAAGATGAAGCTGCATTTGCCAATGATGTGCAAGCCTGTTTTGATGCGGCGCAGCGCGAAGATATCCTACTTACTTTGGGTATTGAGCCAACTTTTCCGAATACGGGATATGGGTATATAGAAAGCGAAAAAAGCAGCGCCTCACAAATAAAACCGGTAAAGCAATTTCGCGAAAAGCCCGATTATAACACTGCCAAACAATTTTTGGAAGCAGGAAACTTTCTTTGGAATGCAGGTATTTTTATTTGGAGCGTAAAAAGTATTACCGCATCATTTAAAACTTATTTGAACCGAATGAACACCTTGTTTTCAAAAGGGATGCAAACTTTAAATACTTCGGAAGAAAAACAGTTTATTGAACATACTTATCCGCAAGCCGAAAATATTTCGATTGATTATGGAATTTTAGAAAAGGCTGCCAATGTATTCGTAAAAAAAGCTACTTTCGATTGGAATGATTTGGGAACTTGGGGTGCGCTTTATGACAAATTGAACAAAAATGAAGGTGAGAATGCAATTGTAAATGCCGAAACACTTTTAAAGAATTCTGATAAAAACATGATTTTTACTGATAGAAAAAAACTTGTTGTTTTAGACGGGATTGAAGATTATATTGTGGTGGATAAAGAAGATGTTCTTTTGCTATTTCCGAAAGCGAAGGAGCAGGATATAAAAGCATTGTTGCAGGAGGTTTCGAATAAATTCGGTAAAAAATATTTGTAATGGGTACATCACAAAATAATCAGGACGTTAAGGTTACTCCAAATGATGAGGAGTTTGAGCAAGTAAAGCTCAACACTTGGCAAAGTATCAAAAAATTCCTGAGCGAACTTTTTGACATTCGTGCAGATACAGACCGCGATGCGACCATTGAAGCCGTTAAGAAAGATATTTCGTTTAAGGGCCATACCGCATGGATTCTTATTTTTTCAATTTTTGTGGCCTCTATTGGGCTAAATGTTAGTAGTACAGCGGTGGTTATTGGTGCGATGTTAATTTCGCCATTAATGGGGCCAATTGTAGGTATTGGGCTCTCTGTTGCCATTAACGATGTAGATACGCTTAAACGCTCCTTAATTAATCTTGGAGTGATGGTTTTTTTAAGTGTGCTAACCGCTTTTCTGTATTTTAAACTTTCGCCCTTAACCGAGGAGACGCCTGAGCTTATTGCCAGAACATATCCTACAATTTTAGATGTGCTTATTGCAATATTTGGTGGATTGGGATTAATTGTTGCAAAAACAAAGAGTGGTACAATTGCCAGTGTTATTTTTGGAGTTGCAATTGCCACTGCTTTAATGCCGCCTCTTTGTACCGTGGGTTACGGCTTGGCTATAGGTAATGCTTCGTATGCGGGTGGTGCTTTGTATTTATTTTCTATAAATGCGGTTTTTATTGCGCTTTCTACCTTTATTGTTTCAAAGATATTACAGTTTCCGTTGGTGCGTTATGCCAATAGCAAGCGCAGAAAACGAACTGCGCAAATTGCAACCGTAATAGCTATTGCCGTTATGATACCCAGCGTATGGTTGTTTCTTAAACTTTTAGACCAACAGGTTTTTGAAAATAAAACCAAGGATTTTGTAAAAAACGTTATCCAATACGAAGGTGCCGAAGTTGTAAAGTTTACGCAGGACTATAAATCTAAAAATATTGACGTGTATTTAATTGGTCGTCCTGTACCACAAAATAAAATAAACGAGTGGCTTCAGGAATTGGAAAATACCGAAAATTTAAGCGAAACCCGGTTGCGTATTTATCAAGGTGCCGATCAAAGTGGGGAAATGGCAGCCAAACTTTCCGGTGAAATTAAGGCGGGAATTTTAGAAGATCTGTATGTTAAAAACGAGCAAATTATTCAAAATAAAGATGAACAGATTCGCTTTTTGGAAAACGAAATAGCTCATTTAAAAGTACAGAACATTCCGTTTAAACAGTTAAGCGAAGAGATTAAAATTAATTACGAAAACATTGAAACTTTCAGTTTTTCGAATAAAATAACCACTAATTTTAAAACTACGGATACTGTCCCGGTTATAAATATTCGTTGGAAAAAGAATGTTTCTTCTAAAAATCGGAAGGCAGATTTAAAAAAGATAGAAGCTTGGATGAAGTTTAAAATGAAATTTGATACCCTTCAAGTTTCGGAATATCCATAGGGTTAGCCTTCTCTTAGTTGTACTTCGCGAATTTTTTTGAAAAGGTCTGATGAATACACAAAGTTTGTAACATCTTCATTATCTGTTTTGAAAATTTGTTGATTGGTGCCCTGCCACACCAGTTTTCCGTCTTTCAGCAGTACCACTTTTTCGCCTATTTCCATCACCGAATTCATATCGTGGGTTACTACAATTGTAGTAATATCGTACTCGTGGGTAAGATCCTGAATCAATGTATCAATCAAGGTTGCTGTTTTTGGATCGAGACCGGAATTGGGCTCGTCGCAAAAAAGAAATTTTGGTTTGTTTACAATTGCACGGGCTATGGAAACCCTTTTTTGCATTCCACCAGATATTTCTGCTGGAAATTTTTTATTCACATTTTCAAGATTTACCCGTTTCAATACTTCGTTTACCCTGGCAACCATATCGGCTTTTTTCTGCTTGGTAAACATTCGCAGCGGGAACATAACATTTTCTTCAATATTCATAGAATCGAAGAGTGCTCCGCCTTGAAAAAGCATTCCAATTTCTTCGCGTAACTTGCGCTGCTGTTCGTCGTCCATATCTTGTATGGCCTTATCTTCGTAATAGATTCTACCTTTCTCAGGCTTAAAAAGTCCGATAAGACATTTAAGCAAAACCGTTTTTCCACTTCCACTTTGTCCAATAATAAGGTTTGTTTTTCCTTTATCGAATTCGGTTGATATTCCTTTTAGGATTTCCTCATCGCCAAAACTTTTATGTACATCTTCTATTTTTATCATGAGCTAAGGAGAAGTTGAGTTATTATATAGTTGGCGGCAATGATAAGCACGCTGGTCCACACAAACGAATTTGTACTGGCCTTACCTACTTCTAGCG
Organism: Aequorivita flava; assembly: GCF_038742595.1. NCBI lineage: Bacteria > Pseudomonadati > Bacteroidota > Flavobacteriia > Flavobacteriales > Flavobacteriaceae > Aequorivita > Aequorivita flava. The sequence goes on along the minus strand of NZ_JBANCF010000003.1, from coordinate 124,872 downwards.
AGCCACCTTTCATATAAAATCCTTGCCAAGAAGGAACGGTGGCGAGAATAAAAGCAAAAACAAAAGTTTTAAAAAAAGCGTAAAAGAGTTGGTAGGGAATAAAATCTTCCTGTACCCCCGCAATAAAATCGGAAGAACTGGTAAAACCGCCGTAAACGCCAGCCACCCAACCACCGAGAACGCCAAGGAACATTGAGAGCACAATTACAAACGGATAGAACATTAGAGCCACAATTTTCGGAAAAACTAAATAGTTTAATGAATTAATTCCCATTACTTCCAAAGCGTCTATTTGTTCGGTAACCCGCATAGAGCCTATACTGGAAGTAATAAACGAGCCTACCTTTCCCGCCATAATTATGGAAATAAAGGTAGGGGCAAATTCCAGTATAACAGATTGGCGCGTTGCGAAACCTATTAGGCTGTCCGGAATTATAGGGTTATCCATATTTAGGGCCGTTTGTATGGCCACAACCCCGCCCACAAAAAAGGAGATAAATGCTACAATGCCCAACGAGCTAATAATAAGATCGTTGATTTCCTTAAAAATAAGATGCCGCAGAACCGATGTTTTGGTAAAGCTACCAAACACCTTTTTTAGCATTATAAAATAAGAACCAATATCTTCTATATACTTCATACAATCGTAAGCTATGGCTAAAATACTAAAATTAGCACACTGATAATTGAAAATGCTTTTTTTGGCTTTTATTTATCAAAAAGAGCCATCATTTTATGGTATATCGCAATACTTTCAAAAATACCATTAAATTTAGAAGCGCCAGGGCCTTCCGCAAAAACGGGAACCATCGTACCTGAGTGGCCAGTAGTAGAAAAAACCGGTTTTACTTTGTTGTAATCTTTGCCGTCAGATGCTAGTGTAAAACCTCCTGTTTCGTGGTCTGCGGTAACAATTACAAGCGTTTCGCCATTTTGCTTGGCAAAATCTAAAGCTACGCCCAAGGTTTTGTCAAAATCTAAAAGCTCTTCTATTAAGTAATCGGCGTCGTTGTTATGGCCGCCCCAATCTATCTGGCTTCCTTCAACCATTAAAAAAAATCCTTTTTCGTTTTTAGACAGTTTGTCCAATGCAAGTTTGGTGGCGTTCGGAAGAAAATTGCCACGGCCTTCATTTATTTTGGGCATTCCATCTTCTGCAAGTAAAATAAGTTCGTTTTTCTCACTGGGGGTTTTCGGAAGTTGATCCGTAATTACTTTATAGCCTTTGGCTTCCATTTCAGCTAACAAATCATTTCCATCTTTTCTTTTATTGAAGAATTTCAATCCACCCCCAGCAAAAAAGTTTACACCGGAATTAGGTGCAAATTCTGTAATTTCCTCATACATTCTTCGGCTTTTTACGTGGGCATAAAAACTGGCAGGGGTAGCGTGTTGAATAGACGAAGTAGCTATAATACCCGTGGCCAAGCCTCGTTGCGAAAGTTGCTCTACAATGGTTGGTACGGCAATTGTATCTTTATTTACACCAATTGCGCCGTTGTATGTTTTAACGCCAGTGGAAAAAACTGTTGCGCCAGCGGCCGAATCGGTAATTAAATCACTAGCGGACGATGTTTTACTTAGTCCAATTGTACTGAAATGTTCAAAATTTGGTTTGCCGTTCTTGTAATAAATTGCGGCGGAAACCTGGCTCAGCCCCATGCCGTCGCCAATTAATAAAATAATATTCTTGGGTTTCTTTTCTTCTGACGAATATGTAGATACCGTATTATCGCTTACCTGAACAGAAACGCAGGAAGTAGTAATAAGTAGGCTTGAGAAAAAAAATGTGAGGAAAGAAATCTTGAGTTGCATTGCTAAAATTTAAGGAGCAAAAATAACGAATTTATCTACGATTATATGTTAAGGAGATGTTGTCGTATTTTAAATCTTAAATCTTAAATCACCCCAATCCCAATTTCTTTCGAATGTTTTTCCAACGGAGGTTGCGGATAAATTCGCCTTCCTTTTCTGAAACGATAAAGTCTAATTTGGCGTTTTTCGCTTTAAAGTAACCTTTTAATGTATCTGCAAAAAATGAAAAACTATTTTTTTTGGAGGCGAGTTTCGCCGAAGCGATAAGCGTAAGCCAAAACCCGTAGCGCATTTTATAGAAAGCCTCGCCCTGTTTGTGTTTTGAGGCTTTTGTATAGACTTTGCCCGTAGGTTTTAAATGCTTTACGTGCAGCGAAGGGTCGGTCTTTACTTTCCAACCGTGGTATTGGGCCAGGAGCTCATCCACCGTATCCCAGCCCATTGATTTTTTTAGGCCGCCGATTTCTTTGAAACATTTTCTTCTGTACAATTTTATAGGGCCACGCACTTTAGTTTTTTTTGAAATGTTTTCAAATTTCCACTCATTTTCTACTTTAATATAAAGATTACCGCCAGCAATGCCTACTTTTTCATCGGATGAAAATAATTCTATTATTTTTTCGAAATAATTTGGGGGTAAAATAATGTCAGCGTCAAATTTGCATATAACATCAAAGTCATCATCTAGCGTTTCAAAACCTTTATAAAAAGCATTTATAACTTTACTGCCCGGCTCGTGAAGTTTTTTTGAATTGTGAAATTCACTTTTTATAAAATGGTATTTTTCTGAAAATTGATCAATTATTTGTTGTGTCCCATCTGTTGAAGCGTCATTTACAACAACAATTTTTTTGGGAAGTAAGGTTTGCTCAACTAACGACCCAAGAGTTTTGCCGATAAATGCTTCTTCGTTATGGGCGGGTATGACGATGTAGAAATTCATTAAATTCTTTCAGCATAAACCAAATAATACCTTGGCGTAATCCTTCTAAGAAAAGGGCGAATACCAATTTTTTTTATGGGATTGGTAAATTTTTCACGTTTCACAATACGCCAACCTGCCTTTTCCAAAAGCCAGTCAAATTGCCAATCCTCAAATTCGTGGTAGTGGCGGTCCCATTTGTCGGTTTTGCTTTTATAAGCCGAGGCAAACCAAAGCTTTAAAGGAATGGAAGCAACCAGTTTTTTTGCTTGAATATCTTTTAATACGTTGAAAGGGGAGACCAAATGCTCAAATATTTCGAAGGCGGTTACCACATCAAAATCATTGGTTTTTACAGCTTCGGTCTCGAGGTCTAAATCTTGTCCGTGAGTATTTGTAACGTTAAAACCTTCTTTGGTTAATATTTCAGAAAACGGATTAGGAACACCGAGATCGAGAATTTTTTCCTCTTTGGAAATTACTTCGTTTAAAAAACGCAAAGTGTGATGGTATCTTTTCTTCGGAAATTTGCCTTCGTACATTTTTTCAATTCTGAATTCTGAATTCGGATTTCAGAATTATTTACACTTTATAAACTATCGCATTAATATTCATGCCCGCGCCAACGCTTGCAAAAATAACCACATCTTCCTTTTTAATCGAGTGGCCCTCTAACTCACCGTTCAAAACCAGGTCGTAAAGCGTGGGTACCGTGGCTACGCTACTGTTGCCCAATTTGTTGATGCTCATGGGCATGATTTTTTCGGGAGCGGCCTTGTCGTATAACTTGTAAAAACGGTTTACAATGGCCTCATCCATCTTTTCGTTGGCTTGGTGGATGAATATTTTTTTCACTTCGTCTATGCCGTGGCCGCTTTTTTCGAGGCAGATTTTCATGGCATCTGGCACGTGGCTTAGCGCGAATTCATAAATCTTTCTACCGTACATTTTTATGTAACGGCGGTTGTCCTTTTTCGCCAAATTGTTGCTTTCGCCAAAGTAAATAAAGTGTGCTTCATCAAAAGCGTAGGTGGCACTAAAATGACTAAGAATTCCGCCTTCAGCGCCGGTGGCTTCAACCACTGCGGCACCTGCGCCATCGCTGTAAATCATAGAGTCGCGATCGTGCGGATCTACAACGCGCGAAAGCGCTTCGGCGCCTATAACCAGACATTTTTTGGCAATTCCGGCCTTTATAAATGCATTGGCTTGTATCATACTTTCAATCCATCCAGGGCATCCAAAAAGCATATCGTATCCTACACAAGTAGGGTTTTGTATTTTTAAATTGTGTTTAACTCGGGTAGCAATGCTGGGTACCGTATCGCTCTGCACGGCTCCGTATTTTACATCGCCATAATTGTGGGCAACTATAATGTAATCTAATTCTTCTTTTTTAATTCCTGCGCTGTTAATTGCGTTTTCTGCGGCAAAGGTTGCAATGTCTGACGTATTTAGGCTTTTGGGTAGGTATCTGCGTTCGGCTATACCGGTAATGGCTTTAAACTTTTCTATAATCGTTTCATTTTCTTGGCCAAAGCGCGTTCCATCTTCATTGTAAAAATGATGGTTTCCGAAATGTTCATTCTTCGCAATCTCGCTTGGAATGTAACTGCCTATACCGGTTATTTTGACATTCATATTGTTAAAAAGTTTTGTTAAAAGTACGGAAAAAAATGTGTTCAGTATTCAGTAACGGTATTCAGTTAATCCTTTTCACTCTAAAAGTGAGTACTGAATACCGCTACTGCAAACTTTCTTAAGCTTCCATGTAAGCTTCTATCGGGTCGCAAGTACAAATTAAATTCCGGTCGCCATAAGCGTCATCAACTCTTCTAATTGACGGCCAGAATTTATTATCTGTAACATATTCTATTGGGAAAGCTGCTTCCTGTCTGCTGTATGGAAAATCCCATTCGTCTGCCGTTAACATTTGTAAAGTGTGTGGCGAATTTTTCAGAACGTTATTTGGTTCGTCTTTATCTGCCGCTTCAATTTCTTTTCTAATAGAAATCATGGCTTCACAAAATTGGTCTAAAGCCATTTTGCTTTCACTTTCTGTTGGCTCAATCATCAAAGTTCCGGCAATTGGGAAGGAAACTGTTGGCGCGTGAAAACCGTAGTCCATTAAGCGTTTGGCAATGTCTGTAACTTCAATTCCCTTTGCTTTAAACGGACGGCAATCTACAATCATTTCGTGAGCTGCGCGGCCGCGTTCGCCAGCGTAAAGAACTTCGTAATGACCATTGAGTCTTTCTTTAATATAATTGGCGTTTAAAATAGCGTATTGTGTGGCTTTTTTTAGACCATTTACACCGAGCATACATATATAAGCATAGCTAATTAAGCAAACCAATGAGCTGCCATAAGGTGCTGCTGAAATAGCCGAAATAGCATTTTCGCCTCCCGTTTTTATTACAGGATTTGAAGGCAGGAACGGAACTAATTGCTCTGCAACACAAATGGGTCCCACACCTGGGCCGCCACCCCCGTGAGGAATTGCGAAAGTTTTATGAAGGTTTAAGTGGCAAACATCTGCGCCAATAGCTCCAGGATTGGTTAAGCCAACCTGTGCGTTCATGTTAGCCCCATCCATATAAACTTGTCCGCCATTTTCGTGTATAATACTTGTTATTTCGCGAATAGCCGACTCGTAAACACCGTGGGTTGAAGGATAGGTAACCATTAAACAGGAAAGGTTGTCTTTGTGTTTAATGGCTTTTTCACGAAGATCTTCCACATCAATATTTCCTTCTGCAGTAGCCTTTGTTACAACTACTTTCATTCCAGCCATTACGGCACTCGCGGGGTTTGTTCCGTGAGCAGATGAAGGAATTAAGCAAATATTTCTATGTGCATCTCCACGCGATTCGTGATAGGCGCGAATAACCATTAATCCAGCAAATTCGCCTTGCGCACCACTGTTTGGTTGAAGTGAAGTTGCTGCAAAACCGGTAATTTCGGTAAGTTGTTTTTCCAGTTTCTTTAAAACAATTTGGTAGCCTTCCGCTTGTTCTACAGGAACAAATGGATGCATATTACCCCACATTGGGTCGCTTAACGGAAGCATTTCTGCAGCGGCGTTTAGTTTCATGGTACAAGAGCCCAGACTAATCATAGAATGATTTAAAGACAGGTCTTTTCGCTCCAATTTTTTAATGTAGCGCATTAAATCTGTTTCGCTGTGGTAGGAGTTAAATACATCCTGTTGTAAAAACTCAGTTTTGCGGGCAACTTCTTCCGGGATTTTATTGCCTGTTTCTAGGGCGGTAATCTTTTCGAAATCATTTTTAATCGCCTCGGAAAAGATTGCAACTATTTTATTTAGGTCTTTTATAGTTGTGGTTTCATTAATAGAAATTGAAACAGTTTCGTCGTTGGGATAATAAAAGTTAACTTCTTTGGCCTCGGCTAAAAATTTGATTTTTGTAGCGTCGGCTTTAATTGCAATGGTGTCAAAGTATGTATCGTTTACTTGCTCGAAGCCCAGTTTTTCTAATGCATTTGCAAGGGTTGCAGCGCCATTGTGAACTTTTTTGGCAATATATTTTAAACCTTCGGGGCCGTGATAAACGGCGTACATTCCGGCCATAACCGCAAGCAGAACCTGAGCGGTACATATATTTGAAGTTGCTTTATCGCGCTTAATATGCTGCTCCCGGGTTTGCAGTGCCATCCGTAGGGCGCGGTTGCCATCGGTGTCTTTTGTAACGCCAATGATTCTTCCCGGAATACTTCTTTTATACTCATCTTTAGTAGCGAAAAATGCTGCGTGGGGACCGCCATAACCCAAGGGAATGCCAAATCGTTGGGTTGTTCCAACAACAACATCAACTCCAAAGTGTCCTGGAGATTCTAGCATTACAAGGCTTAAAATATCTGCCGCAACAGTAACTTTAATTTGGTTGTCGTTCGCTTTTTCTATAAAGCTTTTAAAGTTGAAAACCTTTCCGGTTTTACTTGGATATTGAAGTAAAGCTCCAAAATATTCGTCCGAAAAGTCAAATTCTTCGTGATTGCCAACCACCAATTCCACGCCAATAGGAGTGGCGCGAGTTTCTAATAACGATAGGGTTTGCGGCAATATTTCTTCAGAAACGAAAAACTTTACGGCATTGTTTTTTTTCTTGTCTTTTTCGCGTACGTTTAAAAGTAACGACATGGCTTCGGCTGCGGCAGTAGATTCGTCTAAAAGTGAAGCGTTTGCCAATTCCATACCTGTTAGATCTGTAATTACGGTTTGGAAATTTAACAGCGCTTCTAATCTACCTTGCGCAATTTCGGCCTGGTACGGTGTATATGCCGTGTACCATCCCGGATTTTCCAGAATATTTCTCTGAATTACGGGAGGGGTGTTGGATTGGTGGTATCCCAAGCCAATATACGTTTTAAAGATTTTGTTTTTTGTGGAAAGCTCGGTAATGTGCTCCAGGTATTCCTGTTCGCTCATTGCGGTATCCAAGTTAAGTGCTTTTTTCAGCAAAATATCGTCCGGAACAGTTTCGAAAATAAGTTGATCTAAAGAGTCTGCACCAATAGTTGAAAGCATTTCGGGAAGATCGCTTTCCCGAGGGCCAATATGTCTTAAAGCAAAAGAATCTGTATTCATTAAATATGCGATTGAAATTAAGCTGGCAAATTTACGATTTTTAACGCGAAATAGCTTCTTTTTTAATGGTTTGAAACTTAATATTTTTCAACTAAATAATGAGGTTACTAACACTTTGATTAATTTTGATATAATGGGGTTTTTAAAACGTATTTTTGCCTTTTACATTAACAGTAGCATCCACGTTGCCTTAGCAGTTGTGGCTTTGCTGGCGATTACCGTTTTGGAATATCGCTTGGTTATTATAAATGCACTTTGGGGGTTTGTGTTTCTGGCGGCTTTAACAGGTTATAATTTTGTAAAATACGCCAAGGTAGCTGGACTTCATCATCGAAGTTTAACGCAATCCTTGAGGCTGATCCAGATATTTTCTGCGGTGTGTTTTGCTTTACTTGTTTACTTTTCACTCCAACTGCGCATAGAGGTTTTATTGCTAACGGTGGGTTTTGGGATGGCAACTTTTTTATATGCAGTTCCGGTAATTAGAAGTAAAAACCTACGAAATCTTTCAGGTATAAAAATTTTTGTGGTGGCCTTTGTCTGGGCGGGAGTGAGCGTTATTTTACCGTTTGTAGCTTCAGAAGTTGCAATTACCCCCGATGTGTTTTTAACTTTCTTTCAGCGCATTTTAATTGTTGTGGCGCTTATTCTGCCCTTTGAAATTCGCGATGTGCCGTATGACGGTTTAAATTTAAAAACGCTGCCGCAGCAATTTGGTGTTAAAAACACAAAATTGTTGGGGTTATTTATTTTGTTGTCGTGTCTGGGAATTGAATTTTTTAAAGAGTATTCTGAAGCGCCTTATCTGTTAAGTTTACTTGTATTTTGTGTAGTATTGGGATGGTTGTTGGTTATTTCAAAAACACGTCAAACTCGTTATTTTGCTTCTTTTTGGATAGAAGGCCTACCTATACTGTGGTTGCTGCTTTATCTTTTATTTCAAGTGTTTTAATTTGTTTTAATTAGCGGTATTACTGTTGAAGTCGGTTTTTTATTTGTTGTTTTTCCGATTCCGAAAGGGTTTTAATATTTGCAGACTCAATTTTTTTTGTGAGGGCTACATTTCGTTTTGAGTAATCGCGACACAATTTGCACATTAATAAATGCACTTTTAGCATGACCTTATCTAAGAAAGAAGCTTCCTTATATTGGGTTTTGTCGCAAACTTGTGCGGCTTCGTTACATTTTAAAAAAAACTTCATTCGCATTAATTAAACCAATTTTTTTCGAGGCACTCGGCAAGCGATTTTCGTGCACGGTGAATTATCACCCATAAGTTAGACGGTGTAATATTAAATTCTTTACATATGGCCTCTGTATCGTATTCGGCAATTGTTTTCAATTTAAAAATTGTTGCTTGTTTTTCCGGAAGCTTGTCTAAACATGCTAAAATTGCAAGACCCAATTCGGTATTTTCCATAGTGTCCTCCGCGGTTTTATCAAAAGGATCCGCGGCATTTTCCTCCAGCCAATCTCCATCCGAATCTTCACTTTTATACGAAATATGCACTTCGGCTTTTCCTTTTTTCGAATTTATCTTTCGGTAGTGATCAATAATTTTTCGCTTTAAAATTGAAATGAGCCAGGTGCGCTCTGTGGCTTCACCTTTAAAATTATCTTTCGATTTAAGACCTGCCAAAAATGTTTCAGAAATAAGATCTTGCGCAACAATAGGGTCGTTTACCCGCACAATAGTATAATTGTAGAGGTAATCGGCATATTTGTCTACCCATATTTCAGGATTTAATATTTCCACAGCAAATTTTTTAAACCTATTTCAAAAATAGGGAAGTTCTATAACATATACGGAAATGCTAATTATTTAGTTTGAAATTAGCCCTAAAGGCATTGAATCTGCTTTATAACTGAGTTAATATATTCTTTAAAATAGCAAAAGATACATTTAGCAATGGCACCAAAGGTGGTAGGTGCGAATACGTTAAACTTGCAAAATGCGCTTATAACTAATTGAGATGTTTTATTTTTACGGAAAATTAACTCCTAAAACTTCCCAATGAAAAAATTTACTTCAGGAATTTTAATGTTCCTATTATTTACAATTGTTGGTTTTGCACAAAACGACAATACTTTTTATGCAACCATGGATGCTGCAGATGCGGTTTCATTTAAAGCACTTTATCCAGATGGAATGACCATTTTGGCAAGCAATGACAGGCAAGCTGCGGTTCTACTTTCTGAAGAAGTTTCGCACAGTATTCACGATAATGTAAAAACGCACGGCCCAGGTTATATTTTTAGGGCTTCGGCCCAAAAGGCCTTACAAGCTTTGGAGCCGGTTGAACGCAGAAGTCCGCAAATTGATTTTAGTATTACCGAAGATGCCTTTGTAAACGAGTGCTTAGATTTAGTTGACGGGCAAAATATTGAAGACGATATTTTAAATCTTCAAAATTACGGAACGCGTTACCACACAAAATCGCAAGCCGAGCTGGCAGTTCTCGATCAACAGGCCAAGTGGGACGCCATTATTGCAGCATCGGGAAGAACCGATGTACATACACGTATTTTTAACCACGTAAACACGCCAATGCCTTCTGTGATTATAACTTTTGACGGGGCTAATACGCCAGATGAATTTGTAATTATTGGCGGCCATATAGATTCTACCACCTTTGGCGATAAAAACAATGCGCCGGGAGCAGATGATAATGCTTCGGGAATTGCCTCTTTAAATGAAATGGTTCGCGTGCTTTTAGAAAAGAATTTCGTGCCAAATAGAACCATTGAAGTTATGGCTTTTGCCGCCGAGGAAATTGGTTTGGTAGGTTCTGCCGAAATTGCAGAAGAATACGCAAACAACGGTGTAAATGTAGCGGCTTATGTTCAGTTTGATATGACGGGGTACAATGGTTCCAGCAGCGATATTTATATTACAACAGATTGGTACAATAGCAACCAGCTGAACACCTACCTAACCGAATTGATGGATCATTACAACAGCAATAACCCCAATAACCTTCACAATTTTACCTATGGCTATACTGAATGTGGCTACGGCTGCTCAGACCATGCAAGCTGGGCAGATAATGGGTATGACGCCGCTTTTCCTTTTGAAGCAAGAATGGGCGAAGACAATCCAAATATCCATAGTCCGGGCGACGTGTATTCGTTCTTTAATACGCCGGAACACAGTGTAAAATTTGCAAAACTTGGATTGGAGTTTTTAATTGAAGCCGCAAAACCACAAATATTGTCGGTAGATGATTTTTCTGAAAATGCCATTCGCGTTTTTGTAAAAAACAAAACTTTGAATTATCAGTTAAACAATACGGTGTCTAACGTAAAAGAAGTGTCTGTTTACAACGTAGCCGGGCAAAGAATAATTTCTGAAAATGTAAATTCTGAAGGTGGCAGCCTTCAACTTAGCCAATTTGCACACGGTTTTTATATCGTGCATTTTACTTTGGAAAACGGACATACGTTTTCAAAGAAGTTTATATTGAACTAGTGTTGGATCGAGCGCAGTCCAGACCTGCTTTTTAATCATAATTATGTTGAAAAGATGACCTCTCGACTGCGCTCGAGGTGACATTTGGAATAGGTCTAATAGGCACCATTGCGAGTAACGAAGCAATCTCCTGTTAGGTCTTTTTTCATTATACTAATCCAGCTCTTTTTAAAAGAGCTTCGGGATCTGGTTTCTGGCCGCGGAATTTTATATAAAGTTCCATCGGGTCCAGCGTGCCGCCTTGTGACAGTACAAAACCCTTAAAACGATCTGCTACTTTTTTGTTGAAAATTCCTTCCTGTTTAAACAATGCGAAAGCATCGGCATCCAAAACTTCAGCCCACTTGTAGCTGTAATAACCTGCGGAATAGCCTCCTTGGAAAATATGCGAAAACGAAGTGCTCATACAATTTTCCTTTACATCGGGATATAGTTGTGTATCGTTAAAGGCGGCAACTTCAAAGGCTTTTACATCCGCGATTCCTGAAGGGTCGCTCCCGTGCCAAGCCATATCCAGCATTCCAAAACTCAATTGGCGCAGGGTTGCCATGCCTTCTAAAAAAGTAGCGGAATCCTTTATTTTCTCAATGTATTCCATCGGGATTACTTCGCCTGATTTGTAATGTTTTGCGAACAGTTCCAGAGTTTCTTTTTCGTAGCACCAGTTTTCTAGAATTTGACTGGGCAATTCCACGAAGTCCCAATATACGCTCGTTCCCGAAAGGCTAGGGTAGTGGGTGTTTGCCAACATGCCGTGAAGGGCGTGGCCAAATTCGTGAAATAAAGTTGTTACTTCGTTAAAAGTTAACAGCGAAGGTTTGCTGGCCGTTGGCTTCGTAAAATTACAAACAATTGAAATATGCGGACGATCATTTTTACCGTCTTTTATTTGCTGGGGTTTATAGGAAGTCATCCAAGCGCCATTTCGCTTTCCAGCCCGCGGGTGGAAGTCTGCGTAAAATATGGCAACCAATTCGTTTTCATCGTCTTTTACCTCATATGTTTTTACGTCGGTGTGGTATTTATCAATGTTGTGTACTTCTTCAAAATGAAGGCCGTAGAGTTTTTCGGCAACTGTAAAAACCCCATTGATAACGTTCTTTAATTCAAAATAAGGCTTTAACTTTTCATCGTCCAAATTGAAGAGTTTTTGTTTCAATTTTTCGGAATAATAGGCGCCATCCCATTTTTCTAAATGATCGATGCCGTCAAGTTCTTTTGCGAAAGTGGTTAATTCATCAAATTCCTTTTGGGCTGCAGGTTTCGCTTTTTCAAGCAATTCATTTAAAAATGACTTTACCTTTTCGGGAGTTTCGGCCATGCGTTCTTCCAGAACAAAATGTGCGTGGCTTTTATAACCCAACAAGTTTGCTCTTTTATGCCGAAGGTTTGCAATTTGCAAAACGTTTTGCTGGTTGTCCAATTCGTCATTATGGAATCCTTTTGCGCCAAAGGCAATCGCCATTTTTTTGCGAAGTTCGCGGTTGTCGGCATAAGTCATAAAGGGCACATAACTTGGGTAATCTAAAGTAAAAACCCAGCCATCTTTTCCTTTTTCTTGGGCCGTTTGAGCGGCGGCTTCAATTACGCCTTCGGGCAGTCCGGATAGATCGCTTTTAGTTGTAAGATGAAGTTCAAACTTGTTTGTTTCCGCCAAAATATTTTCGCCAAAAGTCAATTTCAACTTTGAAAGTTCAGCGTCAATTTTGCGCAGTTCGGTTTTCTTTTCATCCGAAAGATTAGCACCGTTTCGTGAAAACGCTTTGTATTTTTTGTCCAGCAACATGTGCTGTTCTTCGGAAAGGTTTAAGGAATCCTTTTGTTTGTAAACTGTTTTAATTCTTTCGAACAACGTTTCATTTAACAGCATATCATTGCTGAATTCGGTTAACATAGGCGAAACTTCCTGCGCTATTTTTTGGATCTCGTCATTGGTTTCGGCGCTGTTTAAGTTGAAGAAAATACTTGTAGCTCGATCTAATTGTTCACCGGTATTTTCCAAAGCTTCCACTGTATTTTTAAAAGTAGGGGTTTCCGTATTGGAAGTGATTGCATCAATTTCCGCTTTAGTTTCAGCAATTAATTTGCTGATGGCAGGCAGAAAGTGTGCGTTTTCTATTTTGGAAAAGGGGGCGGTGTTGTAGGGTTGTAATAGGGGATTATTCTTCATAGTGTATTAATGGTTCTGTGTCTGGTCGAGCGCAGTCGAGACCTCATCGGCAGTTGGCTTATATTTTGAATGTGTCATATTTCTACATTCTGCCAATATTTGAAGCATCTCAAAATCTTTATTCGCTAAGGCTCGTTTTTTCTGTGCACTCCAATTTTTTATTTTCTTTTCAAAATATATTGCTTGTTCTACATCATTGAATTCTTGATAGAATATTAATTCTAATGGTCTTCGTTTGTATGTGAAACAAGATTTATTTAATCCGTTTTGATGTTCATCGAACCGCCGTGAAATATTATTAGTGAAACCTGTATAAAGTAAACCATCTGAACATTCAAGTATGTAAATGTAGTACGATTTCATTTTAATTTACGTTTTAATAATAAGGTCTCGACTGCGCTCGACCGGACATCGTGACTACTTTTTCTTCATAATCTGTTTAGCACCTTCCTCAACCTTTGTTTTCAAGCTTTCTTTGTAAGCAACAATCTTATCCAACACCGCTTTATCTGAAGCGCCCATAATCTGAGCGGCAAGAATGCCTGCGTTTTTTGCGCCATTGAGTGCTACCGTAGCGACGGGAACACCACTGGGCATTTGTAAAATTGAAAGAACGCTATCCCAGCCATCAATGGAGTTGCTGGATTTAACCGGAACGCCAATTACCGGCAAAGGCGAAAGGGAAGCAATCATCCCGGGTAGGTGTGCCGCGCCGCCGGCTCCCGCTATAATTACTGAAATGCCTCGGGTGTGGGCATTTTTACCGTAATCAAATAGTTTATCGGGGGTTCGGTGGGCAGAAACAATATCTACTTCCACTTCAATGTTAAATTCTTTTAAAACGTCTATAGCGTCCTGCATTACTGGCAGATCACTGATGCTTCCCATTATTATTGCTATTTTTTTCATACTTTTTTGTTCAATGTCTGGTCGAGCGCAGTCGAGACCTACTTCTATATAGTAATCCTGCTTAATAAGAACCTCTCGACTGCGCTCGAGGGGACATTTTAGGCTTCAAAGATAGTTAACTTTTGTGTGTCGGGTCGAGCGCAGTTGAGACCTGTTAGTTTATTGTTATTCTGCTTAACAGGGACCTCTCCACTGCGCTCGAGGGAACATTTATTCACTAATTACCTCAATCGTTTTTTTAACCTCTTCCGCAATAATTCGCGCTTTGTTGAGATCTTTGTTTACTATGGTTACGTGGCCCATTTTTCTAAAGGGACGCGTTTCTCTTTTCCCATAAATGTGAGGTGTAACGCCTTCCATCGCCAATATTTTTTCAATGTTTTTATACATTACTGGGCCTGTGTGGCTTTCGGCACCTACTAAATTTACCATTATTCCGCCTACTTTGCTTTCTGTATTGCCGAGAGGTAAATCTAAAATAGCTCTTATTTGTTGCTCAAACTGGTTGGTGTAGCTGGCTTCAATACTGTAATGCCCACTGTTGTGGGGTCTGGGCGCTACTTCGTTAACGAGTATTTCGTCATCTTCGGTCTGGAACAATTCTACAGCTAAAAGGCCAACGTGTTTAAAGGCTTCGGAAACCTTAGATGCTACGGCTCTCGCTTTGTTTGCTGCCGCATCATCTATTCGTGCCGGGCAGATAACGTATTCCACTTGATTTGCCTCGGGGTGAAATTCCATTTCTACCACGGGATACGTTTTTACTTCCCCTGAAGGATTACGAGCCACAATTACTGCCAATTCATTTTTAAAAGGGATCAATTTTTCAGCAATACAAGCGTCTTCGGAAAGCGGAATTACATCCTCCGCACTACGAACAATACTCACTCCCTTGCCGTCATAACCGCCGGTGCAGCTCTTCCACACAAATGGAAAATGCAGCTCTTTGCGAACAATGGCTTCGTTGAGTTCGTATTTATCTTTATAAACCTTAAACGGCGAAGTAGGAATTTGGTGCTCCTTATAAAATTGTTTTTGAACCCCCTTATCCTGAATATTTCGGAGCGTTGCGGCGCTTGGATATACCTTTACGCCTTCGCTTTCCAGTTTTTCCAAGGCTTCCACATTTACGCCTTCAATTTCAAAAGTTAGTACATCTACTTTTTTTCCGAAATTATAAACGGTTTCAAAATCCATTAAATCGCCTTGTTCAAAATTGTCTGCTGCAATGCGGCAGGGAGCTTCTGCACTGGGATCGAGGACGCTGGTGCGGATGTCCCATTTACGGGTTTCGTAGAGCATCATTTTACCCAATTGTCCGCCGCCGAGGATGCCAAGGGTGAAATTAGTGGAAAAGTAGTTCATATCGGTTGTCTGTTGTCTGTTGTCTGTTGTGGGTTGTCTGTTGTCGGTTGTCGGTTGTCGGTTGTCGGTTGTCGGTTGTCGGTTGTCGGTTGTCGGTTGTCGGTTTGCAAAGATAGTTATTTCGTTTTTCGTGAAACCACTATTTTTTTCAACTTAAAGTTTCACTCCAACCATTTAAAATGATGTGGTGTTGTAATTTTAGGATAGTAATGTGGACGATTATACCTAATTTTGAAAAGCGAATTTTAAAATAAGAAATCGACTAAAAAATGCTCCAAAACAATTTACAACTTATAAAAACCACTTTTGAAGAAACCATCCCGATGCACAAGTTTTTGGGGTTAAAAATTGAACTGCTCGAAAAGAATTTCGTGCGTATTAGCGTGCCGTTTAGAAAGGAATTGGTGGGCGACTTTAGAAATAACCGTTGGCACGGGGGCGTAATTGCAACGGTTATGGATTCTGTGGGCGGTGTAATTGGCGCGACACATTTTACCTCGCTGAACGACAAAATTGCCACTATAGATTTGCGGGTAGATTACCTGCGTGGCGCCGAACCGGAAGCCATTATGGTGGAAGGAAAAATTATTCGCTTTGGCAACCGAATACTCGTGGCGCGGATGAAAGCATTTCAAAATGACAAATTAATAGCCGAAGGAAAAGGGGTTTATAATTTTATAAGAATGAATACCCATTCCGAGGAAGAGGCGGACAACAATAATTAAGGTGAAACAATTAATGACTACCACTGCTTTAGAAGAAACAATTGCAACTGAAATTGCCGTGGCGGTTTACTTTGCTGCCCCAAATTGCGGCGTTTGTGAAGCATTACGGCCCAAGGTGGAAGCGCTGTTTTCAGAAGAATTTCCTGCTGTAAAATTTCTTTATATTAAAATAGAGGAATCGCCAGAAATCGCTGCCATATTTAGCGTATTTTCTGCACCCACATTATTGGTGTTTTTTGAAGGAAAGGAGTTTTTGAGAAAAGTTAGATTGATGGGAATTCAAGAGCTTCGAGATAAAATTGAACGGCCGTATAAAATGGTTTTTAATGTTTAAATTTAAACCCATAGCAGGTTGAGCGCAGCCGAAACCTACCGTTGAGTAAGGCGAAAACCTATTTTTAGCAATCCAGTAGTTCACTATTAATATAAAAAAAGCCTAAAATGAAAAATCAAAAACAGGCATATATTTACGCGGGTATCGCTGTACTGTTGTGGAGCACGGTGGCTACAAGTATGAAAATTGCCCTGCAAAGTTATAGCTTTTTACAGTTGTTGTTTTGGTCTTCGGCAACTGCTTTGCTCACCTTGACTGTATTAATGGCTGTGCGAAAGCGGTTCGGTAATTTAATGAAACTTCCGGCAAAAGCTATTTTAAGATCGGCTTTTTATGGGGCCGTTAATCCGTTTCTGTATTACATTATTTTATTTAAGGCCTACGAGCTTTTACCTGCCCAAGAAGCACAAGCACTCAATTATACTTGGCCTATTATGCTGAGTTTATTGGCTGTGCCTTTGCTAAAACAGAAAATAGGTTTTAAAAATGTGGTTGCAATAGGTATTAGTTTTATAGGGGTGCTAATTATTGCCACTGGAGGAAACTTGATTAATCTGTCGTTTACCAATGGCGCGGGTGTGATTTTCGGGTTAGCTTCGGCAGTGGTTTGGGCGTTATTTTGGATTTTTAACATTAAGGACGAGCGCGACGAACTGAGTAAACTGTTTCTTAATTTTTTCTTTGGTTTTATTTATATCCTTATCGTTTTACTGTTTACTTCGGAAATTGTGTTCGTTAATTTAAAATCGTGGTTGGGGGCAGTCTATGTTGGGTTTTTTGAAATGGGGATTACCTTCGTTATTTGGTCTATTGCGTTGCGAAAATCAATTACCGCTGCTAAAGTGAGTAACCTTGTTTATTTAGTGCCTTTTCTCTCGCTAGTAGTAATTTATTTTATTTTGGAAGAGCCAATTCGCCTTCCAACTATTATTGGATTATTCCTTATTGTAGGTGGTTTAACGTTCGATAAAATTAGCTTTAAACAACTTCGATTTAGACGTGGGGAATGATTTACTGTTTCTGAAATAACCTTCTGCAAGACACTTTATAATTCCATAGAATTTCTGCTTGGTTTTTAAAATTTCAGTATTTTCAAAATTCTATAACATCGCTTTCTGAAGGGAGCACATCTGTATAAACCTGATTGGTTGTTGGAGTAAAAGGTGTTAAAGGCGGTTGATCCAGATAGCCGGGAGGAAGGTGACCCAGCTTTGTAAATTGCGCAAATTTATAAGGTAGACTTTCAAAGAAAAGGCCGTCAACATATTCAAGAATTTGCTTCCCTTCGGGGTTTGTTAGCAAGTGCATATGCAAATGCGGGGCGAAGGAATTTCCCGAATTTCCCAACCGCCCGAGTTCTTGGCCTGTGGTAACAAGATCGCCCACTTCAACTAAAATTGTATTCGGAATAAGATGGCAATATGTGCCAATGCTGCCGTCATCGTGTTCAATATACACTACATTTCCAGTGATATTTGAAGCGTTTATTGTGTAATCCAATTCGCCTGGCGTTAAATTATCTGGGATATTATTTTCGGTAAAAATCACTTTTCCACCCTGTGATGCGAGGATGGGCAGGTTATAGCAGTACCAATCTTCCAGTTGGCTGCCATCATTTTGGTACGGTAGGCCATCTACCAGTTTTGCGTAATCTATGGCGTATCGCTGCGGATTGTTTCCTATTAAATAGCCTTGTTGGGTGGGATCAAAAACAGGTTCTGGATAGGGGAAAATAGCGCGGGTGTGATAGGAAGTGGGGCTGGCCGCTGCTTCCGCCAACCAAATGCCTTCGGGCACGGGGAAAGCAATGGTTATGGGATCTGGAAATTGTTCGGCTAATTTTAAATTGAAGGTGTGTTGTTTGGCGGTACCGGTGGAATCTTTATAGTAAAATTGATGTGCCAACACATCATCGGTCCAACCTTGCGGTGGAAATTGAAGCCATATACTCGCAAGATGAAAATCGTCCCGGGTGATAAAATCGGTATAGGATAATTGTAGGTTGTTATTGTTGAAAATTTCCACTTTTTGTAGGCTGGAAACTTTTATATGCATTTCATACACCAACCAAGTGCCGCTGGTGTTTGCTACTTTCACTGGGGCGGTGGGTAAGGCTACGAGTAAATCGTACGGGTCATTGTGTGGCTCGTTTTCGTTGCAGGAATAAAAGAGGGCAAGGGTGGCAAGCAAAAGTATAAACTTGGATTTTAAAAACATGGCGGTTGTTTTAGGTAATTGAAGTATAAAGATAGATGTTTTGTTTTTTTGAATGGTTTGCCGTTTCGATTTATCATCTCAAACAAAGAAAATAGACTTATGAGTTGTTGCACTTTCTCCTCAAAAGGGCCCATATATTGTATAATTTTCCTGACTAGTATGAAATTGTGGAGAATGGCCAAAGTGCGCAGAATGAAACGATTAAGATTTTGCGTGATGGACTCTATTTGATAACAGCGGGAATGTGAATCTCAGTGTAAGCGATTGGAATGGAACAGCGGAAATTTCCCGGTATTGCTTCAAGCAAACGATATTGTAGAAATTAAATATATCCTTGATGGCACGGGAACCGTATAATGGTAAGGTTTTTAATATTGGAATATCGAAATGGTAATTCGACAGCTTGCTTACGGTATCTTCAATTTGAGGGGGAAAGGCTTAAAGACAAATCCTATTATGGTATTGGTTCTCTCATTTGGTGGTTTTTAATCTTATGTTTTAATTGTTCGTAAATAGCCATTTGATTTTTTCCACATAATGCTCTAATTTTGGGGGAATTGAATTTAGAAAGTAAGAAATAATGCCTAAAAAATCCGATAAGAATTTATCCGCAGAGCAACGAGATTCTTTGTTGCAAGTGCTAAAAACACGTTTCGAAAAAAACACTTCCCGTCACAAGGGCGTTAAATGGGAAGATGTGGAAAGAAAACTAAAAGCCAATCCAAGAAAACTCTGGTCTTTGGACGCCATGGAAGAAACCGGCGGTGAGCCAGATGTAGTAGGGCAGGATAAAACAACTGGTGAATACCTTTTTTGCGATTGCAGCGACGAAAGTCCAAAGGGTAGAAGAAGCATTTGCTACGACCGAGCAGGTTGGGAATCTAGAAAGGAACACCGCCCCGACAATACTGCGATTGATATGGCGGAAGAAATGGGCATCGAAGTTTTAACCGAAGCAGAGTACCGCAACTTGCAAAAACTTGGAAATTTTGACACCAAAACCTCAAGCTGGCTAAAAACTCCACAGAGCATTCGGAAATTGGGTGGCGCCATTTTTGGCGATTACCGATTCGGACATGTGTTTGTGTACCACAACGGCGCACAATCATATTATGCGGGTAGGGGATTTCGGGGAGCTTTGCGGGTTTGATATTTTTAGAAATTGGCGAAGCGCGAAAAGTTTATTTTTGTCCACAACTTACAGTCTACAGTTTAAAAAGCCAAGTTACAATAATCCCTTTCCCATCATTCAAAACGACTTTCGATAATTGCTTCTCTTCCTGAACCTTTAAATTGAAAGGCGGTGCCAACAAGTTTACACCACTTTGCACTTTTAGTCTATTCCCTTGGCCAGAAATGATGTCTTTGTTGGGAATAAAATCTCCTTCGGGGATGTGTTCCGTTAGGATTACATATTTATAGGCAGCCAACTTGTTAACTATGCTCTGTATTTCGGCATTGGATAGGTGTTGGAGCACCTGCCGGAGGATGGCGCAATCTGCCCTGGGCAAAGGGGCTGTTGCAATATCCAAACAGTGGAACTCTAGATTGGGAGCATTAAATAGTTGCTGGTTGCGGGCTATAAGGCTGGGCACGATATCTATGGCAATATACTTCTTGGTATGTTTTACCAATTCTTTGCCTACATTAAAATCGCCACAACCCAGATCACAGACGGTTAGTGGGGGTTTAGAGGAAGTAAAAAATGCAGTTACTGTTTCTATATAGCGGTTTACTATTGCTGGTAGGTGTGAGCCCTCGCCCGAATAGAAATCTGCATTATCACCACCCCAAAGATTTTTTTTATACACTTGCTCCATGGCGGCCTTTGTGGGCCAAGGGCTTTTTGGTTTTTTAGGATGGTTTTGGTTTTTGGTCACGATTTGTTTATTGGTTTTCAAATGTATTGTTTTTTAGGCATAAGGTATTAATCATTAGCCTACAGCTTATTGCATGTTAAAAATTAAAAGGTATATTTGATATTCTCCCCCGATTAAAAAACTTACTGTTGCGGTTTTCCGTAGGTGGGTTATTATACTTTGATTTATATTTCAGAAATTGTAAAATACTTGCGTATACGTGCGGGATCGGTAGTCCCTTCGCTGGGGCGGGCTTCTCGCCCGTATCCTCCGCACTGCTTGTCTCTCAACTGTGCCGGCACGAGCGGGAAGCTCGCGCTGGCGATTAAAAAAATCGTTAAATGAAAATAATTTTTAATACCAGAAACCCAAGTTAGTGAGCTAGAACAACAGACTTTTCGTGCCCAATTTCAAATTGGTAAGTTTCGTTTTTTGAGCTTTGTGCGTATGCTTCTTAAAAATATATTATATTTAAAAAATGTCTGAAATATAAAATAAAACTATGCACTCACCAATCTTAAAGCCATTCCTGCTTCTGGTTACATTCACTTTAATTATTTCCTGTAAACCTGAAAAAACGACCACAACTTATACTGATGCTGAGGTAGCGGCAGAATCCAAAAAAGTAAATGATTTTTTTCAAAAAACCTTTGATGCCAGAGTAGATCTTTCGCCTGAATTTCAAACCCGACTGGGAATTAAAAAGGATTATAGCAAGCTAGATGATATTTCGCCTGAAGCACGGGCAAAGGAATTGGAAACGGACAAAGAGCAACTGCAATGGCTAACGGATTCTGTAAATGTTGCGGCACTTTCAAAGGAGGCATTGTTAAGCTACAAGTTGTATAAGCAAAAGTTAGAAAACAATATAGCCGATTACAAATACCGTTTGCACAACTATCCCGTAAATCAGATGTTTGGCGCCCAATCTGGGTTGCCTTCTTTTTTGATAAATATGCATAGAATTGACGATGTAAAGGATGCCGAAGCCTATATTTCCCGATTGAATGAATTCAATAAATATTTTACCCAATTGGTAAAAAACTTAAAGGAACGGGAAGCCATAGACGTAATGCCACCCGCGTTTGTGTACGACAAAGTGATTCAGGATTCAGAAAATATTCTAATTGGTGAGCCGTTTGATGCATCCGAAAAGCAAAGTACCTTGTTGGCAGACTTTGTAAAAAAGATTAACGAGTTGAAGGTAGATGCCGAAACAAAATCCAATTTGGAGGCCCACGCCAAAGAAGCTTTATTGACTTCGGTAAAACCGGCTTACGGCAGTTTGATTGCCTTTATGAAGCAACAAAAGGAAAGAGCAAATTCTGACCATGGCGCGTGGAAATTTCCCGACGGGGATGCGTTTTATAACAATGCCTTACAAAGAACCACCACCACCGATTTAACCGCGCAGGAAATCCACGATATCGGGCTGCGTGAAGTTGCAAGAATACACGGTGAAATGGACACCATTCGTAAAGCAGTGGGTTTTAAAGGCAGTTTGCAGGAATTTTTTCAATTTATGAAAACAGATCCACAGTTTTATTACAGTGCAGACCAAGAGGGTAAGGATGCCTATTTAGCCGGAGCCGTACACCTGATAGATAGTATGAAAACTAGATTGGACGAAATATTTATTTCAAAACCAAAGGCAGACCTTATCGTAAAAGCCGTGGAGCCTTTTAGGGAGCAATCGGCTGGAAAGGCGTTTTACAATCGTCCCGCCGCAGATGGTTCCAGACCTGGAATTTACTACGCCAATTTATACGATATGGAGTCTATGCCCACCTATCAAATGGAAGCTTTGGCGTATCACGAGGGAATTCCGGGCCATCATATGCAATTGGCGATTCAGCAAGAATTGGAAGAAATACCTATGTTTAGAAAGTTTGGAGGTTATACGGCCTATTCGGAAGGGTGGGGGCTTTACTCTGAATTTATTCCAAAAGAGATGGGCTTTTATGCCGATCCGTATTCAGATTTCGGGCGTTTGGCAATGGAATTATGGAGAGCCTGCAGATTGGTGGTAGATACGGGAATTCACAATAAAAAATGGACACGGGAAGAGGGCATTAAATACTATACCGATAATACGCCAAACGCCGAGTTGGACGCCATTAAAATGGTTGAAAGACACATAGTAATGCCAGGGCAGGCCACCGCTTATAAAATTGGGATGCTTAAGATTCTGGAATTGCGCAAAAAGGCCAAAGAGGCTTTGGGTGAAAATTTTGATATCCGTGAATTTCACGAAGTAGTGCTCTCTCAAGGCGCTATTCCGTTGAATGTTTTGGAAGACTTTGTTGACGAGTATATTGCTTCAAAAAACACGGCAATATAAGCTGGATTAACATCAAAGCTTGACTGATGCGAAAGTGCTATATGTGTTTTCGGCATTAATAATTTTTCGAGTGGAAAAAATAAGTTGTTTCCAAAGAATGTTTAATCAAATATTTCAATGAAAATCCACATAGAAACAGCGCGTCTCTTAATGCGCGATATAAAGGATGAAGACGTACACGGCATGTTTGCAATGGATAGTGATGCCGAAGTGCACAAATTTTTGGGAAACAAACCAATTTCTACTTTGGAAGAAGCGCAAAGGTACATTGACGCTGTAAAGAAGCAATATGTTCAAAACGGAATAGGCAGATGGGCAGTTGTAATTAAAGAAAGCGGCGATTTTATTGGTTGGAGTGGCTTTAAACTTATAACGGATGAAATAGGTAATAGAACGAATTTTTACGATTTGGGATATCGTTTTATAAAAAATCACTGGGGAAAAGGCTATGCTACTGAAACTGCTGTGGCTTGTTTAAATCACGGTTTCTCCAAATTAAATTTCGATGAAATCTGCGGCATGGCAGATGTGTGCCATAGTGCATCAAATGCCATTTTGAAAAAAACAGGGCTACGTAAACGGAATGAATTTACCTATGATGGCTCCCTTCACAACTTCTATTCGCTAAGCAAATCCGAGTGGAAAAAGCGAAAAAACATATAATAATTCGACCTAAATAACTAACTTAGTGCTTGTTAATGTCTTCGTATTATGAAAGTTATCAAGCTACATATTTCACTTTTGGCCTTATTGGGTGTTTTTTTACTTTCGGGTTGCGAAGCTACTTTAGCACCTGCCTATGATCAAGCAATTGTAGATAAAGTAAACGTAAATAGCGATTTGGCAATGCGTTTTTTTGCATCTGTAAACGAAGGTACCGAAAGTGAAAACTTTTCGTTGCGAGAGCCCGTTTACAACCAGCTTATCGGTGCGTTCGAGTCGTTAAAACTACACGCCAAAGCTCGACCGGTACCAGACAATGCAGCTATAGAAAAAATAAATGCATTATTAAGAAGCAAGGACAGCAACCCAATTGCCGGCGATTATCCCAGTGCTTTCGCTTTCGAGCAGATAGCCGTAACCTTTGCACATATGAAAAAAACAGATAGGGAACAGGGTTTAAACCCGATACTTATTGAAGCTTTTAAAGGGCAGGTTGAGGTGTATTTAGATCAAGCAATAACGTACGAAAGTTTCTTAAAAAGATAAGGTTATGGGCGAAAATGTAACAGCAATTATTACCGAAATCAAGAACATTAGTTCTGGCATTTTAAATAAGGATCTTACTACGGTGCGGGGTTTTAGCGAGCGGCAATTGGAGGCCATCGCCAAGCAAACCGCGCTTATTCAAAAAGGAGTTGCCAGTGGTGATATTGATGAAGATCTACGAGAGTTTTTCTTGGATGGTTTGGAAGCCATGACGCGTAATTTTATCAATACCCTAAAAGGTATTTTAATAGTTACCATTGAAAAACTTTGGAATGCTATCATAAGCTTTCTCTATAAAGCCGTTGGAGTGGTTGTTTAAGAAACGCTGAATTTTCTTTATTCAATTTTCTAAATTAACTCGGCAATATTTAGGTGCTGCATAAAAGGGAAATTAAAGTTTTTGATGGAGACGGTTATAGAAAAACATCGCAAAAAAAGCAGTCCCCGTTTTCATCTTTAATTCGGTTAAATGCACAACTTGCATTAACAAAGTACAAATACATTATTCCCCAATTTTAATTTCGTAAATTTGCTGCTTCGTTTTAGTAAAGATCAGTTTATTTTAAATAGCCTTGGTCAGTTTAATTGCTGGGTAGGGAACAAGCAACAAAACCATGACAAACATAATTTTATTTGGGCCTCCCGGCGCCGGAAAAGGAACACAAGCCACATTTTTAAAGGAGAAATATAACTTAATACATATTTCTACAGGTGACGTATTTAGATACAACATTAAAAATGAAACCGATTTGGGCAATCTTGCCAAATCGTTTATGGCGAAAGGTAAGTTGGTTCCTGACGAAATTACTATCGATATGCTCAGCAACGAAGTAGATAAAAACCCGGATGCCAATGGTTTTATTTTTGACGGTTTCCCAAGAACCGAAGCACAAGCGGAAGCTCTAGGTTATTTAATGGACGATAAAGATTCTCAAATAAATGCTATGGTAGCTTTGGAAGTAGATGATGAGGTTTTGGTAAAACGTTTGCTTAAACGTGGGGAAACCAGCGGAAGAGCAGACGATGCTGATGAAAGCATTATTAGAAACCGTATAAAAGTTTATTATAATGAAACCGCTATATTAAAAGATTATTACGAGAAAAAAGGCAAGTATTACGGCGTTGATGGCGTGGGTAGTATTGAGGAGATTACTGAGAGATTGAGTGAAGTTATAGACGGTTTATAGTAGGTTGTTTAACTGTTTAACTGTTTAACTGTTTAACTGTTGAATTGTTTAATTGAATAAGGTTGAAGAGATTTATGTATAAGCATTCTTTTGAAAAATTGGAAGTATGGCAGGACTCAATTGATTTAGTTGAGGTTGTATATAAAATAACTGAAAGCTTTCCTGTTGAGGAACGTTTCGGATTAACCAATCAAATGCGAAGATGCTCTGTTTCCATATGCTCTAACTTAGCTGAAGGCACTTTCCGATTGACACAAAAAGACAAATCTCGGTTTTCAACAATCGCTTTTAGTTCGACAATGGAATTATTGAATTAAGTAATAATTTGCAAGAGGTTAAATTTTATCGATAATGATGCGTATGAAAAACTCCGTGCACATCTTTTAATGATATCAAATAAAATTAATGCATTGAGAAATGCACAATTAAAAAAATAATCTAAACAATTACACAATTCAACATTTACACAATTCAACAACCAAACAATGACTGAAGGCAATTTTGTAGATTACGTAAAAGTGCACGTTACTTCCGGAAAGGGAGGGCAGGGCAGCAAGCATATGCGGCGGGAAAAGTATATTCCCAAAGGTGGTCCCGATGGGGGTGATGGCGGTCGTGGCGGACACGTAATTGTAAAAGCCAACAAAAACCTTTGGACGCTTTATCACTTAAAATTTAAACGACATTATAAAGCCGAACACGGTAGTGCGGGGAGTAAACAAACCAGTACCGGGGCCGATGGAGCCGATGTGTATATTGAGGTGCCTTTAGGAACAGTTGTTCGCGATAAGGAAACTGAGGAAATACTCTTCGAGCTTACTGAAGACGGACAGGAAAAAGTAGTTGCCAAAGGCGGCCGCGGTGGTTTGGGGAATGCCCACTTTAAAAGTGCAACCAACCAAACACCTCGCTACTCACAGCCTGGCGAAGAGGGCGAAGAGGTAGATATTATCCTCGAGCTAAAAATTCTTGCCGATGTAGGTTTGGTAGGTTTTCCAAATGCTGGGAAATCCACCTTACTTTCCGTAATTACCGCAGCAAAACCTAAGATTGCCAATTACGAATTTACTACTCTAAAACCCAACTTGGGAATTGTAGAATATCGTGACTTTAAAACCTTTGTAGTTGCCGACATTCCCGGAATCATAGAAGGTGCCGCAGAAGGGAAAGGTATCGGGCATCGTTTTTTGCGTCATATAGAACGTAATTCTACGCTGCTTTTTTTAGTTCCCGCCGATGCGCCCGATATTAAGGAACAATATGATATTTTGGTAGATGAACTTCGCCGATACAATCCACAACTTTTGGATAAGGAACGTTTGGTAGCCATCAGCAAAAGCGATATGCTCGATGATGAACTAAAAGCCGAAATGAAGAAAATTCTAGATAAAGAGTTTAAAAACATTCCGTATTTGTTTATCTCTTCCGTCGCACAACAAGGTTTGACAGAGTTGAAGGATAAGCTTTGGGAAATGCTTAATTAGTTTTCGGTTACCGAGCGGAGTCGTGGTATGCTATTTCTCTTTGTAATTTGTCCCTATAAAATATTGATTGTCTATTAATAAAATTACCCTTTTTCAACCATTTTTAAAGTTGGACTTTAAATCCGTCTAAATATTTAAAAATAGTTGAATTAGAAACCTTAACGGTTCTAAACATTCAAATTTCAAACAACATTTCCCTTGAAAAAATCTCTGTTTATTCAACAATAGGGAAACTACTTTTTAAAATCACAGAAAAACAAATCAATCTAGAAACCCTTACCGCAGGTATCTATTTTGTGAAAGTTGAAACCGATAAAGGAAGCGTTGCCCGAAAAATAGTCAAGCAATAAAAAGTGTCTTCTTCAATAACCAGGCTATCGCTTCCCAAATGCTAATGCTGTCATTTTATTTTCCCTGAAAAGTAATCTGGCAATGTGATTTGTAATTATATCGTTTTGTAAACATCTGATTATCAAAGAATATGATCTGCTTTTTGAAGTGAAAATTTATTTCACTTCAAAATAAAGTATTTCCGACTGTAAAATCTTGACGTTCACATCATTCCTGCCCATTGCGCGGTATCTTCCCTTAATTTAGTGTCTGTAAAAATACCTGATCAGTGTTTACGAGTTTGAAAAACAAGTTATTAATTTTAAAAATTATCAGTTATGAAAACGTTCATTATTTCCATTATGTTAAGTTTAACCGCGGCGGTGCTCAGCGCCCAAGAGGTTACAGTTCTAGACGAGGCGAGATTATTTTACGCGCCATTAAATGTAAATGTTGCGCAAGACGGCGACAGTTATACTTATACTATTAATGAAAGTCGCTCCCGACAGTTTGCACGAGATCCTATTGGGTTTATGAAAGCTAATTTTGATATTCAAAGCTTTATTGCACATACTGCAGACAAAAAATATCACGCCTATTTGGTTACGTTTAATAGTGCCAACGGTTCTTTAGAGGCAGATTTTAATAAAGAGGGCGAATTGCTGGAAACCCGCCAATACTTTAAAAATGTACTGTTGCCTGCGGAGATTCGCAACAATGTGTACAACGACTATCAAGGGTACACCTTAACCAAGACAAAATATTCTGCCCGCACTAAAGGCGAAATCTTGGCCAATGCCACCTATAAAATTAAACTTGAAAACGGCAAGGACAAACAGACCTTAAAAATTGACGCCAGAGACAGTGGCGTTGGGGTTGCCGTTAATTGAAGGAATGTGGCTTGCAATTTATAGAAAGACCGTCAGGAAACAACTGTACTGAGGGTCTTTTTATAGGTTGATTGAACTCTTAATTTTCAAAATGATAAACTGTTCGACGATTGAATTTTGAATATCTTTACGCTACAATGCAATAATTTATAACCATCAATAAAAACGCTAAAATGATAAAAGCACTTGTAATAGACGATGAAGAGCTTGCCCGAAAAAGGGTGCTCTACCTATTGCGGCAAGTGCCCGATGTAGAGGTGTTGGGCGAATGTGCCAACGGAAAAAGCGCCATCCTCGACATAGACCAAAAACGTCCCGACCTTATTTTTTTAGACATCAATATGAAGGATATGAACGGATTTGAAGTGTTGAAAAAAATTACCCTATCGCCAAAACCCATCGTTATCTTTGTTACGGCTTATGACAATTATGCGCTAAAAGCCTTTGATGTTGATGCTTTCGATTTTCTGCTGAAACCTTTTAAGGACGAACGTTTTTTTAGAACGATTGAAAAAGTCAGGAAAATTTCAGCAAACGAAGCCGATGAAAATTTTGAAAAGCGCGTTATTGAACTTTTCAACTTATACAAAAGCAAATCGCAAAAAACGGCTGCGCTGGATAAATTGCCCATAAAGCAGGGAAACAAAACCCTGCTCATTAATCCTGTAGATATAATATACATTACCGCATCGGGCAGTTATGCGGAAATTTTTGTTGAAGATAAAAAATACGTGCTCCGCGAAACTTTAAACAATCTTTGCGAATCTTTAGACAGTAATAAATTTGTTCGCATTCACAGATCGAGCATCGTAAATCTGCAGCATGTGAAGGAAATAGTGCATTCAGAATTTTCTGAAATCGATGCCCGGATGAATGATAATACCCTGTTGCGCATTAGCAAATCGTATAAAAAAGACTTCTTGGAAAAAGTAGGAATATGAAGAAAAATTACAATATAAAGAAGAAATACATAGACCTAAAACTCGTGCTGCTATTAGCTGGGTTTTATGCCTTGTTCGATTTGGTTTTAATAGCCAAGACCGCCTACATGCAGATGTTTGGAATGGAATCAATGAAAAGCTTCTCATGGTTGCGCTTTTTGATAGACAACCTACTTTTCGACTATATAATAGTTGTAAGTTTTATGACGTTGATCGCCATAAGCACAAAACGATTTTTGCGGAAAAATTATTCCTGGACCAAAATCATTTCCACACATATCTTGTTTTCATTGTTGATTGGAATGGTAATACGGCTGGTTGTTGATCTTTACTACATTCTGCTTGGTCGTGTAAGTTTTGCAGAATACGATTTTGAAAGCAGCATCTTTAGATTTATGTACGTAATAGACCTGAATTTCCTTATTTATTTTGCGATGGTCTTCATTATCTACACATACTATTATGTGAAAGAGGTGAAAAAGGCTGAAAAAAAACATGGCAAATTAGAAGCGCAATTGGTAAGTACCCGAATGAAAATGCTCTCTTCGCAGTTACAGCCCCATTTTCTTTTTAATACGTTGAATTCAATTTCCGTATTAACAGATATTGATGCCGGGAAAGCCAAAGATACAATCGCAGACCTAAGTGATTTTTTACGGGAAATACTTTACGACAACGACAGCAACCGCATTCCGCTGGAAAAGGAACTGCGTATCTTGGAATTCTACCTAAATATAATTAAAGTTCGGTTTTCCGATCATTTAAAAATAACAACAGAAATAGACGAATCGTTGTTGAGCAAAATGGTGCCAGCGCTTTTGTTGCAGCCTATTCTCGAGAATTCAATAAAACACGGCTACGATTTTAACCATACCGATTTGGAGATTCTCGTAAAAATTTATGCAGAAGGAAAAACCTTGATAATAAAGGCCGAAAACAATGGCGCTCCCGTTGAGGTAAGTCACAAATTATTGCTGAAACGCGGGATGGGGTTGGCCAATATTAATGATCGTTTAGAAAACCTTTACGGCAACAATTACTTTTTTGAAGTACGAAATAAAATCGACGGGTCGGGTGTAGAAACATTAATTAAAATTCCCATCGAGAATTGAATGCAATAGTTGGCAGAAAATCATCGGCGATTACTTTTTTTAGGGAGTATTTTTCACAATTTTAACCTTTCAGAAAATCCATGTGCTCGGTTTTTGCGTATTTTTAGTGAAAAAGAAAAAGCAATGAAATGCCATTGATAACTAATCAATTTTCAGCAGTTAATATATTAGGCATTCCATCTTCCTATTTCTCAAATATTTTATAAAGATGAAACTTCTCCCGATTTTAATTCTCTCAATTCTTCTTTCTTCCTGCGGCGCCACCGTGGCTGTAGATTATGATAAGCAGGTAGATTTCGAAAAATACAACAGTTACAATTACTTTCCGACCATAGATTCCGGCTTAAATGAATTGGATGATAATCGTATTATCCATATCACCGATAGCCTGCTACAACAGCGAGGTTTTACTAAGAGTGAAACTCCCCAGCTATACATAAATTTTTATGCGCGCGAGAGCGTTTCCCGATCACGGAATACTATCGGCATTGGTGTTGGCGGCGGTGGCGGCAATGTGGGCGTGGGCGTTAGCGGAGGTATTCCTATCGGGGGCAATGTGGTAAATCAACAGCTAACAATTGATTTTATTGATGTTGAAAAAGACGATTTGGTTTGGCAGGCCGTAGCCGATGGCGAAATGAAGGAACGAGCTACGCCGCAGCAAAAAGAAGCATATTACATTTCGGTTTTACAGAAAATTTTGACGAAATATCCACCTTTAGGAAAATAACAATTCCCAAATTCCAAATCCCAAATTTCAAATTAATTCTAAGTTGCAAATCAAAGTTTATTATAAATGGATGCGTTTCTCTCCCTTCGGGGGAAATGCCGCAGGCAGAGGCGGACTATACCTCCTGTTTATTCTTTTACCGTTATTTACTATTGCCCAAACCAACTACGAGCAAGCGGAGGAATATTTTAAACAGGAAAATTTCAGCAAGGCAAAGCCAATTTTCGAATACTATTTAAAACAGAATCCCAACGATAAACAAACTCGCGAATATCTGGGAGATATTGCTGCTTATGGTAAAGATTGGGATGAGGCCCTTTTATATTACGAAAATTTGGTAAAGGAAGAAGAGAGCAATGCCAACTATCATTTTAAGTATGGTGGAGCCCTCGGGATGAAAGCCTTATCGGTGAGTCGTCTTCGCGCAGTAACTTACATTGGCGAAATAAAACATCATTTGGAACGCGCCGCAAAACTCATTCCCAAGCACATAGAGGCACGCTGGGCCTTAGTGGAATTTTACATTCAGTTGCCCGGAATTATTGGCGGAAGTGAAAAGAAAGCAATAGAATACGCGAATGAATTGGGAGCTATTTCAAAAGTGGACGGCTATCTCGCCAAGGGCTACATCGCCGAGTATTCCGACAGACCGAAAGATGCCGAGCGTTATTATAAAAATGCAATTGAAGTAGGTGGTTCGCCACACACCTATGAAAAACTTGCAGATCTTTATGAAAAAAATAACCAACCGAAGGAAGCTTTGGAAACAACTTCAAAAGCGTTAAAAATCCACAGACGCAACCAGCTCAACTACCAAATCGGGAAGATAGCTGCGCAATACAATCTGGAGCCCGAATACGGCATTAAATGCCTTAGCCAGTATTTGGCCAATTACTCCATAAAGGATGGCGTGCCCAAAGATTGGGCCTATTACCGATTGGCACAGATCTATAAAAACTTAGGAAAGAAAGAAATTGCACTTACCTGGATAAATAAAGCATTATTGGACCGAACAGATTTTAAAGAGGCACAACAGGAAAAATCGCTAATTTTAGCGATGTAATTCTGAAATATGAATCTTGAATTGAGCATTAGAAAAAGTATCTTTACAAAACGAAATATCACCCTGAGCGCAGTTGAAGGGCTAAACGCATAAATTAAAATGAGAATCCACTTTATAGCCATTGGCGGCAGCGCAATGCACAACCTTGCCTTGGCATTACATCAAAAAGGCGATACGGTAACTGGAAGCGACGACGAGGTTTTTGAACCTTCAAAAAGCAGATTAAAAAACAAAGGCCTTTTACCGGAAAAAGAAGGTTGGTTTCCCAAAAAATTAACTTCTGAAATTGATGCCGTTATCCTCGGAATGCATGCCAAAGCAGAAAATCCTGAACTTTTAAAGGCGAAGGAACTCGGTTTAAAAATTTATAGTTATCCGGAATTTCTTTACGAACAGTCTAAAACCAAAACCCGCGTGGTTATTGGTGGTTCGCATGGAAAAACTACGATTACCTCAATGATTCTCCACGTGATGAATTATCACGAAAAAAATGTGGATTATATGGTTGGCGCCCAATTGGAAGGGTTTGACACGATGGTGAAAATTACTAATGATAATGACTTTATGGTAATTGAAGGCGATGAATATCTGTCTTCGCCTATAGACCGTCGCCCAAAATTTCACCTTTACAAACCGAACATTGCTTTGTTGAGTGGCATTGCTTGGGACCACATTAACGTTTTTCCAACCTATGAAAACTATGTGGAGCAGTTTAAAATATTTCTAAATGAAATAACCAATGGCGGGGCAATTATTTACAACGAAGAAGATTCCGAAGTAAAACGTGTAGTGGAAGCCGCTACAAACCCCATTAAAAAACACCCATATAAAACTCCTGAATATACCGTTGAAAACGGAACCACGCTTTTAGAAACTCCCGAAGGCTCAATGCCGGTTGAAATCTTCGGAAAACACAATTTAAACAACTTGGAAGGCGCACGCTGGATTTGCCAATTAATGGGCGTGGATGCCGATGATTTTTACGAAGCCATTGCTACATTTAAAGGCGCGAGTAAACGATTAGAAAAAATTGCCGAAACCAAGACCGCAGTGGCGTATAAAGATTACGCACATTCGCCCAGCAAAGTAAAAGCTACTACGCAAGCGGTAAAAAATCAATATCCTCATAGAAAACTGATAGCCTGTTTGGAGCTACATACTTACAGTAGCCTAAATCCTGAATTTTTAAAGGAATACAAAGGAACGCTCGATGCAGCCGATAGCGCGGTAGTTTTCTACTCGCCTCACGCGGTAATGATAAAAGAGTTAGAAGAAATAAAGAGGGAGCAAATAGAAGAGGCCTTTGACCGTGATGACTTGGTAGTTTTCACAAATCCGGCAGATTTTAAGACCTATCTTTTTTCACAGGATTACAACAATACCAGTTTGCTTTTGATGAGCAGCGGAAATTATGGCGGGCTGGATTTTGAGGAGGTGAAGGAGTATTTAAAATAGCGGAATGCTCCAAAATGGATTTTTAAGAAATAGGTCTAAACCAAACATTTCAAAAAAACGTTTTTGGGTTAGTGTGGCTCTTGGTATTGGGGCATCATATTCTTTTTATACCTTACTTTGCTTTATCAGTTTGTTTACTGGGTTATTCGATTTGGGAACCTCTAATTACGTGCTTGCAACTGGTGCTGTGGAGCGGTATTGGCAAAACTTCAACTTTGCGTTAATCTCATTGGTGCTGGGAAATGCTATGTTTCTACTGAATCTTTTTCGTAAACCCGATTACAATCCTGTTCCAGGTAATGTGAGATTGGCAGTAGTAAACGATCAGCGTTTTCTTCCATTCAATTTTTCTTATCTTTTATTCAAATTAGGCCTTATGGTCGCGTTGCTTTCTGACAGTATTGACACGAGAGTTTCTGAAATGAAGTATATACTGCCTTTAGCTGTGAGTGTAATATTTTTTGAAAGTTGGAAATCTATAATTAGATACTTCAAAAAGGCAGCTTACAAACCCCTGTTATTAAATTTTTCTATACTACTTGTTTTGGCTTTTGGTTTCGCATTTACTTCAGTATTTCCTGCAGAAAGAATTGAAAATATTCGGGTGAGTTTCAATCCGTTTGTAGAATTACCTGTGTCTGATTATGAAGATAATGTGGATATATACTTTAGATGGAAGAAACTCAAGGTTTATGAAGAAAATAATCAGCTACTGTATCTATTGGATAGCGAGAAAATAGCAAACTTTGATTTGTTGGGCGATTATTTAAGGGAAGAAATATCCAAAAGATCTCGAGGAAGTTTAAATATTACA
The DNA here is from genome assembly GCF_038742595.1 of Aequorivita flava. Lineage (NCBI taxonomy): Bacteria > Pseudomonadati > Bacteroidota > Flavobacteriia > Flavobacteriales > Flavobacteriaceae > Aequorivita > Aequorivita flava. Next base: position 90,922 of record NZ_JBANCF010000003.1, on the reverse strand, counting down.
CTGTTGATGCCACAGAATATTTCCCTCAAAAATTTAGTGAAACTTGAAAACCGACTCACTAGTTTAGGCTATCTTTCTATAAAATATATAACAAAATTCAATGATGAAGCACTTGTAAATCGATTCGACGCTAGAGGTTTGCATAAGGAGCTTCATTTTATAAACACCCCAGATTCTGCATCTAAAATCCCTTTACCTCCACAGTCAAAAGATGCGGTTGCGAGTAAAACAATAAAAATTTATTTAAGTGAAAATGCCTTTATTGTTGACAATGAAAAAATAGCTGAAAATGAACTGGTTGAATTCTTTATAAAACACATTGATAGTGTTATACAATTTAATTATGTTTATAATGACAATGTCACCTACCAGACATATATCACGTTATTGGCTTCCCATAAACAGGCAATTCAAGATTTGCGATATAACGATGAAAGGGTCAAATTAAAGTTTGAAGATTATTTTAGACCGCTGAATAGAAAGGAGTATGAAGCGGATCAGCAAAGAATTCACAAGAAATATCCGCTACTTATAATTGAAAACTATATTGAATAGTTTAATTGTAAGTAAAATTGATAAACCGCGAGATATCCTTTCGAGATTTTTTTATCAATTCCTCTTTCGCATTTTCAAAATCCTGTGCGTTTTTATCCTGTGAAAGTTTGAATTTCCCTTCCCAATCGGTGATTTCAATTTCAAAAGCTTGAATGTAATTAATTAAACGCTCCATTCTTGGATCGTCATTTTTCAGAATAAACCTTTGTTCGCTTCCCTCCAAAAACTTAGTCATTGCAATCATTGTTTGCTTTACTGTTTCGGCATCATTTAAAAGTTTTAGATTGCCAGTAATGTGTACAATGATGTAATTCCACGTTGGTAATTGCGGAGTGGTATAAATGCTGGGCGAAATGTACGTGTCTGGCCCTTTAAAAACAACGGTAACTTCCGCGCCATCTTTTAAAGTTTCCATTTGTGGGTTGCTTCGGTCTAAATGTGCAATCAATTTTTTGGTGGCAGCGTCGTAAATAAACGGAATGTGCGTAATAAAAGGTTTTCCGTCCTTTGCGGTAACCAACATTCCCAACGGAAAATGCTCAATAACCGAAATCATTTTTTCAATGTCGTGCGATTGGTGGTGTGGTGGTGGATACATTTTGATTGTTGATTTTAGATTGTCGATTAACGATTTAAGAACTTCTCATTGAAACTCTGCGGCTCTTTGTGTAACTCTGTGGAATAAATATTACGCAGAGTATCGCAGAGAAAAGCGCTGAGATTCGCAGAGTTTAAATGTAAAAAAAAATGGTTTATGCTTTTGAAGTAAGCGATTTAAAAAATACAAACCCAAACCCCAGGAAAAGCATCAAGTGGAACGGGAACAATCCGAAATCGCCTCCTTGGTCGCCCACAACAAAGGCGCTGTACATTCCAAAAGCGAAATAGAGCATCAATACGCCTTCTATAACCACGTTTGGAGAAATGTTTTTGGTGAGGTATTTATTGTCTTTCCAACCATCTTTCAGCGCTCCAATGTTAAATTTCGGCGTACGGATAAATTCACTTTTCTTCCCGAAATGCCCTTCCAAAACCGCAATGGAGTTGTGTAGCGAAAATCCCATCGCCACCGAAAAGAAGGTAAAAAACATAGCTGTGTATTTCATAAAATGTTTAAAACCACCGCCGTAAACTGCTTTATAGGTAAACCAATAGCAGATAAAAAAGATAAGTGTGCTTATCACGAAAAAGCTCATCACGTAAAAATAGAGCTTCAAATGTTCGTATTCATTTTTTATGTAAAGCATAGGAATACTCAAGATTGCCACTATCAAAATGTTTAAAAACATAGTGCTGTTTAGCAAATGCAGAAAACTGTGTATTTTAGTTTTAAAAGAAACATTTTTACTTTTAAATACGCGCCAAGCCATTTTCTGAAAATTCTCTGCGCCCCCTTTGTTCCATCTAAATTGTTGCGAACGCGCGGCACTAATTACCACTGGAAGTTCGGCAGGGGTCTCCACCGCTTCCAAATATTTAAACTTCCAATTTTTAAGTTGAGCGCGATAACTCAGATCTAAATCTTCGGTTAGGGTGTCGCCTTCCCAGTTTCCCGCATCAAGAATGCACGCTTTTCGCCAAACACCCGCCGTGCCGTTAAAATTTATAAAGTGTCCTTTGCTATTTCTACCCACTTGTTCCAAAGTAAAATGTGCGTCGAGCGCAAAGGCTTGCACGCGCGTAAGTATGGAGTAGTCGCGGTTTAGGTGTCCCCAACGGGTTTGTACCACGCCAATTTCGGCATCTTTAAAATAAGGAATGGTTTCTTTTAACCAGTTTTTCTTCGGAAGAAAATCGGCATCAAAAATAGCTATATACTCGCCGTTTGCGGATTTGAGTCCCTCTTTTAGCGCGCCAGCCTTAAAGCCTTCACGGTTTTTACGTGTTAGGTGCTGGATGTTCAAACCCGTTTTTTGAAGTTCTATAATATGTTTTGCGGTTTTTTCAAAAGATTCGTCTGTGCTATCGTCAAGCACTTGAATTTCAAATTTTTCTTTTGGATAATCAATTTCAGAAATATTATCCAGCAAGCGTTGCATTACGTATAATTCGTTGTAAACAGGAAGCTGAATAGTTACAAATGGAATTTCTTCGGCATTTAAAAAATTAAAAGTGGGCGCAATTTTATGGTTTTTTCGCGCTCGGAGGTAATTGAAAAGCAAGTTTAATTGTGCCAAAGCGTACATAAAAATGAGAAGCAGGGCAATGGAGTAAACCGTGATGATTATTGATTCGAGAATCATTTTTTGAAACTGTATTTAAAAATCCAGCTTAGGATTTTTACGCCCGCAAAGATAGCACCTTTTACGGTACCCGAAACTTTTGAAACCCCGATGCGGTTTTTGTAATTAACGGGTACTTCGGTATATGTAAAATTCTTTTTTAGAACTTTAAGTTGCATTTCTACCGTCCAACCATAGGTTTTGTCCTGCATATTTAAAGCGAGTAATTTTTCGTATTTAATAGCGCGAAAGGGTCCCAGATCCGTAAATTTTGAATTAAAAAATAAAGTCATCAATTTGGTTGCCAATACATTTCCGAATCGTTGGGGAAAGGTCATAGCGCCCACTTCCCGCAATTCTTTCACACGCGCACCCACGACAAAATCTATGTTATCTTCGAGAATTGGTGCCACGATTTTTGTTAATTCTGACGGGTAATCGCTATAATCGCCATCTAAAAAAACAACTATTTCCGGCTTGTTATCTTTGTCTGAAATGTATTCCATTCCTTTCAAACATGCGATTCCGTAGCCGGCTTTTGGTTGAAACAGAACAGTGGCACCTGCTTTTTCAGCAACTACTGCAGTACTGTCAGTAGAATTGTTGTTCACCACAATTATTTCTGAAACGATATCGGGAATTTCAGCAATCACTTTCCCTATCGAGGCTTCTTCGTTATAGGCGGGAATTATTACTTTGATGTTTTTATTCATTTAATACGGATTAGACCTCACAGGATTTTAAAACCTGTGAGGTCTCTTCTTTAGATTTGCGAATTTCAGAAAAATAAACTTTAAATTGTGGCATTTTACTAATTCAAAAAATTAAAATTCCCCTTGGAAAATTTCTGGCTTCAATTCGGCAATTGGTTTTTTATCGTTTTTCATTCAGGGCTTATTGTTTTTAATCTTTTTGGCTGGATTTTTAGAAGAACACGAAAGCTCCATTTTTTCACTTTGGCACTTACCCTTTTTTCGTGGCTTGTTTTAGGCATTTGGAACGGTTTCGGTTATTGTTTTTTAACCGATTGGCATTATGATATCCTGCGTAAATTGGGGGAAAATAATCTTCCAAATAGTTATATAAGTTTTCTAGTAGAATTATTTTCAGGATGGCAACCGGATGCACAGCTCGTAGAAATATTAACTTTAGCTTTTACGTTCTTGGCTTTGGTTTTTTCGCTTTGGGTGAATTTTAAAAGAAAAGGATTAAAATAATGAATAATGAGTAATTTGAAACTGACAACTGACAACTGACAACTGACCACTGACAACTGACAACTGACCACTGATTATTTGCTCACATAATGCATTAAATCTACGTCGTTACCAAGTAAAATTTCGTTGCTATTGATGCGTTTTTCCAACGGACCATTTTCAAGTTTTAAAACCCCACGCGGACAAACCGCAGAGCAAATTCCACAGCCTACACAGCTGGAACGTACAATGTTTTCACCTTTTTGGGCGTATGCGCGTACGTCAATGCCCATTTCGCAATAGGTGGAACAATTGCCACAACTAATGCATTGCCCGCCGTTTGTGGTAATTCTGAACCGCGAAAAAAGCCGTTGCTGAAATCCCAAAATTGCCGCCATCGGACAACCAAAACGGCACCAAACCCGGCTTCCGAAGATTGGGTAAAATCCTACACCAATCACCCCGCTAAAAACGGCACCGATCAAAAAACCATAGCTCTGACGAAGGGTTTCTGCTTCAAATAGAAACAAAGTCTTTCCTGAAAAAAAGTGAAACCCGATCAACGAAATAATAATCACGAAATAACCAATTGCCCCATAACGCGCATCTTTTTGCAATTCTTCTCTTTTAAAAATCCAAGTACCTACGACAACTGCCGTTAAAATTACTGCCACGGAGAGTAGAAATACATCTTTTGTTAACCAATATTTTGTGCTGTCGTCGCCCAAATAGCTGTGCACTACTGCCGTTGTCATTAACACTACAAAAACCAACACACTGTGTATTACCCAACGTTCCACCTTCCAGGCTATCTGCCGTTTGTCGCTCAAATGCCTAAATGGATCGCCAGCCGTTTCGGCGAGTCCGCCACAACCGCACACCCAACTACAGTACCAGCGCTTGCCGTACTTATAAGTTAAAATTGGGGTGATTATAAAAATTGAAACGATTCCAAAAATCAACAAAGCCAAGCCAATATCACCGGCCGAAATAAACTGATCTACACGGTACTGCTCGAAATTATAATAGTTAAGCGGCCAGATATTTTTAAGGTCGTAATAGGGCAGCGAGAAAGTGTCATTATTTAATCTGGACATAAGCTCGGGAATAAGAAACGCAAAACCCAATTGAAAAAACATGACCGAATAGGTGCGTAATTTCTCGTATTTATTGTGGCGATATTTTAAAATAAATTTTATTCCAAATGCCAAAATAGCTAGTGTATAAAGGGTGCCATAAACAAACCATTGGCTTGCGGGACCACCGTTTAAAACCTCGCTAAGCGGATCAAAAAGTGCTACGAGCCCTGTATTATCACCATTTTGAGCCAATCCCAAATATTGTGGAAACCAATACAGCAAAACATAAAATAAGGTGAGTGCTATGCCTAAAATCCACGCCCAAAACCCTTTAGAGGTAAGCGATTTAAAATAGACACCGTCGTTTTTAATTCCTTCGTGTTTGTTTAAATACGCTGCCGTAGAGAACCAAACGGTTCCTCCGCCAATCATTAATAGTGATGTGGTAAGCCAAATTGCTCTATTGGGAAAACTTACATTTAATAGTGCCAAAAAGAGTATGGTCAAACCAATTAAACCTATGGCGGAAGCCAACTTTTGTTGCGTGTTTATGGTTTTTGGCGGTTCGCCCGTAAGCGACATATTTCTTTGTACTGTACTCATATTATTTGGAATTAGACCTCACAGGTCTCCCAGACCTGTGAGGTTTTTAGGAAACTGCTGTTTTATTTAATGACAAGAATTCTCTCAAAATCTCGTTTTCATATTTTTTATAAAATTCTGGGTCGAAGTTGGCTTGCTTTAAATTTTCGATTACATAATCCACACTTCTTTTTTCGTGGAGCCAAGTATCAAAAACTTCCTGTCTCATCCGTATTCCGAACGTATTTATACCCAGAAATTCATTGGAATTTTTATGGAATGAAATAGTTACACAACGAAGGTCGCTTGCGCATTTCCAATGAAATTGAACTTCGTATTCCTTTTTTCTTTCTTCTGAAAAAACCCAGCCATAGGTTTGGTATTCAATATCAAAAAATTTGGCGCTATTAAACCAATTGCCAGGATTGTACTCAAAAGGTTTTCCGCTTATAGTCTGCGCCAAAGCCTCACCCATCATTCGGCCGGTGTACCAAACTGCCTCTACGGGTGGGCGATTGCCGATGGGTTCCCGTTGTTGGGCACAGTCGCCTATTGCGTACACATTTTGAATATTTGTTTCTAGTAAACGGTTTACCAAAATACCTCTATCGGTTTCAATTTTTGAGTTTTTTAGAAATGAAATTTGTGGTTTTACCCCGGTGGTAATTCCAACAACACTACAGGGAATTTCCTCGCCATTTTTAGTTAAAACGGCGCGCACATTACCTTTGCCATCATCTAGAATTTTATCCAATTCGGTGTTATGCCGAAGATCTACACCGTGCGAAATAATGTGTCGAGAAATCATTTCGGCATCTTGATTTGGAAGCACATTGGCCCAAAACCCATCTTCGCGAACGAGCATCGTAACTTCAATATCGCGAGTGCGGAGCATTTCGGCCATTTCAACGCCTATTAAACCACCGCCAATTATTACAGCACGCGGACATTCTTTATTGTTGGGAGCATTAGTTTCTAGCTTTTCCAAATCCTGTTTTGACACCAGACCTTGTACGCCATTAAGTTCCAGTCCATCCCATCCAAACGTGTTTGTTACGGAGCCAGAGGCAATTATTAGCTTATCGTAAATTATACTGCCGCCACCTTTAAAATAAAGCGTTTGGTTGTTGGTATCTACCGTTTCAACGTAAGCATTTTTGAGTTCCAGTCTGTTTTTTTCCCAAAACCAAGATTCGTAGGGTTCTATATCGCGCCACCGCATATGGCCCATATAAACGTACATCAAAGCAGTGCGGGAGAAAAAATGATCGGTTTCAGCAGAAATGATGGTAATTTTTTTATTTGAAAGTTTCCTGATGTGTCGCGCTGCGGTAATGCCCGCAATACCGTTGCCTATAATAACAATGTGCTCCATACTTTTGATGCTTGTTTTCTTCAGTCGTTTATAAATTTACGCAATTACATGTGGGGCTGATTTAAAACAGTTATTAATTTTTACATAAATTCTGAAATAAATCAGTAATTTCAACTTCAACTTTTATTATGAAGCCTATTAACCGTTTTGTTTGCTGCATTTTTATAATATTCTTTTGTGCTGGCTGTGCACAAAAGAAGGATGCTTCTTTAGATTTACCTACTATTGAAAATGCATCTACAAAAATTAACGGCGTGAGCTTTGTGGCTGCTGCCGATTCACTTTCGGCGAGGCACATTGTTGCGTTACAAACGGTCCATCCCAATTATGTAACGGTGATGCCTTTTGGGTTTATAAAAAGTTTGAATCATCCCGAAATTATATACAATCAGAAGCGGCAATGGTTTGGCGAAACGTACGAAGGGGTAGCGCAATATGTTAACATGCTTCATCAAAACGGAATAAGGGTAATGTTGAAACCTCAAATCTGGGTTTGGAACGGCGAATTTACGGGCTATGTTGAAATGACTTCGGAAGCAGATTGGCTTCAACTTGAAGAAACCTATAAAAATTTCATTCTGGATTTTGCAAAAGTTGCCGAAACTGAAAATATTGAAATCTTCTGTGTAGGAACCGAATTGGAAAAATTTATTGAACACCGTCCAGCATTTTGGCGCGAATTGATTGCTGAAGTAAAAACTATTTTCAACGGAAAAGTGACCTATGCCGCCAATTGGGATGAGTACAAACAAGTTCCATTTTGGGATACGTTGGACTATATTGGCGTAAATGCGTATTTCCCTATTTCAGACCAAAAAACGCCAACCATAGAAGAAACCAAAATAGGCTGGGGCCGATGGAAAACAGAATTGCAAACCATTTCGGATAAGGAAAATAAAAAAATTCTCTTTACGGAATACGGTTACCGAAGCGTTGATTTAAGCGGGAAGGAGCCTTGGAGAAGCGATCGGGAAATGACTTCCATAAATTTAAAAGCACAGGCAAATTTACTTGAAGGACTGTATAAAAGCGTTTGGAATGAACAGTGGTTCGCCGGTGGTTTTTTGTGGAAATGGTTTATTGCCCACGATAAAGTGGGAGGCGCAAGCAACACTCAATTTACACCACAAAATAAACCAGCACAGAAAGTTATTGCAAAATATTATGGGCCATAAAGAGTAACTATTTTAAACTGTTATCTGTTTTCCTCCATTTGTTTTAAATAATCTTTGGCGATCGCGGTTTTTTGTGCTTCGGTGAAAACCTTGCCTGCCAATTGAAAAAAACTGTGCTCCTCATCGTCCAAATGATGCTCAACTTTTTCGCACAATTGTTTGGCGTACACTAACCAAGCTGGCGAATCCATATCGGTTTCATCTACTTTTTCCATGAGTTCATCCATTTCGTGATGTTCGGCTATCCCGTGGCGGGCGTGTTCCTGCATCATATCGTTGTGGATTAATGGTGAATAAAAGGTACGTTCCTCTGCATCAGCGTGAATTTTTAACTCGTGCTTCAGTTTTTCCCACATTTCCTTCCTTCCTTTTGAATCGCCCGAAGTGGAGGTTACCAAACGGCAAAGTTCGCGTTGTTTATCGTGGTCTTTTCTAATGGCTTCAAAAATGTTCATAGCTATGTTTTTTGTTTGTTTTTCTGTACAATATCCTAAAAATTTTGGAAAGAAACCTCTTTGAAAATTGAAAGATTATAAATCTGTTTAATTTTCAACAATTTGATTGGAAAGTTTTTCTTTTGAAATTTCCGTGGAATTCACTTGCTTGATATGCTTCAAATAGTACTGATATAATTCGTCGGCATCTGCGCCAAACCAGCGTTTCACATAAATTGCCCAAAAATGATACTGTAAGTTCCAAACTCCTTTTTGCCTGTAAAGTCGTGCGGAGGTCGTTAGTTTTTTAGGTAATACTACAAACTTTTTTCGTTTGTAAAGTTGTCCTATTAAAATATTGTCTTCGTAAATTATATAATCTTCATCAAAACCACCGATAGAATTAAAAAGCTGTTTGGTGATAAATTGGCTTTGGTCACCGCCGCGACAAGCTTTCCAGTTAAACCGCGTTAACCAGCCTGCCAATTGCAACCACCAATGATTACTGTCAAATTTTAACCGGAAACAGCCAGCCGGATTGCCTTTGTTTACTTCGGCAACAATATATTTATCAAATTTTTTAGGTGGAAATGAATCGGCGTGCAAAAAGTACAGTATTTCACTTAGAGCGTGTTTTGCTCCTTCGTTCATCTGTTTTGCGCGACCTTTTTCGGAAGAAAGTAGGCGAATGGAATAAATACTTTGGGGCTGTACCGTTTTCGTTACATAGGTATTGATTAATGACTGTGTGCCGTCTGTGCTTCCGCCATCTACAAATATTATATCGGCCCGATATTTTCCCGAAAGTCGGGCGGGCAGTTTTTGAAGCAACTCGGTTATGATTTCGGCTTCGTTTAAAACGGGTATGATGATTGAAAGCATGTTGAGATTTAAAATTTTTAAATGATTCGCCTACTACTGATCGTTTAGGTTCCAATCATAGTTTTTATAGCTTAAAGTAGCGTTTGCATTTATTTTTGTATTAGAATATTGATTAATAAATGCTATTACATCCTGTTTGCCGTTTACTTTATAATCTTTTGCATACCAATCAAAAATTGAGGAAACCTTTGGGTTGCTCGCAGAAATATCGTTCTTGTCGCTATTGATAAATTCGTTTGTCGCGCGGTCCAATTGCTCGTTAATTTTTGCGGCGGTATAAGCTTCGTCTAAAAGTTTTGGGCAGGAAATAGAAGCACAATTTATAGCGAAATGAATGCGTGGTTCGTTCATTTTCCGAAGTATTCCGTTTTCAATTCCGCCGAGCGAAAGCATTTTATCGCCCACTGCCACACGTCCTTTGGTCCAAGCGCCATCAATATCTTTTATGCTTTTTAGTGGGTAATTTTCCACGATCAATTTTACCGTAGCTGCATTGTAAAGGTTTATGTAAAAAGCGAGCAATTCCTGAACGCTCCAGTTGTTGGTTGGATTTTTTTCCGAAAGCATTTTTAAATATCCATCCAGTTTGGCTTCGTCTTTTTTAAACGCTTTATAATCTACCATGCCGTCGCTGTTTACATGTTTTTTCAGCAATATGTCCCATTGCGAATGATCAATATTTACGGCAGAATTTGCTGTGGTTGAGGTGAGATTGGATTGTACTTTCTTTGTAGGTTGTCCTTGGCTACTAATACCCGCGGCCGATAGCAGATTGCAACTTTGGAGTGAGCATACTAAAAATAATAAGGTGGCGAGATTGAAGATCGTTTTCATTTATAACAGTTTTCAGGATTTAAAATAATTACGAATTAGTTCGCCTTTTGGTTTTTATAGGATATAATTCCTGTGAAATAAAACCGGAAGGAAATTTTTCATCTCCATCAAAGCCCAGCTCAATGTCGCGACCGTCGTGCGGAATATGGTTCGTTTTAAAAAGATAATCCCAAAGACTTAAACTAATCCCGAAATTAACACCGTATTGGGCGTGTTTTGGCAAAACTTTAGCGTGGTGCCAAATGTGCATTTTAGGATTGTTGAAAATATATTTTAAAAAGCCGTAATCCCAGCCCAAATTGGCATGGTTTAGATGACCGATTGCAAGTGCCGAAAAATGCACAATGGCAACAGATTCCACATTAAAACCGCCAATAATTGCCAACGGAATGTACAGTAAGGATTTATACACCACTGGTTCCATCCAATGATAGCGCAGATGTGCCGCAAACCCCATTTCCTTAACAGAGTGGTGCAACTTGTGAAAATTCCACAGAAAAGGAGAGTAGTGGAGTAAACGATGTGTGTTCCACTGCACAAAATCCGTAATTAAAAAGAATATTAAAAGTCCGATACCAAAGGGCAGGGCGTCTAAATCTAAAAGCTGAAAACTTGAAAGCTTTAATCCCACGACCGATAACAAGTCGTTAAAAAGTTCGGCCGTTGCGTTGGAAAGGAAGATTAGTACAATTAAATTCAACAGAAAAAAATTGAAGAACATATAAAAAGTATCTAACCAAAAGTCTTTTCGAAACACCTTTTGTTGCTTCCTCCATGGAAAGAGCAGCTCCAAAACCCAGACCAATAAAGAAACCAGAATCAATCCATAGAAATAGTTTTCCCAATGGAAATACGTTATTTCCCGCCACAGATAGTTAAAGTATCCGTGGTAGGAGTTTTTAAATATTTCGAAGTATTTTTCCAAGATTTCTTTAGTCGTGCCGTATTGAAATAATTTACAATTGCTTAATTAGCTCAGTAAAGAGGGTAATCATATCGGGCTCTGCTTTGGCGGCCATTGCAATTATTTCTTCAATGTCAACGGGTTTAAGACTGTCTGGATTACATTCATCTGTTAAGATTGAAACGGCCGAAACTGGTAATCCTAAGTGGTTGGCAACGATAACCTCCGGTACGGTGCTCATTCCCACGGCATCGGCACCAATAATCTTTAAATAGCGGTATTCGGCGCGAGTTTCCAGTTGCGGTCCAACGACGCTGGCATACACGCCTTTGTGTAGTTTTATATTTTTTTCGGAAGCGATCTGCTCCAGTTTTTCGTTCATGGCAGCATTGTAGGGTGCACTCATATCTACAAAACGTTCGCCCATTTTTTCAACTCCACGAAAGGCTAGCGGCGAATTGCCCTGCAAATTAATATGATCGTCAATAAGCATAATTTCACCTTTTTTGAAATCGAGATTTATCGCGCCCGAGGCATTGCTCACCAGCAAATGTTTAATGCCCAAAAGGTGCATAACGCGAACCGGGAAGGTTACGTCTGTAAGCGAATACCCCTCGTAAATGTGAAAACGCCCCTGCATTAGCAATACCTTTTTACCTTCAAGCGTGCCGTAAATTAATTTTCCTTTGTGAAATTCTACGGTTGCAGTGGGAAAATTTGGAATGTGATTATAGCTAACTTCAACTTCAACAGTTACGTTGTCAATAATTTTTCCAAGGCCAGTGCCGAGAATTATTCCTATTTCGGGTTTTTCAATACCTCGCTGCTGAAGGTATGCTGCTGCTTCTTCAATATATTTTAAAGCTGTCATATTTATAAAAAGTTTTTGTCTAAATGAGGAGGTAAAAATTGTTGAAAAGCATCTAGTTCCTTAATATCTTCGTAATAATCAATGTCGTTTCGCTCTTCCAAAAGCACCACTTTTTCATTTCTTAAATCGATTAAGGTTTCTTTCAAAACGGTACTTGTACCCCAATTTTTATTTTGAAATATTTTTGAATGCAATTCTTTCATTCCCAGTAAATAATAACCACCATCTTCCGCCGGACCAATTACCAACTGGTTTTTTTGTAAAACTTCGAAGGCGTTTTCAATGTCTTTTTGGCTTAAATCATAAATATCGCTTCCTACAATCAGAATGTTTCCGTAGCCCATTTCGAATAATTCTGAAAATGCATTGTTCATTTTTTCACCTAAATTACTTCCGGATTGCAGCTTTTTTCTGAAAATTTCCGGATCCCAAATATCGTCTCGATGAATGTTTTCGGAATAAAAAATATATTTATCTGCGTTAATATTTTTTGTAATTTCTACGGTGTGTTTTAAGAGAAACTTGTAAATATTTAAGGCATTTTCATCACCTACAGATTTAGCCAATCGGGTTTTTACCTTGCCCAATTCCGGGTTTCGGGTAAATATAATTAATGCTTTTTTTGAAGATGGAAAGTAAAAATTACGCGCCATTTCGTTGTCGCTTTTTGTATTTTTAGAGGTTAATAAAGCCATGGTATTATACTATTTTTAAGGCTAGCAGAACTTAGTACATCGGGTTGCCGCCGTGCAGATACTTACTCCAATGCTTGGAAAAAGCGTGTACGTTTTCAGTTTCATTGCCAGTGGAATCTACCACTGGATAGCCTTTATTTTTCCATGCAAAGATACCGCCGTAGAGGTTTTTAACATTAGTAAAACCGGCTTTTTTTAATTTTTCGCCTATTTTTTCGGAACGAATTCCCACCGAGCAATAAACTACTACAGGAAGGTTTTTATCGAGCTTTTGAAGCTGTTTTTCTTCCGAAGAAAAATTATTGAAACCCACGTGTATTGAAGTGTTTATATAGCTTGTCTGAAATTCTTCTGGCTCGCGCGCGTCAAGAATTAGAACGGTATCATTCAATTGTAACATACGCAGTTCTTCCACGGAAATATAGGAAATACTCTGTGAATTGTATTGATCTAAAAGTTCGTCAAGCGGTTTTTGGGCGAAGGATAAGCCAAAGACAAAAACAAGCAATAAAAATGGTAGAAATTTTTTCATGGAATGATAACGACCCAACTGATTTTATAAAGGTGAAAGTCTGTACTGAATTTAATTTGTAACCACGCCCTGGCAGCTACTTCCTGCCCCTGCAGTACAACCGTAGCAGTGTTGTGACACAATTATTTTTCTGTTGTTTAAAATATCTTCATTATATTTTGAAATATGCTGGATTTGGCTAGCTACCTTTAGTTCCAACATTTGATTGAAATCGCAATCGTATAAATATCCGTCCCAACTAATGGAAATGGTATTGCGGCACATTACGTTTTTTACAGCCGCAGGATTGTAGGCTTCCACTAAGGAATACATATAATCTTCGTAATTTTCAGAAGCGATTAAATAATCCAAAAATCGCGAAATAGGTAAATTTGTAATGGCAAAAAGGTTGTGAAAATATATCCCAAAATCTTCGAGTAATGCTTTTTTAAAATCTTTTTCCATACTTGTTTGATCGCCTGGTAAAAAGGCGCCGCTCGGATTGTAAACCAAATCTAATCGCAGGTTGCTGTTTGGCATACCGTAACCAACGGCATTTAGTTCCTGCAAAGCTTTAATAGATTGGTCAAAAACACCCTCGCCTCTTTGTTTGTCGGTTTTGCCACGCGTCCAATGCGGCATGCTACTCACTACGTGTACATCGTGTTTTTTAAAGAATTCGGGCAAATCGTGGTATTTTTTGTTGGCGCGAATAATTGTTAGATTGCTTCGCACTATAAAATCCTGAATGCCAGCTTTGCTCGCTTCTTCAACAAACCAGCGAAAATCTGGATTCATTTCCGGGGCGCCGCCGGTAAGATCTAAGGTATGCGCGCCAGTATTTTTAATTACTTCCAAACACTGCAACATGGTTTCGCGCGTCATTATTTCTTTGCGATCGGGGCCTGCATCTACGTGGCAATGTTCGCAAACCTGATTGCACATATAACCAACATTAATTTGAAGAATCTCCAGTTTTGAAGGTCGTAAGGGAAACTGGTCTGTTTCTTTTATTTTTTCGGAAAAAGTAGGTAGCTCACCATTGGCAAAAATGCCGTTAGAAAGTTTTTCGAGTTGTTTATTTGCAATTGCAAATTCGCTATCGCGTTTATGAAGGGATTGTTGCTTTTTCTTTTTAATATTGGGCATGTAATCATTTTAAAATATTCGAAATACTGTTCTAAAACGCAAATTGTAAAACATTGCTTTTTACCGACGGTGGCACATTGTTCTGCGGCGCTACATTTCTAACTTGTTCACCTTGTTCATCATCATTACGCCGTGTACCAAGGTGGCACCGCTTTTAATAGCGGCTCCCACGTGTACGGCCTCCATCATTTCTTCCTTAGTAATGCCGCGCTGCAATCCATCTTGTGAATATGCATCAATGCAATAAGGGCACATTTCGGTATGGGCAACGGCAAGTGCGATTAGCGATTTTTCGCGTGCAGTAAGCGCACCTTCTTCAAAAACTTTTCCGTAATACTCAAAAAATTTGTCGCCGAGCTCCTTGCTCCATTCTGAGATTTTTCCAAATTTTTTAAGATCTGCGGGGTCGTAATAATTGTTGTTGGCCATAATGAAGTTTGGTTATAGATACGTAAATTGAAGCAATTCGGTTTGCGAATTGAGGTAAATATAGCGAAGTAGTCTTTTAAAAAGTCCTATCCTTACTAAAGTTTAACAATTTAATCGAAAGAATAAACAAAACCGCTTTCCAAATTGTATTGGGAATTTGGAATTCCAACCGCTGGGGTTTCGTCATAAATAAAGGTGTACGTAGTTTTAAAGGCAAAATTTTTAAAAAGATCTACAAGCAATGAGCTCTGATTTGAAATACGGTAATCGCCAAAATCACTTATTCGGGGTTGATAATAGGTAGTGCTAACAATAGTCACAGTTTCGGTAGGGTATAAGCTGAAAGAAAGATAGGAAGTGCTTCTAAATCCGCGCTGAATTGCGGTAAAACCGTCGTTTAGCTCCTCAACTTCATACATTAGTTGTGTGCCAAAATAGAATTTATAATCCTCAGAAGTAGTTAATTTAAAGCGCGGGCCCATTCCCAACAAGCCTCTAAAATCTATTTTCGAAACCTTGTTGTACTGAGCTTGTGCAAAAACTTCCCAGGCAATGCGAGGGTGAAATTTATAGTTATAACGAAGATGTGTTATTCCTGCATTCTCAAATTTATTGCCTTCAATATTTTTTAGTTCTATATCGTTTTTCAGCAGTACTAAATGTTTATTCATTTTATACTGAAGATGGGTGCTACTGCTAAAAGCGAAATAATCATTTACATTGCGTTTAAGTGAAAATCCAAGACTTACTGAGCCCGAAAAACCAGAAGTGTCGGTTACTTTTCGAAGTGATTCGGCATTGAGAATTTGAGATTTTGCAGTAATAGAAAAGCTGATAATTAAAAGCGCAACAAAATATTTCATGCTAAAATTAAAAAATTGGTTTCAGCCATTAAAAATACTGAAAAGGTTTAAAAGGGAAGAATTTATTGGTTTTCGAGATATTCCTTTAACACAATGGCTTGGTTATTTTTTTCGTCTTTGGCTCCATAGAGAAGGGTGATGCGTTTATCTTTTGCCTTCGCTATTAATTGCTGCACAAGGTCATCCTTTTTTTTCAATTCACTTTTGTACTTTTTGGAGAATTCATCAAAGCGTTCTTCTTTGTGATCAAACCATTTCCGAAGCTCTTTTGAAGGGGCTATTTCCTTCATCCATTCGTTTAGGTTTGCATCTTCTTTACTCACGCCACGTGGCCAGATTCTATCTACTAAAACCCTAAAGCCATCAGTTTTGTTGGCATCTTCATAAATGCGTTTGGTTTTTATGTCCATCAGTAAAATTCTTGTCGCACTGTTTTTGCTTATTCGCCCCAATTTGCAACTTCTTCAGCCGACCATAATTCTGGAAAAAATTTGCGCTGCTGATATTTGGGGTGGAGGTACTTTTGCCAATCAGAGCCTCCCGTCGCGGCTTTAGTTTCGCCTTTGCTGTTTAAATAATGATTTGCTGTATCTAAATGAACAATGGGCCAGGCTACATTATAAAAATGATCAAATTGTTTTAATTTATCTTTTAGTTCGTCTGAAGGATTGGGCATTTGTGCTACGCGTTCCTCGAGCGTTTTCCCCATAGTATTTTTGGCTAAGACCTTAAAATCGGCTTCGTATTTTTCAATAAACTGTCGTAGCGTTAAGGTCATTTTACCGGTTTTTCGGTTTAAACCTGCGTCTTTCCAATAAATGTTTTCAAAATAATCATCAATTGATGGATTGTCGGGCATGCGCTCTCTACCTTGATTATTTATAAGGTTTTCTAGCTTGGTGCAATATATTTCTAACACGCGAAATTGCGCGCTCTGAAAGCCGCTGGCAGGAGTAAGGGTTGCGCGAAAAATATTATAATCGTCATAGCTCATGCCGTCCTTCATAATGTCGAATGAAGTGATAAGCATACGAGTGTAGCGCTTTAAGCGGTCTAGCTTTGTAATCCAAGTTTCTTCTGAAAGATTCTCACCTTCTGAAAGTTGTTTTATTTCGTGAACCATCATTTTTAGGGTGAGTTCGGTAACTTGATGGTACATCACGAATATTTCTTCGTCCTTAAAATCGGTTCGCGTTTTTTGAAGTGACAAAAGCGTGTCTACTTGAATATAATCCCAATAATTAATGGGTTTGGCTTGTAAAAGACCGTTTAAGTAGGTTTGGGGATTTTCGCCCAGAGCGCGGTATTTTTCCTCTATGGCTGCTATAATTTCTGAATTATCCATTTTGTGATTTTTGGTAAAAGTGCTTAAAAATAATGGATATTTTTGATTAACCGAAGCATTCCATCTTCAGTTTTAAAGAAAAAGCCCTGTTGCAAAATGTGCAACAGGGCTTTTATAAGTTTATCTATTTACTATTAATAGAAAGTTGCGCGATTATCTTCAATCTCGGCTTTCTTTTTTAGTGCGTTATAAACGGCGCTTTGTGCCGCTGGAACTGCTTTAGAACTTAGTTGGTTCGCATAGTTTACATACGACTCTAGTTTTGGAGCAGGATTAAAAGCGGTAGTTTTTACCATATAAACGCCAGTGTTACCATTAATTAACCCGGTGGTTTCGCCTGGTTTAGTGCCGAAAGCAGTACCCACAACTTTAGGCTCGCTATTGGCTCCAATTAATGGATTGGCCATAGTAATACCAGTTGCTGTTTGCACACTTACACTTTGGTTTTTGGCAACTTCCTCGAGCGTATTGCCGGTAACCGAATTGCGTATTTTTTCGGCTTTTTTCTCCTTTAATAAAATAGGCTTAACAGTGGCGGTAGCTTGTGCAACGCTCATTAAACCTTTTTCATTTTTACGGGTAAGCTGTGCAATTACATAGCCGTCTGATACGCTAAAACGCTTGTAGTCTCCAACTTTGGTATCTTCTTCAAAAGCCCAATTTACAATACTGCGGTTTGCTCCCAGTCCGGGAATATTGCCTTCCATTTTAGCAAGATTGTTAACGGGTTTTACTTCTAGATTTTGAGCTTTTGCCAATTCTGAAAAGTCGCCGTCTTTTAAAGCCACCTCAAATTTTGAGGCATTGGAAAATACGTCGTTAATTGTATTGTCAGACGGTTCAATGGCTTTTACAACAGTTGCGAGTTTAATAGCTTTTTTAGGTTCAGATTGTTCGCCAACCTCCACAATATGAAAACCGAAATCTGTTTCTACCAACCCGATTGTTCCCGTTGGGTTGTTGAAAATAAATTTATCAAAAGGTGGTACCATTCGGCCTGGAGTAGAACTGCCTAAGTCGCCGCCGTTTTGACTGGACCCATCGTCTGATAATTCGTTGGCTAGATCTGCGAATTTAGATTTGTCTTTTTTAACTACGCTTAATATGCTATCTGCCAATTTACGTGCTTCCTCTTTAGTTCTTGTAATTGTTTCGGGAGCGCGCATAGTACCTACATAGCGAATTAAGATGTGTTTAGACGCTGCTGAATCGGGCATTTTTTTGGTCTCTAAAACCTTTGAAAGGTAGAATGTATTATCAACTTTAAAAGGACCGTAAAAATCGCCTTCGTTTAAGTTAATCAATGTATCTGCAACCGTTTGTGGAAGTTCATTTTTAAACATCCAACGGTCAAAAAACGGAACATCGGAATTTGCATTTACAAATTCTTCGTAATTTTTGGTATTTCTAAAACCAGCGATAGTGTCGTTAATTTTAGTGTTTTGGTTATATTCTACTTTGTTGTTAAGTAATTGGGCTGTTTGCATTTTAGCTTCGGCAATATCTTCTTCCGAAGGTTGCTCAGAAAAAAATACATATTGAATATCTGCTTGTGCTTCTACTTCGTAATCATTTGGATGCGTGGCTACATATTTCTTTATTTCGTCATCAGAAACGGTTACATCCTCGTCAGCAATTTTGCTGTAAGGAATCATAACGTAGTTAATGTTTAAATTGTCGTTTTGAAAATGGTATTCTTGCTCACCTTCAATAACGGTAGTTCGTAAGCCACCTTTAACCAAATTGTAGTAGGTACGCTGAAGTATGCTATTTTCGGTATTTTTTTCAAAATCGAGCCATTGTTTATACATAGCTGGTGAAGATGCCTTAATGCTTGCAATGTATTCTTGAATTTTGCCATCATCAACCTGTCCAGCTTCATTTAAAAAGGTTTGGTTGTTTGCCAAGGTTGTTTTAAGTGCATCGTCTAATTGTGCTTTTTCAACCGAAAGTCCTGCTTTTTCATACTGTTCTTCCTGAATTACACGACGAAGTTCACGCTCCCAAACCATATTAACGGCTTGTGTGGCATTGGAATTTGGCCCCATGTTTCGCTGTGTAGCTTCCACTTGTTCCATAAAACTCTGTCTGGAAACGTCTGTGCCATTTATGGTGGCAATTGTATCCTGAACTTTTGTGCCTCCGCCTTTGGTTAAAACATCGCTTAAAATAAAGGCGAAAAGTGCCAATGCAATAATAAGGATAAGGAATATCCCTCTTTTTCTAATACTGTTTAAGATTGCCATTTGATTTCAGTAATTTATATTTCTTCATTCTCAATCTTTCGAAAATGAAGGATTTGGTTGTGAGTTCCTCTTATTTCTTGTTGTTGTCAAGGATTTTGAGGATGTATTTTTTTTCGGTTATTTAGGGGGCGAAAATACCATTTTCCTCTCATTAATAAAAAAGTATATGAAAAAAAGTGTGGAATAATTCAAATTCTAATCGTCCGCGTTGTTTTTTACTTCTACGAGTTCAATTTTTGTACTGGAAACTTCTAGAATTGTAAATATATAATCGTCAATTTCCACGGTTTCACCTTGGTCGGGAATTTCTTCGGTGTAGTTAACAATTAAACCTCCCAAAGTTTCATAATTTTCACTTTCTTCTAGGTTAAGGTTGTAATTTTCATTTATGTAATCTACCTCTAAACGCGCAGAAAATTTATAATGTCCGTTGCCAATTTCTTCTTCAATCAGGGCTATACTGTCGTGCTCGTCTTCTATATCGCCAAAGAGTTCTTCAATAATATCTTCTACCGTAATAATGCCGCTGGTTCCGCCATATTCATCTATAACCACGGCTATACTCTTTCTTTTTTTACTCAGGATGCCGAGCACGTCTTTAATGAGCATAGTTTCGGGGACAAAAACAACTGGCATTAAAACTTTTTTAATGTTGGCCGGCTTATTAAAGAGTTCAAAGGAATGCACATAGCCTAAAATATCGTCTATATTGTCTTTGTAAACTATTATTTTTGAAAGGCCGGTTTCGGTAAAAATTTTGGCGAGTTCCTTAGGAGTGGTGTTAATATCTACTGCTACAATTTCTGTTCGCGGAATCATGGCTTCGCGCGATTTTACTTCGGAAAAATCTAAAGCGTTTTGGAAAATTTGTATTTCCGAATCCATTTCGTCTTTGGTTTCGGCAATATCCATTTGTTCCGAAATGTAATTGCCCAATTCTAATTTGCTGAAGGTGAGTTGTACCGTATCGCCTTCAGATTTAAAAATTAATTTCAGTACTAGGTCTGAAATCCAAATTACAAATTCAGAAATTAACGAGAAGAGTACATAAAAAAAGTAGGCCGGTAACGCAAAAATTTTAACCAAACTATTGGCGTAAATTTGAAAGAACACTTTAGGCAAAAATTCTGCAGTCATTAAAATAATAAGAGTAGAAATTATGGTTTGCACAAAGAGCCCTCCGAAGCCAGCCAGTGGAATATACTGCATTAACAAATCGCCCATAAAAAAACCATAAACAACCAGCGCAATGTTATTACCAACCAACATTGTAGCAATAAATTTTGACGGGCGTCGGGTTATTTTTTTTAGAATACCCGCTAAAAAGGTGTTCTGTTTTTTCTCAATTTCTATATGGATTTTGTTGGAAGAAACGTAGGCAATCTCCATGCCCGAGAAAAAGGCGGAGAGAATGAGCATGGTGAGTATAATTAAAATACTGTAATCCAATTTTTAGGTTGTGGTTTTTTTAATTTTGAATACAGGGTTACGATTTGGTTTCTGAACCTATAAACTTAAATTGCTGCATTATTTTTTATTTCGTTCTTCCATTTTCTTTCTGAAATTTCGTTTGAAAAAAAACATAAAAATTGCTAGCACAACGAAGAATAAAAATAAATATGCTCTATTGGGCTGGGTGTTCCAGTTGTTTATTGTTTCATAAAGAAAAAATGCCGCAATTATTAAATATGCGTATTCAAAAAAACGATATACTTTATTTACCATCTATAGTTTTATTTTTATCTACTAATTGTACTCCTTGGTTCTTTCGGGATAGAAAGGTAGTAAAATCTTCACTGCTGTCAAACCCAACCGCGCCCTCATTGTACGAACCATCCTTAAATTTTATTTGATAGGGTTTATCGGTAAAAACCCATTTGTTTTTTTGGTCCCAGTAAAGTTGGTTCGCTTTTAACACTACGCTGTCTGCGGTAACAACTACTACATTCTGGCGTAAATCTACCAGGCCCGTTTCGTCAAACTGAATGGCATAATCTGCTGTTACAATATTTTTTTTGCCATCGTCGTCCCAAAATCTAACTTCAATTCCGTTGGGAAATTCTTTATACGGGAACTCTAAATTTGAAAAATCCAGTAACTTTTCAGCTAAAAGATTGGTAACCAGTTTTCCCGAATCGGTATATTTAAAATTTACGTTTTTGCCTTCGGCCACGGGAGCGCCGTCTGAAAGGCTCAGTTTTTTTACGTTTTGGTAATTGCTTTCACATGCAAAAAACGTGATAGCCAATACCAAGGCTATCACGCTTTTAAACATATTTAGTGGGGTGTACATTCCTATAAGTTAGGAACTTTTACGCTTCCACCAACCCAACAATTAAATTTAACTGTTTTTCCGGCCATACCTTCAGAGAAAATATCGCTTGGTTGTGGGGCGCGCCCTCTGTATGACGATGCCGCTGCTCTAGCATTTCCTGCAACAGAACCATCTACACGAGCTGCTTTATCCATCATGTCTGCTGCTAACCAGTACATAGCTCTTTTTTCGAAAACTGTGTTTCCGCAGTTGTTTGCGCTATCTGCGTACATAGCGCCTATTTTATAGTAAGCAATACCCGCAGATGGTTTTACCTCTAACATCTTGTTGTAATAATTTCTTGCAGTACCATAACTTCCTTTTTTGCGGTAGTTTTCTGCGATACTATAATAAATTCTGTATTTTTTTGAATTGTCTTTTTCAAGATCAGCTGCTTGGTTAAAGTATTCTAAAGCTTTAGATGCTTTCCCTTCAGCTTCGGCTTGCTTTCCTAATAAATAAGCAGAAGTAGAACTTGGCTCCAATTCGTGAAGACGCACTGCTAACTTGTTAGACAATGGCGTTTCACATTCCTTGGCATCCAATCTGTTACTTGCAGATTTTAACCAGTCTATATCGTTCTTTTTTTCTTCAAAATCTTTTTCGTAAAACGGAACTAGATTTTTACAATCTGCTAATTGACCCAATGTGCCATTAACACTGCTTTCAACAGTAGTATATACACCCAAGTTGTTTTCGTAAACGTCTTTTGCACGTTTTTCTTTGCTGGTAAGGGTGTTGCCTGCTTCCTCTTTATTCATTAAAATAGTGAATTTTGAAGCAAGGTTGTTTTTTTCAGCATCTATTTTATCTATTACTACGTCGTATAGATTAAAAATTTCCTGAAGTGTTTTCTCACCGTTGTTATAAAGTTCTACCGCTAATGAGAAATAGGTATAAAGACTTTTTCCGCTGGTGAAATCTTCAGGGTGTTTTTTAAACGCTTCGTCAAATGCGTTAAATTGCTCGAGCTTGGAGCCAATACCGTAATCGTATTTTATTTGCGCTATAGTAGAAAGTACATCTCCTTCTTTCGTTTTTTCCGGAAAATTCTCCAATCTCAATTTATATGCTTGGATTAAATCGGTTACTTTGCTTTTGTCTCCTTTTTCTTCAACAAAATATTCAAACATTTTAACGCCATATTGGTAGATGGCAAGATTGTAGTCTGGACATTCTTTTATTAGTTTTTCGTAATGTGGAAGCGCAGCCTCATAATTTTTTATTTTGGCAGGTTCGGTGAAATAGGATAACGAAATTGCACAATCGTCAGGAGCCTGGGCAAAAGATGATCCAGAAAAAGTGAGTAGTGCAATTGAGAATAATAAAAGGAATTTTGTTTTCATGGTATTTAAGTTATTGGTATTAATCATATAGTCTTTTTTCGAACCATCGGTCATTTAATGAGAAGCTTAAAAAGGTATTAAAGAAGTTTTCCTGAATTAAGCCATTATCTGTGGTTCCGCGTTTTCCAACTTCAAATCCTAGATTTACATTAGAGAATAGTCGTCCAACAGGTAAACCAACTCCAAAAGATATGCCAAACTCGTTAATGTCTTGCCCATTTACCTTTAAGCCGGTTTGCTCGTAACGTGCTCCGGCGCGATAAACCACTCGCTGAAAGTAGTTTCCAAATGAATTGTAATTTGGAATATAATAGCCTCCCAAACGAAATTTAGATGCGTCTTGGTAGGTTACGTTGTCTATGTTAAATGAGCGGTTTGTAAAATTACTAGTTTTCTGGTTAGTATATTCAGCACCCAATGCCCAATGTTTGGGTTTTCCTATTCCAGCTCCAATACTAAATTGCGATGGAAAGGTAAAATCGGTGTCGGCAACGGTTAGCTCCCGCTCATCTACCGTAAATATTCCTACTGGAGTAATTGAAACAGAGGCGATCCTTCTGTAATTTTCCGATGTAAAACTAGTGCCGGGGGTATAAGTTACCGAGCCCGTTAACTCTAAGCTTTCAGTAATCATTTTTTTATACAGAACGCCAAAATTAAAACTGAACCCTAAAATATCTGAACGGTTAAAACTACGAGTGCCATACTGAACATCATTTTTTTGGGTTATGGCTGTATTTTCAATTTTACCGAAATTATAATTTGCATCAACACCAAGGCTCAATTCCGGAATTATTTGATAGCCTAATGAAAGGTAAGCTTTATTTAATCCGCCGGTTCCGGAGTATTCTGTGCGTCCGTCGGCTACATCAGAATAAAAATCATAGCCTACTGAAGTATAAGGAATAACACCAAAGCCCATCCCGACCTTTCCCATCGGGATACCCATTGAAATATAATCTAAAGTGGTAGTAGAGGTATTCTGGCTGTTATCGTTGTTTTTCTGAGTAGAAACTTTATGACTTCCACCAACTGAAAAGTTAACCAAGCGCAAACCTGCGTACGAAGCCGGATTTTGAAGATTAACGTGAATACTATCTGAAAAAATCCCCAAACCACCCATGGATCTGCTCTCTGAAGTTCCGCGAAATTTCAAGGTTCCGATACCATAATAAGAATATGGAGAAGTGGTTCCTTCCTGGGCCACAATTACACCTGAAACAAGTATAAATAAACCGACTATTATTTGTCTAAACATCAATGATTGTTATATTCTAAAATGTGGTTCAAGCCCTCCATTAAAAAATTTGAGTTGGCAAAGATGTCATTTTTTATGCTATCACGCAAAAAATGTGCGTCTCCTCCTGTTAAAATAACTGTTAAATTCTCATAATTTTCTTTGTAGGCAGTAATAAATCCATCTATTTCAAACAGCATTCCGTTTACCACACCGGAGTGAATGGCGCTCACCGTGCTATTTCCCGTTATTAATTTAGTACTAGTTGCTTCCAATAACGGTAATTTTGCCGTGAACGTATGTAGCGACTTATAACGCATTGTAATTCCAGGTGAAATAACCCCTCCGAGATATTCGTTTTTGTCATTTAAAAAATCGTACGTTATGCAAGTTCCCGCATCAATAATTAGTACATTTTTTTCTTTGTGCTTATGCGCCGCGGCACTCACTAGTGCAATTCGGTCTATACCCAAGGTTTGCGGTGTGGTATAACTATTTTTAAAAGGAACCTCGGTTTCGTGATTTAAAATTAAAACTTTGTAAAGCTGTTTCAATTTTGAAAGTTGATGTTCTGAAAGATTGGAAACCGAAGAAACAATACTGCGTTTTATTGCGGGGAAACTTTCATAAATTTCTTCGAGCGTGGGTAAAAAGTCTGGTTTTATACAACTCTTTTTGTATTTAAGGCTTTCAGAATCAAACACTCCAAGCTTTACTAAGGTATTACCAACATCAATTACAAGATTCATTTTTTAAAATATGGCCATAAAAGTACAACTCACATTGTGAAGAAATTGTTAAGGCTCTATTAAATTGAAAGTGTAATTCTTATTTATTTTTTTAAATAATGTTTTGCAAAAACGAAAATAGCTTTATATTTGCCGTCTCAATAATGGTGCCTTAGCTCAGTTGGTAGAGCAACGGACTGAAAATCCGTGTGTCCCTAGTTCGATTCTTGGAGGCACCACATAATCCCCAGACGGTTTGTTTGGGGATTTTTTGTTTTAAGATGTGTTTCTAGTTCCCCCGAGGCTTCGGGGTTGGAGGCACCACATAATCCCCAGACGGTCTGTTTGGGGATTTTTTGTTTTTACGTTGTGTTTCTAGTTCCCCCGAGGCTTCGGGGTTGGAGGCACCACATAATCCCCAGACGGTCTGTTTGGGATTTTTTGTTTTTAAAGTATGCATTATCTTTATATTATACATTCTGATAGTCTTGATAAATACTACGTTGGCGAAACTCCTAACGTTGCAATTCGATTAGCGCAACACAATAATCACTATTTTAAGACAAATTTCACCAAGGCCGCTAATGATTGGAAATTTTTACTGAAATATTCATGTAAGTCAAGGGAAGAGGCTTTGTTCCTCGAAAAATTTATTAAGAAAATGAAGAGTAGGGTCTTTATCGAGAAGATTATCAATAATCCAGAAATTCTCAAGGATTTACTTAAAAGAAAATAGTCCCTAGTTCCCCCGAGGCTTCGGGGTTGGAGGCACCACATAATCCCCAGACGGTTTGTTTGGGGATTTTTTGTTTTTACGTTGTGTTTCTAGTTCCCCCGAGACTTCGGGGTTGGAGGCACCATTTAAAAACCCAAACTTTTATTTCGAGTTTTTTTAAATCGCGTTTGTACTCAGTTGTTTAGAGAATCATTTCTTCAAAAGGAAGAATAACATCAAACCCCTTTTTTCTAAAATACCCCATATCCTTTTCACTTCCAGTTACCAAAATAAAATCGCCGCCCCAAGCGCCCAAGCTCTTTATCGTGTGCGGATAATCATTAAAAAGGTGCTCTTTAATTGTGGGCAGTTTTATAATTTCTGAAATAATTCCCTCGTGGGCATTCATTAAATCTTCAAAGTCTGAAAGGGAAGGGCAGGTTAATAACGTATTGCTTATTTCCGAAATTTGCTGAATTGTATTTCGGTCAACTCTAGCATTTCTATAGTGTGAAATGCCTTCTTTACTGTCTTGTTTTTGATTTAAATGCACAAAAAACAGTGCATCTTTAAAATCCCAAGAAAGTTGAATTGTTTTAAATTTAGGATTTTCATTCTCCAATTCATATAAAATAGGGGCGTCACTTTGTGCGGCGGCAATGTCGTAACCACTTCCGCCGAAGCTGTTTTTTAAAAGTTTAAAAGGGTTCACATTTGCCCATTGTGCAATGTTATTTATAAGGGTTGAAGAAGTGCCCAAACCCCAATTTCGGGGAAAATCCAATTTGGTTTTGACTGTAATTCCTTCAGATTTTAAAAGAAAATCAGGATTTATATTTCGTGCTTCACGAAGTATTTTGGCCAAAGTACTTGCGGTTTCACTTTCTGCATCTTGGGTTTCAAAATTTTTTACATCGAAAAAACCTTCAAACCAAATAGCTCCTTTTTCAGTAAAACTTTGCCAATGGACTCCTTTTCTTTCTGAAACTTCAACTTCTAAAGATTGCCCGTATTTTGTAGGTATGGCCAAAGCCGTTGCGCCATCGAGAACCACATATTCGCCCGTGAGCAATAATTTTCCGTTGCTTTGGAATGTTTTTTTCAAAAGTTTAATTTCTATGGTTTTTTATTTGGATTTTGACGTGTGTCAAAAAAAGAAAACAAATAGATGGTATCTGTCTCAGTATCTACGAAGTAAAATAATGTAGTATATTTATGTATTACCGCTTTTCTGATAGATTTCTTTTCAGACACACTAAATAAATAAGGTTCCAAAGCTATTCTCTCCAGCATTTTATGGGATTCATCATAAAATTTTTGGGCGTTGCGTTCTGAAAATTCGGTAGAAATGTACAGTAGGATTTCGTAAAAGGTTTCTTCTGCATTTTCGGTCCAAATTAAATTCATTTCAAAAAAGGAAATTTGTTTTTTATACGTTGATTAACCTCTTGCGAAGTAAAGATTTTTCCTTCCTTATAATCTTGTCTGCCTTTTTCGATGGACGCTTTTGCTGTGTCGGGGAGTTCATCATACCAATCTCCATCAATACTTTCTTTTAGTTTACACATTTTTTCGATAGTTGCTTCATCTTTAAGGTGTAACAGCCACTCAATCAAATCCAATTTTTTTGCCTTAACATCCATGCTTATAAAATTACAACATTTTTTCAAATTAAATTCAAACAAACAAAGGCATCAACTTCTCAGCTTTTCCAAAAAATCTACCACCGCACTATGCGAAACAGGATTAGCAATAAAAAATTCCATGGCTATTTTCTTTTCCTCCTTCGTGGCGTGCAGTTGATTTAAAATATTCATCAAATGCATTTTCATATGTCCTTTTTGAATTCCCGTGGTAACCAACGAACGTATCGCGGCGAAGTTTTGGGCGAGTCCTGCCACTGCAAGAATTTTCATCAATTCCTTTGCATCGGGTTTTTGAAGGATTTCAAAAGCAAGTTTTGTTAAAGGATGAAGCGATGTTAAACCCCCAACGGTGCCCACTGCTAGCGGTAATTCTATCCAAAAAGTGAAAATGCCATCTTCTATTTTTGCGTGAGTTAAACTTCCGTAATAGCTATTTCGGGCGGCATACGCGTGCACACCGGCCTCCACGGCCCGAAAATCGTTTCCAGTAGCTAAAACTACTGCGTCCACGCCGTTCATTATTCCTTTATTGTGCGTAACGGCCCGTCGGGTTTCGGTTTTTGCGATTTCAATGGCGCGAACAAATTTTTCGGCAAACTGTTTTCCGTCGTGATGTTTTAGAGTAAGTTCGTCAACTCTGCAGCTCACTTGGGCTCGAACCAAACATTCGGGAACATAGTTAGAGAGAATACTCATAACTACTTCTGGATACATTTTTTCTTTTTGAAATTTTTCAAAACTTTTGGCTTCTTCTTCAAAAACAGTGGCCATTTGTTCCAAGCAGCTATTTATAAAATTGGCGCCCATGGCGTCAAGTGTTTCAAATGTAGCGTGTATGTGAAAATACCCTTCTAAAATGTGCGATTTATCTACCAGTGAAAGCTCTAAAAGCCCTCCGCCACGGGCCTTCATATTCTTTTCGATGGATTGAATGCTATTGCGAAGTTTTGGTTTTACTACTTCAAAAAATGCTTCAATATCCTTTTCGTTTCCAAAGAAGTTAAAGTGAATTTGCCCATTTTTTTCTGTTGAAATTACTTCTGCCTCAAATCCGCCGCGTTCCAACCAAAATTTGGCGGCATTACTGGCGGCAGCTACTACCGAACTTTCTTCGGTAACCATGGGTAAAGCATATAATTTTTGATTGATTAAAAAATTGGGCGCAATGCCAAAAGGTAAATAGTAATTGGAGAGTGTATTTTCAATAAAATCGTCGTGAAGTTGCTGAAGTTGTGCATCTTCGTTCCAATATTTTTTTAAAATATCAATGGCCGAAGGATTGTCTTGCAGATAATTACTTGCGAGCCAATCAATTTTTTCGGCTTTGGTTTTCTTTGAAAATCCAGAAACGGGTTGCTTCATTTAAATAGGTATAATTAAGTTGCAAAGATAGTATTTCGATGTGTCTTCGCTGGAATCAATTAAAAAAGAAAAGATTTTTAAGAACTAAACTCTGTTCTCAAAAATCTTTTCAATTCAACTTAAAACGAAAATCAATTTATTTTAAGTTTCTTTTTTTTGCGCATCCTTTGTAGGCATTGGTCTAACATTGAATTTTTTGCGTTTTGGACGCAATTTTCCATGCGAGCCTATATTAATCTTTCCGCGTTTTGTTTTTTTATCGCCTTTTCCCATTATAAAGTTTTTAATGCACTTCCTTTAGAAAGGAAATCCGTTATTTTTTATTTTGTTGCTTTTTAATGGTTTTCTTATCAATATCAAATTCATTGGTCTTTTGATTCGTGTTACCTGTAGGGTTAGTAGGGTTTTTTTGTTCTGTCTTTCTTTCAAATTTCTTTTCCATAATCTTGTCTTTTAATTTAAATAGATTACCAAACTACAGATTATATATCATAAAATGTGCTAAATGCTTGCTAAAAATTGGTTAAACCTCTCTAATTGAACCTACAAAGTTAGAGATGCCTTCCAATCCTTTTTCGGACAGCATTTTTATAAAGGCACTGCCAATAATTGCTCCTGTTGAATATTTTGTTGCCTGTTGAAAGGTTTCTGAATTGTTTATTCCGAACCCTACAATCTGTGGATTTTTAAGTTGTAGTAATTCAATTCTTTTAAAATAATTTTCCTGCGCAGCTCCAAAACCGGAAGAATTGCCCGTAACGCTGGCGCTGCTCACCATATAAATAAAACCTTCGGAAGCGGCATCTATTTGTTTAATACGCGCTTCGGAAGTTTGGGGTGTGATTAAAAATATGTTCAAAAGCCCATGTTTTTTGAAGATTTCGGCATAGTGTTCTTGATATTCTGCCAAAGGTAAATCGGGCAGAATTAAGCCGTCAATACCGATTTCGGCACATTTTTTACAGAAATTTTCAACGCCAAATTGAAGCAGGGGATTAAAATACCCCATAATAATTAATGGAATTGTAACTGTTTTGCGAATGTCCTTCAGTTGCTGAAAAAGCACTTGGGTGGTCATTCCATTTTTTAATGCAAGCTGCGAACTCACTTGAATGGTGGGTCCGTCGGCCAAAGGGTCGCTGAAAGGTAATCCGATTTCAATAAAATCTACGCTGGATTTTTCCAATTCTTGTATTATTTCAACCGTGTCATCCAATTGTGGATAACCTGCGGTGAAATAAATAGAAAGCAGTTTTTTGTTTTCTGAAAGTTTTTGTTGAATTCTGTTCATATTATTGTTTTTTGTCTGTTCGAGTCCTTCTAGTCTGCTCAGGTAAAACTAAAGTCGAGAACTAAATGTCCATTTGCACAAAAGTGGGTCTCAATTGCGCTCCACCGGACAACGATTTTATAGATCAAAATGCTTAATGTAAGTATCCAAATCTTTATCGCCACGGCCGCTTAAATTCACGACCACCACATCGTCTTTTTCAAATTTTCGGGTTTTAAAAATTGCCAATGCATGACTACTTTCAATGGCGGGAATAATGCCTTCCAATTTGCAAAGTTCCATTCCGGCCTCCATCGCTTTGTTATCTGTTATGGAAATAAACTCGCCGCGGCCGCTAGCAAAAAGATGGGCGTGCATGGGGCCTACACCGGGATAGTCCAAACCAGCCGAGATAGAGTATGGCTCTGTAATTTGTCCGTCCGGTGTTTGCATTAAAAGCGTTTTGCTCCCGTGGATAATCCCCACTTTTCCCAAAGCTGAAGTTGCCGCGCTTTCGCCACTATCAATTCCTTTTCCGGCTGCTTCTACAGCGATGATTCCTACTTCAGGTTTGTTTAAATAATGATAAAATGCTCCTGCGGCATTACTGCCACCACCCACACAAGCCACTACAAAATCTGGGTTTTCACGGCTTTCTTTTTCGTTGAGTTGAGTTTTTATTTCCTCTGAAATCACACTTTGAAAACGGGCTACCATATCAGGATATGGGTGCGGGCCAACAACACTACCTATAATATAATGTGTATTAACCGGATTGTTGATCCAATCTCGAATTGCTTCATTGGTGGCGTCTTTCAAAGTTTTGCTTCCACTTGTGGCTGGTACAACTTTTGCGCCCAGCATTTTCATACGGGCCACGTTTGGCGCTTGACGTTTTATATCGATTTCACCCATAAAAACAATACATTCCAAGCCCATTAAAGCACAAACTGTTGCGGTCGCAACGCCGTGCTGCCCGGCGCCGGTTTCGGCAATAATCCGGGTTTTGCCCAATCGTTTTGCCATCAAAATCTGGCCAATAGTGTTGTTTACTTTGTGCGCTCCCGTGTGGCAGAGATCTTCGCGTTTTAAATAGATTTTTGTGTTGTATTTTTCTGAAAGCCGCTTTGCAAAATACAACGGTGTAGGGCGCCCCACGTAGTCTTTCAGCAATTGGTGGAATTCTTTTTGAAAGGATTCCTCACCCATTACCTTTAAATACTTTTGTCGTAATTCCTCCACATTTGGATACAGCATTTCGGGAATATACGCTCCACCAAACTCCCCGTAATAGCCTTTTTCGTTTACATTATAATTCATATTTTCAGTATTCAATATTCAGTATTCATCGCTTTTTTTAGTCGTAGTTCGTGGTTTCCTCAGTCGTGGTTTAAAACGTCCATGAACTTCTTTAAAGTTGAAACGTCCTTCATTCCTGGCTCGATTTCAAATTTGCTATTTACGTCAATCGCATAAATTGGCAGGTTTGTTTTTAATAGTTTTTTTAAATTTTCAATTTCTTCCAAACCTATGCCGCCACTTAAAATGAAGGGTGTTTTATATTTGTAATTTTTCAAAATCTCCCAATTAAAAGTTTTTCCATTGCCACCGTGATTATGACCTTTTGTATCGAATAAAAAAGCATCTACTTTTTTTACAAAATCACGTGTGCTGGAAAAATCGAAAGAATCGTCAACGGGAAAGACTTTCCAAACTTCATATCCATCCCAAAACTTTAACCGCAAATACATATTTAGGGTTAGCACAAATTCCTTTGTTTCATTGCCATGAAGTTGAATAACATCCAAATTGTATTTTTCAAAAGTTGTGAGAATTTCATCTATTGTAGCATCCACGAAAACGCCAACCTTTTTAACGCCTTCGGGAAGCTGTGGAATTTCTTCACCATCAAAATACCGCGGACTCTTTTCATAAAAAATAAAACCCAAATAATCTGGCTGAAGTTTGGCAACTTCGGCGATGTTGTGTTTCATTCCACAAATTTTTAGCAATGGCTTCATCTCAGTTTTTCAATAAATTGTTTTGCGGTTTCTCCGGGATTTTCCGTCTTCATAAAATTTTCACCAATTAAAAACCCTTCGTAACCAAAGGTTCTCAATTCTTTTATAGTTTCCACATCGCTAATTCCGCTTTCGGAAATTTTCACAAAATCATTCGGAATTTCTTTGGAAAGCTTTTTACTGGTAGCTATATTCACCTTAAAATTTTTTAAATTTCTGTTGTTAACGCCAATCATATCTACATTTGGCAACATTGATTTTTGAAGCTCCTCTAGATTATGGACTTCTAATAATACATCCAGTTTTAAACTTTTTGCCAAATGCGAAAACTGTTTTAATTCTTCTGCCGAAAGACACGCCGCAATTAATAAAATGGCATCTGCGCCGTATGCTTTCGATTCGTAAATTTGATAGGGGTCAATGATGAATTCTTTCCGTAGTATTGGGATGGAAATCGTTTTTTCTGCTACCAAAAGATCATCTAATGAGCCACCAAAAAAGTTAGAATCGGTTAAAACTGAAACTCCTTTAGCCCCAGCATTTTCATAACCTAAAACTACTTCGGGCAACAGTACCTTGTCGTTAATGACAGATTTACTGGGCGAGCGGCGTTTGTGCTCTGCAATAATTCCGGTTGTAGAATTGCGTAACGCCTCTGCTAATGATTTTGTTTCTTTGGCGAAAAGTGGAAATTTCTCCAATAATCTTGTAGGAATAGCTTCTTTTTTTGCGGAAACTTCCTTGCGTTTATAAGCAGTTATGGTATTTAAAATGTTCATTTTTCGTTAATCGTTAATCGTTAATCGTTAATCGTTAATCGTTAATTCGTGATTCGTCGCTCGTCGCTCGTCGCTCGTCGCTCGTCGCTCCCAATTCATCTTTCCGATAGTTGTTGTAATTTTTTAAATGATTGCAATGCTTTTCTAGCTTGTAAAGATTCCGTCGCTTTTTCAAAACCTTCTTTAACAGTGCAATCTTCAACTACTGAAATGGCCATTCCAGCATTTGCGCAAACCACGTTATTTTGTGCTTCGGTGCCTTTTCCGTTTAAAATATCCAAAAATATTTCGGCGGAAGCTTTTACCGTTTCACCACCGAATATTTCAGATTCGCGAATTTTTTTCACGCCAAATTCCTCGGCATTCAACATGTTTTCTGAATTTTTCGAAATAACCTTTACGGGGCCCGTAAGTGAAATTTCATCATAACCGTCCGTTGCGTTCAGCACTGCGAATTTTTTTTCACTTTTTTGATAGAGATACCCGTACATCCGCGCCAATTCCAAATTGAAAACCCCCACCAATTGATTGTTTGGAAATGCAGGATTTACCATTGGTCCGAGCATATTGAAAAAGGTTTTTACACCCAATTCCCTTCTAATTGGCGCTACATTTTTCATTGCAGGGTGAAAGAGGGGAGCGTGCAAAACACAAATTCCGGCCTCGTCCAAACTTCGTTTTAAAAAGTCTTTTTTATTACTGAATTTTATTCCCAATGCTTCCATCACATTGCTACTGCCGCTTACGGAAGAAACTCCGTAATTGCCATGCTTGGCGACTTTTATTCCAGCGCCCGCCGTAACAAACGATGCCAAAGTTGAAATATTAAAAGTATTCTTTCCATCGCCGCCTGTGCCGCATAAATCTATAGTGTTGTATTCGCTAAAATCTACCGCCAAACACAGGTCTAATAATGCATCGCGGAATCCTTCCAATTCTTCCAAACTCACGTTTCGCATCATATATACTGTCAAAAATGCGGCAATTTGACTTTGGTTGTATTTTCCTTCGGAAATGTTTACCAACACAGTACGCGCTTCTTCTTTTGAAAGTTGCTCGTGGTTTATTAATCTGTTTAGAATTTGTTTCATTTTTTTCCTCGCAAAGGCGCAAAGGCACCAAGTTTTTACTGAATACTACTACTGAACACTGAACACTACTTTTTCAGCTTTCTACCCAATTTTTAACGATCATTTTTCCCATTGGTGTCAATACACTTTCGGGATGAAATTGCACGCCGCATACGTTGTAAAATTTATGTCTGAGCGACATTATCTGTCCGTTTTCATCTACGGAGGTAATTTCCAAAACCTCCGGAAAATCTTCTTTGGAAACCACCCAACTGTGGTAACGACCTATTTCAAAATCTTTTTCAATTCCCTTAAAAAGCGGTTCGTTTTCTGAAATTATTGTTGCTTTTGTTGCAACACCGTGAAAAACTTGGCTCAAGTTTTCCAATTTCCCGCCGAACACTTCCCCGATTGCTTGTTGCCCCAAACACACGCCGAAAATTGGTTTTGAGGTTGCGTATTTTTGAATCACTTCCTTCAGTAAACCTGCTTCATCCGGAATACCCGGACCGGGGGAAAGCAAAATTTTATCGTAATTTTCAACTTCTTCCAAAGTGAATTTATCGTTTCGTTTTACAGTAACCTCGCAATCCAATTCTTCTAAATAATGGACGAGATTGTAAACAAAACTGTCATAATTGTCTATTACTAATATTTTCATCCCCATCCCCAGCCCTTCCCCAAAGGGAAAGGGAGCTTGTTTTGGTTTTTTATTTAACATTTTACTTTTCATTTATATTGGGTTTAAATTTCCCCTTCGGGGGTTAGGGGGCTATTTTCTCTGCTAATTCAAGGGCTTTCGTTAAAGCACCGAGTTTGTTATAAACTTCCTGTAATTCGTTTTCTTCATTGCTTTCTGAAACTACACCAGCGCCCGCTTGATAATGCAATGTATGGTTTTTGCTCACAAAGGAACGGATGATTATTGCGTGGTTAAAATTACCGCTAAAGTCCATAAAACCGATAGCGCCGCCGTAAAATTCGCGACTTCTGTTTTCGTATTTTTCCAGCAATTGCAGGGCTTTGTGTTTGGGGGCGCCGCTTAAAGTTCCTGCTGGAAAAGTGTCTGCAACAATCTGCATAGTTGAAGTTTCAGGATTTTTTGTTGCCGTAACTTTGCTGACCAAATGAATAACGTGCGAAAAAAATTGAACCTCGCGATAGGTTTCTACTTTTACATTTGTTCCGTGGCGGCTTAAATCGTTTCGCGCCAGATCTACGAGCATTACGTGTTCGCTGTTTTCCTTTTTGTCCTCAGAAAGTTTTTTGGCGAGCTCGGCATCCTGCTCATCGTTCCCAGTGCGTTTGAAGGTGCCTGCGATTGGATGAATTTCTGCTGTATTTCCTTTTACGACCAATTGTGCTTCGGGCGAACTTCCAAAGATTTTAAAATTTCCGTAGTCGAAATAAAAAAGATAGGGGGAAGGGTTTACACTTCGCAAAGCTCTGTAAACATTGAATTCATCGCCTGTAAATTGCTGCGAAAAACGTTTGCTGGGCACAATTTGAAATACATCGCCGCGTTGGCAATGCTCCTTACATTTTCGCACTAAATCTTTAAAATCTTCATCGTTGAGATTTGTATTTCGCGGACCATTTCTTTTAAAAGGAAACTCGGCAAAATTCTTCGACTTTAAAATCTGTTCAATCTGCGCAATGTTATTTTCGGAATTGTAACAATGTGCAAAAATGTAGGCTTCGTTATTAAAATGGTTTATCGCAATGATGTTTTGGTAAACGGCGTAATACAGATCTGGCATTCCGAGATTTTCTTCTTTTTTTGAAAGCGAAATATCCTCAAAATAGCGTACGGCATCAAAGGCCATAAAGCCGAAAAGACCAGCTCCCCCTCGATCCCCTCGAAGAGGGGAAGGCTCAACATATTTTATTGAAAAAGAGGAGGCAAATTCGTCTAAAATTTTTGGAACAGTATCCCCTCGGTCCCCCTTGTCTCCCTCTGCCCGTTGGGCATCTCCCCCCATGGGGGAGACAGCTATGCAGGTTGATTTTCCATCCGGAAATTTTTGTGTTATGGTTTCATTTTCAACTTTAATTGATGCGATTGGATTGAAACAGATATAGCTAAAACTATTGTCGTTGGCGTGGTAATCGCTACTTTCCAAAAGTAGGCTGTTCGGGAATTTATCGCGTAACCGTAAATACACCGAAACCGGCGTGAGGGTGTCTGCCAATAGTTTTTTTGAATGTGTTTTTAAGTTATATTTCATTTTTAGAATACTATATTTTGAGAATTGTCGGCTGTTGCGGGCATGAAAAAAGGCTTGTCGTGATTGACAAGCCTTTTCGTATATTTTTATACCATAGGTGTTCCGCTCACGAGATTTGCCGTAAGTTTTTCCACCACCAAATATTTTGTGTAAATGTGTTCATTGTTTCGGGTTCAAATATAAAAAGGTTTTTCTTGAAATTTCACAATATGATAATAATTTTTTGAAATTAAGTTTCGCTTCATATTTGATTCCTTATTTTTGCTAAAAAATTTAAAATATGGCAGATTTAACTCAAGAACAATGGTGCGAGCAGTGCGAAAATGACGAAAACGCAGTAATTTTGGATGTGCGTACCGATGCCGAATTTGAGGAAGGTTACATTCCGGGGGCATTGCAATTGGATATTCATAATAGTGCTGAATTTATAAAAAAGATTAAAGAATTAGACCCCAACAAAAGCTACTACGTTTACTGCCGTTCGGGTGGTAGAAGCGGACAAGCTTGCATGTTGCTGAATTCTGTTGGCGTAAAAAATGCCTATAATCTCAAGGGCGGAATTATGGAGTGGAATGGTGAAATAAATAATTAAATCTGAGTATATTATGAAAAAGATAATTTTTGTTTTTGGATTAGCGATGCTTCTTTTTACCACAGCTTGCAAAGACAACAATACGCAAAATGGTATTGAAGTAATATCGCCTCAAGAAGTATATGACGCAGTTAGCAATAGCAAAAATTTGCAATTGATAGATGTGCGTACCAAGGAGGAATATGGCGAAGATCACTTAGAAACAGCGCAAAATATTTGTGTTACTGACGATGATTTTAAAGAAAAGGTAGCCAAGTTAGACAAAGACGAACCTGTTTATCTATACTGCCGAAGCGGAAAAAGAAGTGCCCGGGCAGCCCAGATTATGAAAGAAATGGGTTTTAAGGAAATCTACGATATG
This sequence comes from Aequorivita flava, assembly GCF_038742595.1. NCBI lineage: Bacteria > Pseudomonadati > Bacteroidota > Flavobacteriia > Flavobacteriales > Flavobacteriaceae > Aequorivita > Aequorivita flava. Next base: position 53,906 of record NZ_JBANCF010000003.1, on the reverse strand, counting down.
GAAGGTGGATTTTTAAATTGGGACAGCCAAGGACTTCAAGAAGCGAATTAAAAACCAATTCTTAATTTATTTAACGATGCCCTGCTTTGTGAGTTAAACTCACGCTAAAGTGCAACTTCAAAGAACAATCAAACGCCAAAATTAAGTATCTTCAAGATAACTAATTTTGGAAATGGATACTAACTCACAATTTGTACAAAATGAAATGCGGCGGCTCGTGGCAATAAGTTGTATGGACGAGCTTTGCCCAAACTCTGAATTTCAGGAATTGCACAAAGAGTTGTTATTGTTTTCGTTTGGTGCGGTAAAGGTGACAGTTGATTATGGCAAAAAATTAATTTCCATTTGGAATTCCAAACCGTTAACTACAAGTCCTGTTCGGTTATTTAATATGAAAGATGCCGTGGCAGACACACTCTCTTATACCAGTTTAGAGGAAACCCTCGCAGGATGCCTTAAAAGTGGGCAGCTTCAAGACAAGTATTATAAAACACTTCTTTTAAAATACAGCAATTTCTTAAATAACGACGATCATTTTTTAAGTGCCTAAATTAAATTTCTCTCTCTATAAATAGATCAGAAACGGAGGTATCGTGCAAGAAATCTGTACTAATCTTTTCTATTTCGGTTTAAAATAATTCAATTGTAAAAATCAAAATTAATATTCCTGTTTAAAGCATTTTTTCAGAAAGAAATTCCTGTAAATTTGCAGCCTAAAATTTCATGAATTGGCAAGACAAATAACAGATACAATCGTAATGATACGCCCGGTAGCTTTTCGTATGAATGAGCAAACGGCGGTGAATAATTTTTTTCAAGAAGACATAGCGCTCAAAAATGCTGAAATAAATACCAAAGCTCAGAAGGAATTTGATGCTTTTGTTGAAAAACTGCGAGCGGTAGGTGTGCAAGTTATTGTTGAAAATGACGATTTACGTATGGATACGCCAGATTCAATTTTTCCGAATAATTGGATTAGTTTTCACGAAAATGGCGATATAGGTTTGTATCCAATGTTTGCCGAAAACCGTAGGCGAGAAAGACGCGAAGAAATTTTAATCCGATTGGAAGATGAAGGTTTTAAAATCAACACTATCTACGATTATACATCTGCCGAAGATGATGGCCTGTTTCTGGAAGGCACGGGAAGTTTATTGCTGGACCGCGTAAACCATAAAGCTTATTGCGCACTTTCCGCACGCGCCGATGAGGAGCTGCTTATTGAGTTTTGTGAAGATTTTGAATATTTCCCTGTAATATTTACCGCGAACCAAACTGTTGATGGAAATCGTGTGCCAATTTATCACACGAATGTAATGATGTGTTTGGCAGAAAAATTCTGCGTTATTTGTTTGGACAGTATTGACGATGCTGTTGAAAAGAAAAATGTAGTAAAGCATTTAAAAAAGGACGGAAAAGAGATTATTCCAATTACCGAAGCTCAAATGCACCATTTTGCAGGCAATATGCTTCAAGTTCAGGGAAAGGACAAAAAGTATTTGGTAATGAGTTCTGCTGCTCACAATAGTTTAACCAAACAGCAAATAACTACTATTGAAAAACACTGCCAAATACTAAGCAGCGATCTTACAACCATTGAAACCTGCGGCGGCGGAAGCGCCCGTTGTATGATGGCCGAAGTGTTTTTGCCAAAAGCTTAATCTGGTTTAGAAACGTAATTTCCTTTTGCGATATTTTTTATCATTCCTCCAAAAATAAAATAGTGGAAGGGCAGCATTAAATACCAATATAGGCGGCCCCACAAACCTTTGGGTCTAAAAGTGGCGGTTTGTATTAGGTTGTTTTCTTCGTTAATGCAGAATTCTAACCAGGCTTCTCCCGGGAGCTTCATTTCGGCAAAAAGGAGCAAACGTTTGTTTTCTCTATCGGCATACAATACGCGCCAAAAATCTAAAACATCACCAGCGTAAATTTTATCGGGATGCGTTCTGCCACGCCGTAAACCCACTCCCCCAAAAAGTTTGTCGATAAAACCACGTATTCTCCAAAGCGAATTAGCATAATACCATCCTTGGGTTCCCCCAATTGCCCAAATATTATTTAAAGCGTTTTCCGGATCAGTTACTTTAATAATTTGTTCATCTTTTAAACAGCCGTATTTTGGCACTTGAATGTATTCCTTTAAATTCGAAATCCTCCCGGCGGTCAACGAATCTTTCCAACTAGAGATAACCAAATTTTGTTCAATTTTTATAAATGCATTTTTAATTGCTTCTTCGTATGAAATTGGTTGAATATTCAATATTTTTTGAAGTTTATTGTCTCGGGCAACAACTTCCATCTTCATACTATCTACAAGGTTTACAGCAAGTTTATATGAAGTAGAGGTAACAAAATAAAGCCAATACGATGATAGTCGTGGCGACATAACGGGTACGGGAATAATCCAAAGTTTTAATCCGCGAATTTTAGAATATTTTTCTAACATTTCCCGGTATGTTAAAACATCGGGTCCGCCAACATCAAACGATTCATTATAGCATTTTTCGTTATTTAAAACCCCATACAGGAAGGCAATCACATCGCGAATTGCAATGGGCTGGATTTTTGTTTTTAACCACTTGGGCGCAATCATTATTGGTAATTTTTCGCATAAATCTCTTATTATTTCAAAAGAAGAACTGCCGCTACCTACTACAATTCCCGCTCGAAGCACCGTAAGATTATAGTTGCCCTTGTATAAAATTTCTTCAACCTTTTTTCGGGAAGAAAGATGTTTTGATAATTCTTCCTGATTTACAATTCCGCTTAAATAAATTACCTGTTTAACCGACGTTACCGCCATGTATTTGTTGAAATTTTCGGACGAACGGGCTTCCATTTCGTCAAAATTTTTGGTGGAGCCGCTCATAGAATGTATTAAATAATAAGCCGCATCTATGTCTGTTGGGAAGGAATCGGTTTGTACCTCTTCGGCAAAATCTACTTCAACCACGCTTATTCGCTCGGTGGTTTTAGGGTCTAAGGGCAATCTATTTTTATCGCGAACTGCACATACCACTTCGTGTCCGTTTTCAAGTAGTTCGGGTAACAATCGCATGCCAATATAGCCATTGGCGCCAGTGAGTAAAATTTTCAATACTTTATAATTTGTTTAAAGATAAAGTAATATAATTAAACATCAGTTAAAAACCCGTTAACAAATAGCCTGCTATATTTTTCAAAGCGGTATCTTTAAAACTTCAACCAGTAAAATTTTAATTCGATGAAAATCTTAAAAGTTGTCTTGCTAATAGTAGGAATTGTTTTAATTGTATTTGGACTTTACAATGCATTCGTGCCGCAGCAAGTACTGGATATTGGTCCTTTGGAAGTCAATGCCAAAGAGGGATTAACAAATCAAACTTTAGGGATGATCGGCATTGGGGTTTTGGCTTTGGTGGCGGGCGCATTGCTTAAAAATCGGAATTAAATATGTATCGTTTTTAAGATAGAAATAACGGCGGCGCTAATATATTCTATACCTATTGCTATTACAATAAACCCAACAATTCTGGAAATTGCATTAATACCGGAAGCACCTAAAAACTTACTGATATAATGAGAGCTTCGCAAAATTAGAAAAGTGGCTAAACCAACCGCTAATACGGCTAAAATTACAAATACAATTTCGTTGGTTGCTTGGTATTTCTGATTAAAAGTAATTAATAGTGAAATTGATCCAGGGCCTGCGAGCATTGGAATTGCTAGCGGTGTTAATGAAAATTTTTCTCGTTTGTCTAAATCTTTTCGCACCCGCTTGTTCTTCATTCCCTTGTGTTTTGAAAAAGTTCCCGTGAGCAGCGCAAAGCCCGAAGTAACGATTATCATTCCACCTGCAATACGCAATGCATTTAAACTTATTCCGAAGAAATCCAGCAAATAAGTTCCTGCAAAAAAGGAAATTATTAAAATAACAGCAACATTAACGGTGGTTAAAAGTGAAGTTTTGTTTCGTTCCTCAGGATTTTCATCACTCGTTAATCCTACAAAAACAGGCACCGTCCCCAAAGGGTTTATTACTGAAAAAAGTGCCGCAAATACGTATAAAAATATATCCATAGTTTTTTAAACAAAGGAAGCGCGGTTTTTCAATTTTGAGATTACCATTATGTTATCAAAAGTTTAAATGCAGTTGTTGAAAATGTGATGATTTTACGATGTTTTCAAAATAATTAGCTGCGATTTGCACTATATTTTTTTCGTATAAAGTTCACCCATTCCTAAATCCTTCAAATTTAAAAACGTGTATCTTTGCCAAAATTTCTGAAACCTGGACAACCCAATTCGCCATATTAAAAAACTATAGTAATGACACTTCAACAAACGTTAGACAATCAAATTAAAACAGCAGTAGAAAAACTGTACGGCGCCAAACTTGAATCGGTAGAATTGCAACCTACGCGCAAAGATTTTGAGGGCGATATTACTGCTGTTGTGTTCCCTATGTTGCGGGTGGTAAAAGGAAATCCAGTGCAAATTGGTGAAGCCATTGGAAACTATTTGGTTGAAAACGTTACAGAAATTGAAAAATTTAATGTGGTTCAAGGTTTTTTAAACATCGTTTTAAGCGATGCGTATTACTTAAACTTTTTCAGTTCCGTTGCGGATTTTTCTTCCTTCGGAAAAGTGCCGCAGGGAAAAGAAGCTTTAATGGTTGAGTACTCTTCGCCAAACACTAATAAACCACTTCATTTAGGGCACGTTCGAAATGTGTTGCTGGGTTATTCAGTTTCTGAAATTGAAAAGGCTGCGGGTAAAAAAGTGTATAAAACCCAAATTATAAACGACCGGGGCATACATATTTGTAAAAGTATGCTCGCTTGGGAAAAGTTTGGAAATGGCGAAACCCCTGCCGATGCCGATTTAAAAGGCGATAAGCTCGTTGGTAATTATTACGTAAAATTCGATCAGGAATATAAAAAGCAAATTGAAACTTTAAAAGCTGAAGGTAAAACCGAAGAAGAAGCAAAAGCGCAAGCGCCACTTATTCTTGAAGCCCAAGAAATGCTTCGCAAATGGGAAGCCGGCGATGAACAAACCGTAGCGCTTTGGAACAAAATGAACGGCTGGGTTTATAGCGGTTTTGAGGAAACTTATAAGTCTATCGGTGTAAATTTTGACTTTTATTATTACGAAAGCGACACCTACCTTTTAGGAAAGGATATTATTGAAGAAGGCATAAAAAACGATGTTTTCTTTATGAAAGACGATGGCTCGGTTTGGTGCGATTTAACCGAAGAAGGCCTAGACGAAAAGCTGGTTTTGCGCAGTGATGGCACTGCAGTTTATATGACGCAGGATCTTGGTACCGCCGTGCAGCGCGTAAAAGATCATCCCGATGTTGGCGGTATGATTTACACCGTTGGAAACGAGCAGGATTACCACTTTAAAGTCTTATTTTTAATCCTGAAAAAACTTGGTTATTCTTGGGCTGAAAACCTATTTCACTTAAGTTACGGAATGGTGGATCTTCCTTCGGGCAAAATGAAAAGCCGCGAAGGAACCGTGGTAGATGCCGATGATTTAATTGCTCAAATGACCAATACGGCAAGAACCATTTCGGAAGAACTTGGAAAGATTGATGATTTTTCGGAAGAAGAAAAAGAAGCACTTTACCGAATGATTGGCTTAGGAGCTTTAAAATATTATATATTAAAAGTTGATCCAAAAAAACGGATTCTTTTTAACCCAGAAGAAAGCGTAGATTTTCAAGGAAACACAGGTCCTTTTATTCAATATACTTATGCACGGATTCAGTCAATTCTCCGAAAAGCTGATGATGTCAGGTTGAGCGCAGTCGAAACCTCTTTCGGTGAAGGAATCGAAATGCATCCAAAGGAAAAAGAACTTTTAAAGATTATTCAACAATACCCTGAGACCATTCAGTTGGCAGCAGCTAATTACAGTCCAGCTTTGATTGCAAATTATACGTATGATTTGGTTAAAGAATTCAACAGTTTTTACCAAAACGTACCAATCTTGGCAACGGATAATAAAACAGAAAAGGCTTTCCGAGTACAGCTTTCGGCAGCGGTTGCTGAGGTTATAAAAAGTGCTTTCGCACTGTTAGGAATCGAGGTTCCGGAGCGAATGTAGATTTTTTCTTTACGACTTGGCGCCTTTGCGAGAGAAATTTTGCACGCAAAGGCGCAGAGTTTTATGTTTTTTTTCCACTCACCACTCACCACTCACCACTCACCACTTCTTAAAACAAAACCTGAAACGAAAAGTTGGGCGTAATTCCCAAGGAAATTTCTTCTACTTTATTTACTGAAACTTCGTTGTTTTCATCTCGAATTATCGCATACCGAATGTTTACAGTATTTTCGGCATTCAGAATGTTTAAAAGCGCAATGTTAATTTTCGCATCAATGGTTGGCGATAATTTCCAGAGATACTCTGCAGAGAAATCTGTTCTAAAATAATTTGGCAGTCGCTCATTATTAGGAGGGTTGTATTGGATTGTGGTTAAACCGCCGTCGGTTGTGGTTTCAGCATCTTTTAGGGGAGTGGTGTAAGGTTTTCCGCTGTGCCAATTTAATCCCAATGCAATTTTTAAAGCATCCCACGAATAGCTTCCCGCTAGCGTTGCGGCATGCTGCATATCTAAATTATTCGGGAAGGTTGGTGGTACGAGCGTTATAAATTCATAATCGTTTTTACTGAACACATAACTTGCCCACGCACTAAATGTTTTCGATTTTTTATTGATTATAAATTCGGCGCCTTTCACCGTGTAATTTCCAATTGCTTTTGTAAATCGAAATTGATTTTGAAATCCTTGGTTCGCACTGTTTATATCTTCCACGACTTTATAAAATCCTTCAGCATTTAAAAATAGTCCATTCCTGCTGTAAACCAATCCTGCCGAAGCTTGTTTGCTTTTTAAAATTGGCGTGTTTTCTTCGTCGGCTAAAATCCAGCGTCTTTTTTCGATGCCCAGAAAATCGCTTTCAAAATCGACTCTTTGCGTTGCGCTTTGGCTTTTAAACTCACCCAAAACTTCAATAGCGAAACCGTTTAAGAATTTTTGATGCAAGCTAAATCGGGGTTCGATTAAAATTTCTTCAAATTTGTCGAAATAATTCCCCCGGACACCCGCAACCACAAAGGTCTTTTGGTTTTTTGAATGATAATTTATTCCAGCGAAAAGGGTGTGTGTTCGCAATACATCTTTTTCGTAATTACGAAATCGCGGCAGGTTAACATCTTGCGTATTTGCAATGCCAACTTCCGAAAAGTGATAGCCAGTTTGAAGTTTTAGATTTTCAGAAAGTAGCATGTTCGCGTCAAGTTTAACGCCTGTTTCCAAGACTTCGTTTCTTTGAATTTGTTCCTGAGTAGTAAAAATATCGCGGTTAATTGCGTCCAGTAAATAATAGGTGCCGTAACCTAAAATCGTGGTTTCAAATTTATCGTTCCACGAGCGATTCCAAGAAACGCCGCCAAGCAAGCTGCGTTGGTCTAATTTACTGGTTTTAGACTGCGAGTTTATTGCTAAAGTTTCAGTAAAATCGAGTGAATTATCGATGGTTAAAAAGTTGAAACGAATTTTATCTTTTTCTGAAAAATCCCACAGCAATTTGGTGCCGAAATCGTAAAAACTAAAATCTTCATCTGTGCTAATACCTATGTTGTTTTGGGTGCTTTCAGCCTTGTTTATTTCGCTATCTTGAAAAATTCGTTGGGTGTAATTTTTATAAATTGGCGATTCCCAAACTTCATTGATAGATTTTCTTCCCGCAACTTGAAGGCTTGCTTTTTCAGAAATTGGAATATCCAAAAATCCGCTTCCGTTTATTAAATTGAAGCCGATTCCCGCTTCGGTTTTTGATGAAACTGTATTTTGTGAACGCATATCCAGCACGCCCGAAACCCCTTCGCCATAACGAATGTTGGTGCCGTTTTTATACAGTGTTACCCTTTTGGTAAGATCTGGGTTAAACGCTGAAATAAGTCCGAAGAAATGCCCGCTTTGGTACATTTTTATATCGTCCCAAAGCAGCAAGTTTTCATCGTGCATCCCACCGCGAATGTTGATATTTGAAATGGTTTCATCCACACTTTCAACTCCCGGAAGGGCTTGTGCAATTTGTAAAACATCGTTTTCTATTTGCCCAGGCAATAAGCCAAAATGTGCCGTTGAAAGAAGGATTGAACCATCTGTATTTTTATCGATTCCTTTGGTAAATATATTTTGAATAACCACGGGTTCAAGCGTTGAAACGGAGGGGAGCATCAACAGTGCGACACAATCTGTTGAAAGTGTAGCTGTGCTGCTTGTAAGAGGCGAATAGCCAACAAAAGTAACAGTAAAGGCTGTGTTTTTATTTTGAAGTGGAACATAAAAAAAACCTTCGGCATTGGTAATTGTTTTAAAAGAATTATCATTTGAAATAACAGTGGCTCCAACCAATGGCAACTGAGTTTCAAAGTCGATTATTCTACCGCAGAGAAGCCCAGTATTTTCTTTTTTGGTTATTGTAATGTACCGCTCGTTAATGCGGTTATAATGAAATGGCGTGTTTTCCCGAAGGTATAAAAGTTCACTTTCTATTGATGCTAAATTTTCGGTAGGTTTTTTCAGTTTTATTCCTTCAATTTCTTCGCGAACGTACGAAAAACGCACATTGTGTTTTTTTTCTAACGTTTCTAAATAGGTTAAAAGTGTAGTGGCTTCGGTTTCCTGTGCTATGGCTTTTGCGCCAAAAACACAGAACACCAAAAAGAAAACAAAAACTCTGTAGCTACTTGCTATGTTTGGCATCAATGGTTACTGCTCCGTTTTTATTTATTTTATACGTCAATTGCAGGGGCTCACAAATTGATTTTAATGCAAGTTCAAGATTTTTATGGGTAAATGTGCCCGTAAATCTTTTTTCTAAATTTACGTTTTTTAAATTTATTTTCACCACATATTGTCTTTCCAAAGCATTTATAACCCTTTGTAGCGGTACATTGTTAAAACTACTTTCTTGTTGAAGCCACAGTGGGGATTGGTTATCAGTGACTTCGTTGGCAACTAATTTGCCATTTATTATTTCTATTTTTTTCCCAGCGGGAAGTTTTATCAAACTATTGTTAAAGGCGACGCTTACTAAGCCTTCGTAACACGTTACGGTAAAGAGTCCGTCGCGTGCAGCAACATTAAATTGTGTGCCCAACACGCTTACAATTCCTTCTGCAGTTTTTACACTGAATTTATTTCCTTTAGTTACTTTAAAATACGCTTCGCCATCTAAAGAAAGTTCGCGGGAATCGTCCCAATTTTTTTTGTTATACGTAATTTTTGAACCCGAATTTAAAGCTACTTCAGACCCATCGGGCAGCGAAAAGGTTTCGGTTTGTGCAACTTCAGTTTTAATTGAAGTATCGAGGGTTGTAGTGTAATAATATCCCGCAAGCAATAATGCGAATACCGCAGCCACTTTCCAAACAACTGAAAACATATTCGGTTTTTGTAACTGGCGAACAGGTTTTGTTTTATTTGAAATAGCTTTAAAATTTGCTTCGGAATTCATATCGGCAACCTCAAAACCTGAACTAGCATCTGCAATCTTTAAATACGAAGCATATTTGGGGTCTGCTTTTAATTGCTCCAGTTCTTCGGGCGTGGCTTCATTATTTAGCCATTTATGTAAAATGTAATCTTTATCCATTTTTATTGTATTCATAAGTGAAACAGTTCAGCCAACCGTTACCCTACTTTTAATTTTAAACATTTCCTATTTCCTTTCTAAGAATAGCCAGCGCTTGGCTCATTCTCTTTTCTACAGCTTTTACCGAAATGTTAAGCATTTCGGCTATTTCGGCATATTTTTTACCTTCTATTCTATTTAATAAAAAAGCGGTGCGTTGTGCTTCGGTAAGATTTTCAATAGAGTTTTTCAGTTTTTCGTGAAATTCATTTTCCTCCATTACAAATTCTGGAGACTGATAATTGGTTTTATCAGGCTGCCGTTTAGCGTGTTTTAAAACTACTTTTTTATGCGCTACTTCATTTAAAAAAGCATTGTTACAAACAGTGTATAAAAACGATTTTGCTTTTTCTTTAGTGACTTTCGCACAGTTTTGCCACAGTTTTATAAACGCTTCCTGCACCAAATCGTCGGCTTGCGCTGTGTCGCCACATTTAAAATATATAAACCGCCAAACCGGTTTTCCGTGCGCCTCATACAACTGGGCAAATGTATTTTCGTTACAGACGTTTTCGGGTTGTTTCATAAAGGGGATTGCTAATTTTCAAATATATTTAAAAGTTATTCAATTTGCAGGGTAGGGTTAATTTTTATTAATTTGTTATAACTGTAGCATAAAGGTTTAAAATTTGAAAAAATCATACTTCTTCCGTTTTATTTTTTTGGTTCTATTAAGTGTATCACTTTTTTCTTGTCAGAAAGAAGAAGAGGAGCATATTGATGAAACCGAGGAAGAAACCATTACCGCCAGTTCGCCATTAACCGAATTGTTGTTGCGCACATCCCAAAGTCGGGGAGCCTACGACGATTTAATTGATGGGAATAGCTGTGCTTCGGTAATCCTACCCGTAACTGTAATAGCTAACGGACAGCAAGTAACGGTAAACACTCCTGAGGATATAAATTTAATTAAGGAGATTTTTAATCTGTTTCCGAACGATACCGATACCTTAGAAATATTATATCCAATTTCGTTGGAATTGTTTGATTACACCCAAGTAACAATAACCAATCAAGCCGAATTGGATGCCCTTGCCGCTACGTGCGATCTTACCAATACCGAAATAGGCTGTTTGGATATTGTTTATCCAGTTTCATTTTTCACCTATAATTCGGCGCAACAACGAACAGGAACCGTTGCAATTGGGAATGATTGGGAACTTTTCAATTATCTGTATAATTTGGGCTCAGATGATTTTATAAGTTTCGATTATCCTGTGTCGACGATTTTAGAAGAGGGGCCAGTAGTAGAAGTAAATAGCAACGAAGAGCTGCAAACATTAATTTTAGAATGTGTAGCAAACACCAACGACGACCCCATTGATATTTCGCAATTTGAAGAAGATTTAACAACGGGTACCTGGTATGTAGATTACTTTTTTGACGATTACGATGAAACGGATAACTATGCCGGATACGCGTTCACTTTTGCATTAGATGGCACGGCGCAGAGTGTAAAATCAGGCGTGGTGGTGAATGGAACCTGGGCACTGGTAGAAGATTTAAAATTTGATCTTTTCTTTGGAACAAATTCCCCGCTGGATGAACTTGACGAAGACTGGGAAATTCTTGAAGCCAACGCAAATTTTATTAAACTTAAACACATTAGCGGAAGCGATGGAAGCATAGATTATTTAACCTTCGGTCGCGAACCAAACACTGGTGGAACAAATACAGAGCTCAATCTTTTTATTGAAAATTTGATAACCGGAAGTTGGTACGTTAATTTGCTGGAAGAGGATGGGGTTGACCACACCGCAAATTTCAATGAATATGAATTTACTTTCTTCGGAAATGGTTCAGCCACTGCAGTTAGCAATAACAATACAATAAGCGGATACTGGACTGCCCAAATGGACAGTGGTAATTTAGACTTTATCCTGAATTTTGAAACAACAACTAACGGTGATTTTGAGGAATTGAACGATGATTGGGATGTGCTGGAAGCCACCCAAACTATTATTGAACTTTCCGACGTAAGTGGTGGCGGTGGTACAGACTACCTTACTTTTGGTCGTGAACCGTACGGTGGCGGTGGCGGAGGTCCCGATCCACAGGAGCTGCGCGATATTCTTGAATCTGGAACTTGGTATGTTGAAAAATTCTTGAACGATGGCGACGATGAAACGGAAGAATTTAACGGATACAATTTCAACTTTTACAACAACGAAACCGTTTATGCCACCAATGGCACCGAGTACGTTTACGGAATATGGATTGTAACCGTAACTGGCCAAGAACTCAATTTTGAATTTGATATGGATAGCCCAATAAATGGAGCAGACAGTCAAGAATATAAAGCTTTGCAATATGCACCCACTTCAGTAACTTTTATAACTAGAAATAGTCAAGGGCAAATAGAAGATACTTTAATATTTAAACAGAATTAATTTTCCCCCAGCGTTTTAAGCTTCCCCGTAAAACCATCCCACTTTTGGATGGTTTTTTTTATAAATCAAATTGAGATTTCAGGGTTTTTATAAAAAAAGTCAATTTAAGGGTAGGGTTTTTATTGCGTTGCCTGTCTTACTTATATAAAACCCAAAAAGAAATTACAATGTCTAGATTCATCAAATTATCAGTATTTATTTGTCTTCTAATGATTGTGGCCAACTCCTGCTCCGAAGACGACTCACAACCTACCGAAAATCCAGATTCAAATTTAATTGCAGTAGATTCTGAATTAGGCAATTTATTGCTTCGCACTACAGACGTTAATAATACGTCTTCAATAGATTGTATAGATCTGGTTTATCCGGTTACATTTTTCATATACAATTCTAACCAGCAACAAACCGGTACACAAACGGTTAATAACGATGGGGAATTATTGGCGTTATTGCTTTCACTAGAAAATGGCACTTACATCGCGCTGCAGTTTCCTATTAGTGTGGTGTTGCAAGATGGAACTATTGTAGAAGTGAATAGCAATGCCGAATTGGTAGCATTAATTTCTGACTGTTCTGCCAATGGCGGCGGTATTCCTTCAGATTTTGAAACTATATTAACTACAGATTCCTGGTTTGTAACCTATTTTTTCGACGATGAAGATGAAACTGGTGATTTTGCAGGCTATGAATTTACCTTCGCAACAGATAACACGGCTCAAGCGGTAAGTACTTCAAACACCGTGAATGGAACTTGGAATTTAACAACTAGCACAACTCCAGATTTATTATTGTTTTTCGGTAATACCGATCCTTTTGATGAATTAGATGAAGATTGGGACATTATTGAAGCAACACAAGATATTATTAAACTGAAACACATTAGCGGCGGCGACGGCAGCGTAGATTTCCTAACCTTTGAACGCACCCCGAATGGTGGCGGCGGGGGTGGAAATACTTCAAATTTTGTCGATAACCTTACAACCAGTGTTTGGTACGTAAATCTTTTAGACGACGATGGTGATGACGAAACATGTGATTATGTAGATTATCAATTCACATTTAATTCAGATGAAACGGTTACGGCTACAAGTACTAACAACACTGTTAATGGCACTTGGACAGCTACAAGTAGTGGTAGCGGAATAGACCTTATTCTAAACTTCGAAATAACTGGTGGCGACGATCCTTTTGACGACTTAAACGACGATTGGGATGTGCTAAGTTTTGACACTGAAATTATAAAATTAATTGATGTTAGCGGCGGAAACGGCGGTACAGATTATCTCGATTTCGGAAGAAATCCGTACCAAGGTTGCAGCGGTGGTGGAAACACAACGGAGCTAACAAATATCTTAATTGATGGCCAATGGTTAGTAGCAAGCTACATAGACGACGGCGATGATGAAACAAACGATTACAACGGCTATGCGCTTACATTTAACGCAGATGGCAGTGTGCTTGCAGTAAATAGCAATAATACCATTAGCGGAACATGGAGTGTCGTAACAAGCGGAAGCGGTCTTGATGTAATACTAGATTTTGGAACTGCAATTCCTTTTGACGAATTTAATGATGATTGGGATGTTGATACCTACACAAGCACTAGAGTTGAACTCTTTGATGTTAGCGGTGGAAACGGCGGCACAGATTATTTAACTTTTGAAAAACTATAGCATTTTAGTCAATTTTTTGGCGGGTGATAAATATGTAACTGCGATGTGATTTTGTCATCCAATTACTACGGCGCCCTCCATTTTTGAAAAATAAATTGAACATAAAAACTAAAAAACATCTTTATGAAAACAGTGGCTCTAATCTTAATTTCATTTTTACTGCTTGGCTGTACCGCCAGTACCTATGATGATATTGAAGAGATTCAAGAAGAAAATCAAGGGGAGCTGGTAACCTATCAAGATGTTGCTTTTATATTTCAAAATAATTGTACGGTTTGCCACAGCAATCCACCACAAAACGGTGCGCCAATGCCCTTAACAAATTATTCTGAAGTAAAAGATGCCGTGGAAGATCGCGATTTAATAGACCGTATTAGCAGAGAAGAAGGCGAGCAAGGTTTGATGCCCTTGGGTGGCCCGCGCTTGCCACAACAACAAATTGATTTAATAACGCAGTGGAACCTAGATGGCCTACTGGAAAATTAAAATTTATGAAAACTACAATCACTTTTGCAATTATCTGTTTCGCCTTTATAGTTTCGGCTGTAGGGCAAGAAAAATACGCTACCAAAACTGGACAAATAGATTTTGAAGCGTCAGTTCCTTCTTTTGAAGAAGTAAAGGCGGCAAACTCCAACGTGAGTGCCGTTTTAGATGCGTCAACTGGTAAGTTTGCGGCTCTCGCACTAATGAAAGGATTTCGGTTTAAAGTGGCTTTAATGGAAGAACACTTTAATGAAAATTATATAGAATCTTCAAAATATCCAAGAGCGACTTTTAAAGGAATTATTCAAGATTTTGACATTTCTGAAATCTCAGGAAAGAGTGACTATTCTATTAAAGGCACATTTAATATGCACGGAACCGATAAAGAAATGGACGTGCCCGCTGTTATTTCTGTAAATGGAGATACCGTAATGCTTACGGCCCAATTTGTTATGCAACCGGAAGATTTCAATATAAAAATCCCTTCGATTGTCAGCAATAAAATAGCCGAAGATGTAAACGTTTTTGTTGAATTCAGCCTACAAAAACAATAAAAAAATAGAACCGATGAGCAAGCAAAGAATATTTTTAATCGCCCTTTTACTACTAGCGATAGTAGGCTATTTTGGCTATAACTATATATACCAAGACCATAGAAATATAAAAACTGAAACTTCACAGCTAGAGATTACTGCGCCGTATTTATTGGAACGTTTTAAAACAAATAATGCTGAGGACCTGCTGAATAAAACCATAACCGTAACGGGAGTTATAACCAACATAGAAGGAAACGCCATCACCCTAGATGAAAGCGTTTATGCCAGTTTTGACGCCTTGAGCACAGAAGTTAACGTAAAGGATAAAGTGAAAATTAAAGGCAGATGTATAGGGTATGACGAGTTATTTGAAATTGTAAAGCTGGATCAAAGCACAGTGATAAAATAGAACCATGATGAAAAATATAGCACTCTTAATATGCTTTCTTCCCTTTGGACTTTTCGCTCAGGATGACTTATTAGATGATCTTGAAAGCGAAGTGGAAGTAGATAAAACCGTGACCGCAGCCTTTAAAGGTTTAAAAGTAGTAAACTTTGAAACCACAAAGCTTGCCGACAAAAACGATTTCTATTTTGTAGTGGCGCACCGTTTTGGGTCAGTGAAAAACGGAATTAAAGATTTTTTTGGATTGGACAATGCAGTCACCCAACTAAAATTTATTTACGGTTTTACTAATTGGTTGAATGTAGGGATTGCACGAAGTTCTTTTCAACAAAAATATGGAGCGCATATTAAATACCGTTTAATTCCGCAGGAGCGGGACGGCTTTCCGTTGACCGTAGTAGGTTATAATTTGGTTACAGTAAATACCTCGTTGGAAAAAGACCAATATACAAATCTGGAATTTGAAGACAGGCTTACATACACTTCGCAATTGTTGCTGTCGAAAAAATTTAGTGAATCATTTTCAGTATTGCTCGCCCCAACATATATCCATGAAAATTTAGCAACGCGTAGTCGTGAGGTATTGCCAAATGGGACCACGGTGAATTATGACGAAAATTCCAATCAATTCGCACTGGGTGTGGGAGGGCGATATAAAATTTCAACTCGAGTGAGTATCAACGCAGATTATGGAATTCATTTAAACCGAAATGATAATTCCAGTTATAGAAATCCACTTTCGGTGGGAGTAGATATTGAAACGGGTGGTCACGTGTTTCAAATGCATTTCACAAATGCTCAAGCCATGTTTGAAGAAGGATTTATTGTGCAGGGACAAGGTGATTGGGTAGATGGTAATTTCTTTTTCGGCTTTAATATTAGTCGTGTTTTTTAAAGAATATTTCATTCCTTTTTTAAATGAAACTTAAAGTACATAAAGTAGTAAAATTTTTTATTAACCTAAAATTAAACATTATGATAAAATTTAAACTATTTTTTACAATGGCACTAATAGCTACATTGGCTAGTGCACAAACAACTTTTGATCTAGACTGGTATGTTGGAATTCCGAATGGGGATGCCAGCATCACCATTGAACCGGGAGATACTGTACGGTGGACGTGGACAGACGAGGTTCCACATTCGGTAACAAGCGATTCTGGAAGCCAGGAGAGTTTTGACAGTGGAATACTAACGGGTAGCGGTACGCAATTTTCGTACACTTTTACTGAAATAGGTGTAAATGACTACGAATGCGATGTACATTCAAATATGGAAGGAACTATTACGGTAGATAATATTGCTTCAATTGAAGAAAAATTTAAAATGAATATTTCATTTTATCCCAATCCCGTAACCAATAAGTTAACCGTGGCTTCCCTTTACAAACTAGATAGTTACAAAATTCACAATGTATTGGGTAAATTGGTTGCACAAGGGGCTGCCAATGGAAACATTACAGAAATTGATCTATCTAAATTAGAGAGTGGGTTGTATTTTGTAAAAGCCGTTTCTGGAGAAATGGAATCGACTTTTAAAATTGTGAAGCGATAAAAGCACTTCAATCTTAAAAAGAGGCCGTTAAAAAAACAGCCTCTTTTTTATTTTGACTCTAACTCATCTTTATCCAGATGATAGATTTCCATAATGCCTTCCAATACTTTTTCAAAATCTATTTTTAAATCTATCAGTTTACCGCTAGCCATATCCATCACCCACCCGTGAACGGTTAAACGTCCTTGACGCACGCCAATCTGAACATCGGCAGTTTTTATAACATTTACGCACTGCTCCTGTACGTTAAGCTCTACCAATCTTTTGTATTTTTCCTCTTCATCTGCAATACCATTTAACTCATCGCGATGCAGGCGATACACATCTCGTATATTACGCAGCCAAGGATTTAAAATCCCCAAATCTTTAGATTGCATAGCAGCTTTAACCCCGCCACAACCGTAATGGCCGCAAATAACAATATGTTTTACTTTTAGAACATCAACGGCATAATCAATAACGCTCATCGCGCTTAAATCTAAGTTGGAAACCATATTTGAAATGTTCCGCATTACAAAAACATCTCCCGGTTTTACCCCCATAACTTCCTCTGCAGTTACGCGGCTGTCGCTACAACCTATATAGAGAATATCTGGGTTTTGCCCGTTGGCTAGGTTCTTGAAATAGTCGGGATCGTTGCCTAATTTTTCACTCACCCAGGTTTGATTGTTCTTAAAAATTTGTGCTATATCCATATTTTTCTGAAGATTTTATTCAGGCTATAAAGATACAGTAAAAGCAGTTTTGCTTGCAACTTCAAAATATATTCCGTTAGTTATTAATTTTGAACATTATTTAAGTTGATTGGATTTTTCTGGAACTTCCAAAACCTGCAATTTGGTGGAGATATTGGGTAACTTGATGATTGATTGTTGATATGACTTTTCAGAATTTATTGGCTTCCTGCTTCTACTATATAAGTATTTGGCCCAATTTGTCCCGTTGTTGTAAGTGATGCACATTCGTCATTTCTTTCAAAGATTGCTTTGGTAGGTTTTACAGCTCCGTTGGCCATGGTTGGAAAATCATAAATGGTTTTTGTATACCCAATACTACTACATGGATGTCTATTGCCATCTTGTGAGCCCCAATATTCAGTAAAATTGTAGGATGTAGCATTAAGCCATTCCCAAGTATCCGGAACCAAGATTTTTCCTATAAATTCCTCTTTTCCAGTTTCCATATCCATAACCCAAGATCCCCACCAAGTTCCGCTATTTGGTGCTTCTGCCTTGCCAAGTTCCCAAACCCTTATGCGGTATTTACGTCCTTCCTGCCAGTTGTATTTTATCCTGCAAGAATACCCAAAACCTTCATGCCCAAAGGCTTCGGTAAAACCATTTGGACTTTCGACAGTTTTTGCTTCCCAAATCGAGAAAATGGCAATTTTTGTTTTCTCACCTTTATACAAAGCCGAATTTTGAAGGCCCATATATCCTGTTTTACCATTTTTAAAAGAGAATTGCTGTGCCCAATAGAAATTGGGGGCTTCTTTTTCTATGGTAAGAAAGAAATCTAAATTATTATATCCTTTGCTGTCAGCATCTAATTGCGGCCAGTTAAATATTGCTGACGCTATATAAGAGGGCGATTTAAAGGTTAATTCGTTATCGCCCGTATTATTTTGTGCCATTAAAAAACTATTGCCGGCAAAAAATAGTAGGACAGCTGAAGTATAAATTTGCTTGAAATTTTTCATTATTGTTGATTTTAGGTTAGTTGTTTTCATTTGCTTTAAATACCCGAAACAGATTACTGACAAGGATTTTCCATTTTATTATTAATCTTTTAATACAGGTGGCGCCACGACCGTTTGTTTCAAAATAACAAAGCTATCCACGGTAACCCGGTGTTTCTTAAAGTTTATAAGTTGAATAAGGATTATCATAATCACGGGCATAGCGGCTATAATGAAAAAGACGATTTCCCAAGTAAAATTTGTTTTCAAAACCCCGAGCATTGCAGCTCCGGCAGCGCGCCCCATATTGGAAAGTGCCATATAAAGGGTAAATTGGGTCGCGGCAACAGTTTTCCAGCAAAGGTGCATCGCCGATGCGAACACCGCAATGCACAAAAATGTGTATAGTGTGTAATAGGAAAGGATAAAGGCGTAAACAATTAAATTATTTCCCCATAGATTGGACAGGGATGCAAATACGGCTATAAGTAGGGTCAAGAAAAATAAATACACCGAAAGCATTTTGATTTTTCCAAAATAGTCCACCAGATAGCCCCCGATGAACATGCCCAAAAAACCTCCAATTACCGTTGTAATGGAAAATACATTTGAAAAATACGAATTTGTCCACCCCAATTCCTGAATGCTGAAAATAGGCAGCAGCGTGTCAATAAGTCCGAACATTAAACCCACGGCAAAAACCCCAAGGCCAAATACCAAGCTCGATTTTAACCGAAGAACCTTGTAAAGGCATTTAAAAATGTGCTTCCAGCTTCGCAATTGTGTCTGCTTCGAATCTGGGGAAACTGCCCCGGCTGTCCAGGGCATTGTCTTTTCGCCCGGCCGTTCCTTAAAGTAAATCGGGAAAAGCATAATGGTTGCCACCGCAATGGAAAGGGAAGAGATAGCCGTAGGGAAACCAAAGGTATTGATAAGCCAAGTACCCATAAGCAATGACGCCGAAATGCCGATGGTTTTGGCCCCCCACATAAGGCCATTGGCCCGGGCCTGTTCGTTCCCGGGAATAACATCCACGGCCATGCCATCGGTTGCCACGTCTTGAAATGCGCCAAAAAAACTGATGAAAAAACCCGCAACCATTAAGGCGGAAAGATTGGTCAACGGATCGGGAACCAACCCGATACATAAAAAACTAATGATTAAACCAAGCTGCCCAAAGATCACCCACGGTCTTTTTCTGCCCATTGCCAACAGGGTGAAACGATCGATCAAAGGCGCAATCACAATTTTAAAGCTCCACGGAATCCCAACAACCCCCACATATGCTGCGATTTCCATAGCCGACTTGCCGTTCATGGCCAACCAAGCGGGAATTGCAAAAAAGGTAATGCCTTCGGGAATTCCCTGGGCAATATAAAGTGCCGAAAAGGTAATATACCTGGTTAAGGCATTGTCGGTCAAGATCCTGCCCAATCTTTTTTTTCTGATAGTAGTTTCGTTCGCCATGATTCTAGGTTTTAATGGAAAGATTAAAATCTTCCTTTTTTATGGGTGACATGGGGAAACTGCCTTTTCTTCCTGAATTTTGTTTGATTTAAATTGTTACTGCCTACTTTTTTCGGTTTCCTGCCTGATCGGTTTACCCGCCGGAGGAGGGCAGGCAGGTCAGCCGCTCCGTCGTCTTTGAAAAATTTATTTTTCCATCGCCTCGGCCACTTTCTCGGTATCCAAAAACTGCTGAAAGGTTACTACCTTGCCATTCTTAAGCGTCCAGAGATGGGCTACCTGAGCATTATAGGTTTTTCCGGTTTTCTTTACTTTGGCCTCGTAGCGAAGCGTTGCCAGCACTTGGTTATTGTCCATACCGTGAAGCTGTATGTCAGCCAATTTGAAATATTCGTGCTCCTCTCCAAGTCTTTTGAAAACGCCATTTAACACCGCCTCCGGGCCAATGTATGGATTGCCATCTGCAAGTGAATTGCTTTCGGCTTCGTTCCAAACTATTTTTGGATCCATACCGGCGAGGACGGTTGGAATATCGCCAGCTGCAAAGGCTTTGTAAAGGCCATCCACAGCGGCTATATTTTGAGCCGTATTTCCATTTTTCATCTCAACGCGAATAAGCTTGATGGTCTCTGTTTTGCTCAAGTTTTCAGCTTGATGTGGTGCTTCCGGATTTTTGAAAATGGTTAATGGATAAGTCGGTTGTTCCGGGAATTTTCGGGAATCGAGAATCATATTGCCTTCGCTGTCATAATCTATAAAATCGCCTGCACTAATTATATAAAGCGTACTTGGCCATTGATGATGGTGCAGCGGTTCTTTTTCGCCAGGAAGTAGTGTTACCTCCAAAACCCTAACTTTATCGTTTTCCAATAAAATTTTATGGTTTTTTGGGGCGGCTATAACAGCATCCAGTTCGGCAGGCCAATCGGCAGGATTTCCCGTATTATAGGCGAAGGTATTTGCATCTAATTTTTTTTGACCAAAAGAAGCCGTCGTAATAAAAATGGCAGTGATTAATAACGTAAAGTTTTTAAGAGTTTTCATAATGTTGTGTTTTATTGAGGTTTATGTACTTCCAATTCTATCTCTATCATAAATTCGGGAATAGCCAATTCCTTTACGCCAAGCCAAGTACCTGTTGGAAATTGCTTTTTATAGATTTCAGCCCTGTAACCCGACAATTCTAAAAATTTGGGCATATTAGTGGTGAAAACATTTTCTACAACCACATCGTCAAAGGTGCATCCGAAATGCGCTAGTACTTTTTCCAAATCTGAATAGCAGTTTTTCATTTGTTGCCCTAAATCGCCAACAGCGGTAGGATTGCCTTTATCGTCCATACTCACGGCACCAGAGATTTTTATGGTATTGCCAATCTTTACTGCATGTGAATACCCGTATGCTTTTTCAATCTGTGGCCGTAAGTGAAAATATTCGGGTGATTCTTTTGCCTTTGAATTTGTTGTAACCGAAGTTTTTTTCGCATTAAAAGTTGTTGTGTTTATCTCTGTTGAAGCTATGCCTGTTATTGCGGCATCTGCAGTACTATGCGGGTCTGTTTGAGCCTTCATTGCGAAGGTTGCAAATAACAGAAACAGGATTTTTATAATTGATGTTTTCATGGCTGATATTTTATTTATTAGTAAATAATATTCTCCAAAATGCGGCCCAAATTACTTTCAGACATAGGTATTTTACGATCTGCCGCAAAGAGTTGTTGAATTTCATTCTTTAATTCGCACAGTTCTAGTTCAGAATATTGATGGTGCTCAAAAGCATCTTCGATTTTTTCAATGCTTTCGTCTTCGTTATCATTCTGAAATTCGTTGTACATTTTAGCAAATATTTCTTCTGAAGTTTTAGTCTTTATAAGTGCTATTTCTTCATAGGTTTCCAAATTATCTGCTTTTGCACAAAGCATTAAAATGTACGCTTTCAGTTCTGCCTTGTTCCACGGAGTTGCGTTAGTTTTCATATATTGTTTTTAGTTTCTTGGCGACTTTGCGTCTTTGCGAGACAATAAATTATACGCAAAGACACAGAGGCGCAAAGTTTTTATTGTCTTGCGGCAGCTTTCACATCTCCGCTTATACCGCTTAAATCTGGACGATACATCCAAATTTCGGTAACACCGCCGTTAGTAACCTCCATCCAATCTTTTAGAAATTGGTCCCAGCTGCCTGCACCGTTCATTTCGTTATATTTTTTGGCAATGCTGTGATCTTCGCCAAGCCAGGCCGACTTTTCAAAAAACGAAATAACCGCCATATCTTGTCCTTCTTTTGTGCTGGGGAATTCGTTGGTATAAATACCAAAGGTTTCATTAGGCGCTTTTTCGGCGTATACGTCGTGCACTTTTTTTGCCAATGCTGTGGCTTCTTTATATTTGCCGCGTTTAAGATCCCAGATATTTACCGCCATGTTCTTTATGGTAAAGTTTTTTGGGAAGCGCGAAAGGTTTGCATGGAATTTCCAATACGAAGTTTCAAAGCCACTACCGGGCATTAGGTATGGCGATACGTTGTCTCGCCAATCGGCATCATGTCCTTCTTTTTGTGCGGGGCCGTTGTCCATGGAGCTCCAGAGGAATGGGCCCATAACCCACATATAGCTTCCGGTACGAGGTCCGTTGGAAATCCAATAAACGCGAACACCGTGGGCTCCGTCGTTGTGATATTTTTTGTTGTGGGCGGCAATCCCTTTTTCGAATTGGCTTATCTGCGTGGGATTTGGCGTTAACAAATCATTTTCAAATACGACATATTCGGCGCTTTCTTGGCTCATTACCAAGAGAGGTAATAGAAATATTGTAAATAGTAATTTTCTCATAATTTTTAATTTGGGTTCACCAAGGGCGAACTGGTTTATATAAATTAATTTTTAATAAATTAATTGGGGAGATTTATTTGTTATTCCAAGAGTTTTGGATTGTAATAAGCAGTTTCTTGTGTTATTTTACCATCTTTATTAAAATACATTTGATAGTGTATTGGTACGGTAATGGTTTTTTTGTCTGATTTGCGAACTAAGTTTATATTCCACCAAGACTGCACTACGTGGGCATCGCCCATTTCATAATGCAAATAGTCCGGATAGCCAACCATATCTATACTTGCAATATCAAATGTGTTCATGATTTGTTTGTCTATGACTTTTTGCTCTTCCAGCGAAATACTCTTGAATTCTGGCGAACTAGAATCTACGAATCGAGCGTCCTTATCATAAAAACCGTAAACTTTGTCCATATCTTTATTTTCTAAAGCATACATCATTTTACGTGTGGTGTTTATAAAGTCGTGATGATTGTAAATGGTACCGTTTTTTCGATCCGAAAAACTGGAGCGGATTTCGTCAATTACTTCACCATTTTTATAATATATGAGCATGGTTATTTTATCGTCTTTATTAACCGTGTACAATCTATGCGATGCCGCATCAATTTTAACGCCTGTGGTTTTATGAACACCCTTTATCAGATCCCAAGTTTGTACCCAGACCGTACCATTGGGATTGTCTTTTTTGTATTCGATGGCGTCGGGATACGAATTGGGAAAGGGTTCAATGCTATAATAATCTAAGTTGTCGTGGTAAACCATTTGATTGTTCAGAAAGGCCTCTTTATCCATTCCCTTATCGCTTGCCCGGTCTGTGGTGCCGTTGTAGGCTTTAAAGTCTTCGCTTAAATAGCTGGCCATTTTTGATCGGTCACCGGCTACGGAGGCTTTTACAAATTGGTTTACAATTTCAATGGAAGGATGTTCTATATACACAGTTCCATTCTTTTTTTGCGCTGTGGAAATGAAAGCTATAAGCATCATTACCGAGAGAATCTTTGTTTTCATCTTGTTTGTATTTATTTGGTTATTATTCGCTTTTGGGTTATTGAGAGTACCGGTTGAATGTTTTTTGTAAGGGTTTGAATGTTATTTTTAAATCTTTATTTGCTAATGAACTATCATAAATAACCTTCGCCTTATTTTTTGGGGGGTGATGGTTTAACATCAAATTCATATCGCTAATGCGGTAGGATTCACTGCTCAATAAGTAGTTTTTACCGTGCAAACCATTTGTAGTTGCCGCCTTATAAATTGCTTGAGCCACATCGCCCACATCTACTAGGGCAAACTCGGTATCAGTGTCATACAGCATCTGAATAAATGGATTGGGAGCGATTTTATTTTTAATAAGAAACTGCAATCCGGTTGAAGTAGAATCTTCTCTGTTTGATAGTGATTTTCCCATTACGCCAACCGGCGATACCGAAGTAATCTCAAATGATAGATTGGGATGTTGGTTAATAAATTTTTCAACCGTTTGGTTTGCAATATATTTTGCCTGTGCATACGGATGACTTTCTTCGCTTATAAATGGGGTGTCGCTTTCATTAAATGTGTCCTGCGGTTTTTTGCCGCCTGCGGGTAACGGAAAGTTGGTATTATACGCTGCCACAGATGCAATAAAAACTACTTTTTCAATTGATGGTGCTTCCTTGGCGGCTGCCAAAAAGTTTTCGGTACCTTTAATTGTTGGTTCAAAAAGCTCAGATTGCGGATCTTTTACGTCGAGCTGAAACGGGGTGCCGCCGTGAATAACAATTTCACAATCACTAATAAAATCTTTTAAGTCGCTTAAATTTTCAACCTTTAACGGGCTAATATTTAGAGTGTCTGAATTTTTTAAATTAAAAAGGTGTTGATACTTTTCACTTTTTTTAATATCGGTTACAGACACTTTTACACTGTACCCTTGTTCCAAAAACTCTTTGGTAATATAGCTTCCTATAAATCCTGAACCACCTATAATGCCTACTGTTTTCATAATTCGATTATTTTTTAAACCCCTAAAAATGTTGAAACTTAGCTTCCATTCTTTATGAGATTTAAGATTAAAGAGTTGTTAGTTTTTCAAAACAATTCTAAAGCGAGCTTTGCCAGTTTCAAGGTGCTCAATGGCATCATTTACTTTTTCCATCGGAAATTCCTCTACCTCCGGATAAATAGTATGTCTTACACAAAAATCAAGCATGGTTTTAATTATTGCAGGACTTCCTATTGGGCTTCCACCTACTGTTTTTTCACCGAGAATTAAACTGAAAGCCGATATTTCCATAGGATCTAAAACCGCTCCCACTGTATGAAATTTCCCTTTGGGCGCCAGTGCGGTTAAATACGAATTCCAGTCTAACTTTACATTCGCGGTATTGAGAATAAAATTTAGTTTGCCGTTAATACTCTCGAGTTCTTCCGGCCGCGTTGAATTAATTACTTTGCTCGCTCCCATCTTTAAAATGTGGTCCTTTTTATTTGGATTTGAGCTAAAGGCTATTACGTGGCATCCCCAGTGTTTTAAAAATTTAATTGCCAAATGTCCTAATCCTCCAATACCTATTACACCTACCGTATCTGTTGGTTTTACTCCGGCCAATATAATTGGACTAAAAACAGTGATGCCGCCACATAATAAAGGTCCTGCTTTGCTCATATCAATAGCATTTGGGAGTGGTATAGCCCAAGACCAATGGCTACGTACTTTGTCTGCAAACCCACCATTTCTGCCTACTATGGTGGCTTCGCCTTGGCCGCATAGATGGTGGTGCCCATCCATGCATTGGTTACAACTCATACACGATTTAGATTGCCACCCCAGGCCCACTTTATCGCCTACTTTTACATTTTTTACCGCACTGCCTGTGGCTATTACTTCGCCTACAATTTCATGGCCAGGTACAAAGGGGTATTGGGTCATTCCCCAGTCATTGTTTATCATACTTAAATCGGAATGACATAAACCACAATAAAAAACTTTAATTTCTACTTCCTCTGGGCCTAATGTTTCCAAATTGTAAGCGAATGGGGTAAGTTTACTGTGCTGCTCGAGGGCAGCGAAGCCGTTAACTATCATCTTTTTAAGTATTTAATTTATTAGTTGATTGAATCTTTCACAATAGCTGCTTCTGCTTGCTGCATGGCTTGCATATCCAGCATGATTTTGGAAAGATCCCAATAGCCAAATTCTTTTACTATTTTGCCATCTACAAACTGAGCGGTTAGGTGTGTTGGTATGGTGTATGTTTTATTGTTGGCTGCAAGGGTGCCTTGCCATAAACCCCAAAAGTTTACATATGTTTTGCTCTTGTCGGTCACTACCATTTCAAATTCAGATTCTCCGTCTACATACTCCCAACTCGAAAAGAGGGAGGCGTCTTCCTTATCACTGGCAACCAATTCTGCCAGAGTTTGAGCTTCCTTTTCAGTCACATTATTCATTATTTTTGCGGTATCTGAGTAATGGCTGGCCATTGTTTCCCAATCTTGCTTATCATAAGCTTCAATAACTTTTTTATAGGTGTCAATTTCTGGCGATTGCTGGGTGTAACGCTTTTCTTGTTGTTTACAAGCGGTTAATGAAAGGACTGCTGCAAGTACTAAAAGAATTGATTTTTTCATGATTTTCTATTTTTAAATTATTGATTCATATGTTACCGAAACCGTCCTGCCCGGCTGCTCTAGTCGCTACTCTAATTTTCTCGTGAAAAAATTGGAAGTAGTAAATTCAATTTTTCTCATTAATATGAAAGAGTGGCACAGGTATTTAGAAATTTCGCTTTTGTTTTCATAATAAATAGAATTAAATATTGCTAAAAACATGCGTGAGGAATGCATCTAAGTAACTGAAATACAACAAGTATGGAAAATGATTTAGGACGAAGAATAGCAATTTCTGTCCGAAGATGGCAAATTAGTTGCCGAAGGAAATTTTAACGAAATCGGGAGTTTATAATCACGAGGTTTTGAGCCACGGCTTCTAAGATTTTATCTTTTAAGTAGGTAGTTAATATTTACAGGTATGCTGTCGTTAGCCTGAACCACGTGATTTAAAAGTTTAAAATCCTTAAATTGTCTGCAACCTTTTAAGAAGCTCCGTGCGCATGGCTTTGCTCATAGGAATAGCCTTTTTTGCAATTACCACGTGCGTGCCGGCTACTTCGTCTATTTGTGAAATATTTATAATATACGATCTGTGTATTCTAAGAAAATGTTTCTGCGGAAGTTTTTCGTCTATATCTTTTAAGGTCATCACCAAAAGATATTCTCTTCCTTGCGAAAAAATTCGGCAGTAGTTGCGATCTGCTTCAATATAAAAAATGTCTTTAATATCAATTTTCAGCATTTTTTCGTTGTTCCGAACAAAAATGCGATCGTTTAAAATAAAATCGGTTGCCCTGCCATCGTCAAACAAATTATTATCACCGTTGTTTTTACTTGCATCGGCAGTATTTTCTATATTAATTCTTTCAATCGTCAATTCAATTGCACGTTGTAAATCTAGTTTTTTGAATGGCTTTGATATAAAAGCATAGGGATGGGTGGTTTTGGCACGATTAAAATGTTCGTCATCAGTATTTGCAGTTAAATATATGATGGGAATGTTGTATTGCTGTTCAATTATTTTGGCGGTTTCTATGCCGTCCATTTTACCTTTTAATTGTATGTCCATTAAAACAATATCCGGCCTATCAATATTTATATGCGAAAGCGCTTCTTCCCCTCGCGGCAAAATGCCCGTTACTTCATAACCAAGGTTGCTTAATTGCAACGAAATATTAGCGGCAATAACCATTTCATCTTCTACAATTAATATCTTGGTTACAGGATCCATTAAGCGGTTTTAAAATTTCTGAAATTAAAGAGTACGGTAGTTCCTTGGGTATTTTCTTCGGTTATAGTTCCGTTTAATTGTTGGGTAAGTAGTTGTATTAATTGTGTTCCAAAACCAGTGCCTTTGGGTTTTGAACCTTTTGTTTTCCCAATGCCATTGTCCGAAACTTTCAGAAATAACTCTTCGTTTTGTTTGCTTAGACTAATGTTTATTTTTCCCTGAGTTCCTTCGGGAAAGGCGTATTTTAAAGCGTTTGTTAAAAGCTCGTTAACGATTAATCCTATTGGCACTGCCGTGTCTACATCTAGATTTAAATGGTCCATTGCGCATTCTATTTTCACTTTTTCCTCTGCCTTAAATGTATCTAGAACGCCTTCGCTTAAATTAATAAAATAGTCCTTCATTTCAATACTGCCCAAGTTTTCACCTTGATATAGTTTTTGGTGAATTATACCCATACTTTGCACGCGGTTCTGGCTGGCGAGCATGGCCTCTTTACTTGCACCATCGTCTAATTTTGCAGATTGCAGGGCAATTAAACTCTTTACCATTTCCAGATTGTTTTTTACGCGATGGTGAATTTCTTTTAACAACAATTCGTTTTGTTTGTTCTTGGCATCCAATTCACTATTCAACAAAGCAAGTGCTCTACGCTTTTTGCGAATATTCTTTAAGGTAAAATACATCCCGAAAAGTATAATGGCCAACAAACCCGCAACGCCAATGTAAAGGATTTGTGTTTTACGTTGTTGTGCAATTTTTGCTTCTTGATTTAAAATTTCTATATCTTTTTGTGCGGTTTCGTATTTTACTTGTAGTTCGCTATCCTGTCGTGCAATTATGGTGTTCAGGTATTCTGTATGGCCTTGTTCGTATAGTTCGTGATATTGCAGAGCGTTTTTATAATCGCCCAATTCACTGTAAATATTGGCAACGTGCATATAGTTTTCCCATAGGTTTTTGGTGTTACCTATGCGTTTCATAATTTCTATAGCTCTTAAATTGTAAGGTAGGGCTTCGGCATATTTTCCTTGTAAAATATAAACGTGCCCGATGTTTGCTGTGGGAGGCATAGTATAACGGACGAGACCTATTTTTTTTGCACCTTCATAACAGCGGTTGTAGTCTGCAATGGCATCATCGTACCGTTCCATGTACTTATATATATTTCCGCGACCGTTGTAGCAAGCCAAGAGCGGCGCGTCTGTAATGCCTATTTTTTTATACAAATTGATGGCGCGATTCATATTGCCAAGGCTTTTTTCCAAATCGCCCAGAAACAATTGGTTTTCAGATAATCGTCGGTAGGAGAGGGCTAGATCTTCTTCGTAACCGTTTTTTGTTTGAATTGCAATTGCTTTTTTGCAGTATTCTGCGCCTTCGGCATAGCTGTCTGAATAATAAAGTAGGTCGCTTATTTTTGTGTAGCATTGCGCAATTCCGCGCTCGTTGTTTACTTTTTCGTACAGCGCCAATGCTTTGTAAACTGCTTGTGAACCTAAATCGTATTCGGCAGTACCACTGTAATTGGTAGCGAGTAAAAGATACGTGTCTGCCAACTTGTTTGGCAGCTTTAATTTTTCATAAACTGAAATTGACTTTTTTAAATAAACAGTAGAAGAGTCTAATACCGTGTTGTCTTCGTGCCATTTTGCTAAACTAATGTAAGATTTTGCGAGGGTTTCAAAATTCTTATCTTTTTGGGCTCGCTCAATAGTTTTTTTAAGATTGTTGTACTCGCTAACCGTGTCATTAATACTTACATTTTCTGTATCCGAATTTAAATACGAACTTTTTAGCGTGTCTTCTTGGTTTTGAGAAGGAGTTTGAGGAAGACTACTCCACGAAACACAAGCTAATACTACTATGAGTAATAGTGGTTTCATCATTAGTTGAATGGTTATAAGTGGATTATAAATTTACAACTATTTTTTTTTAGCGACCAAAAATGAGAAACTATTTCTATTAATTTCTGCTGTAAACTTTTGATAGTTTAATTTGTTTTTTGAATTCGTGTGCTCTGATTTTTAAAATTTTAAAATAATTATATACCCTAAAAAACAAATCTTCCCCGTCACAAATTGTAGTGACAGAGAAGATTTACAATAAAAAAAAGAAACTAGGAAGCTTTGGGGACAGTTTCAGAACCGCTTAATTTTGCCAGGACAAAAGCGGCAACGGCCATGACAATATCGCGTACCGCAACATCCGGTTGATGCCAGGTAAACAGTAAGCTTAAAGCAATTAGTAATAGCCAAATAGAAACTATATAGGCCCCCAGTTGGGTTTTGGTGAAAACAAGTATTCCCGCAACAATTTCAACAACCCCAACAATCATCATAAAAGTTGTTGCACTTATGGGTAATATATCTACCATGGAAGGTGCCAAATAATTGCTCCAATCTGTCAGAATATTTAAAAATTTGTCCACGCCAGCGGCAATGGGGACTATAGTAAAAGTGTATTTTAATAGAGTCTGTAATTTGCTGATTTCAGCATTGTTTATTAGTGTTTTCATAGTTTTTAGAATTAAAGTTCTATCGGTTAGATGTATTATGCGAAAAACGGTTACAAAATTTGTAACTTAAGCTTGGTTATTGCATCTAAAAGAAAAACAACTTATGAAGGCGACACAAACCAACAGATCTGCTGATACCCAATTAACCGATTCTATCGTTGTGCAACGGGTGTTGGAAGGCGAAAAAGAACTTTTTGAAATTTTGATGCGACGCTATAATCAGCGTCTGTTTAGGGTGGTTCGGAGCTATATTTATTCTGAAGACGATGTACAGGATATTTTGCAGGATGCCTACGTAAAAGCTTTCACAAAACTTTATCAATTTAACAACCAATCTTCCTTTTCTACCTGGCTCACTAGAATAGCCATTAACGAAGCACTTCAAATAATTCGAAAGAAAAAAAGGCAAATGACGAATTATGGAAAAACCGAAAGTTTAGAAAATGTTTTTCATCTGCCAGACACAAATACTATGAATCCAGAAAAGCAAGCTATAAAAACAGAAACCAAAATATTGGTTGAAAAAGCTGTTGATGCACTTCCAGAAAAATACAGAGTGGTATTTATACTGCATCAAATAGAAGGATTGTCTAATCCTGAAATAGCTGCTTGCTTAAAACTGAGCGATAGCAATGTAAAGGTGCGTTTGCATCGTGCCAAAAATTTATTGAAAGAAGAACTCTTTAAAACCACCCACGATCCCTCGGTGTTTGAGTTTGGAAATCATAAATGCGACGTATTGGTTGCAAATGTTATGAAGCGCATTCAAGATTTATAAGCTGTGTTTCTTAGAAATTTTAAAATTACAATCAGCTCTGAAAAAGGTGGAATTGAGCGTGCTTTCATTTTATCTGAAGTTGCGCTAAAGCATCTACTTTAACACCCTATTTCAAATTGTATTTAGTACATTAGCAGATTATTTTTAAAATTGAACAACGATGAAGTATTTTGCTGGCAGCCTATTATTCATGCTGCTTTCCTCCACAGTATCTTTCACTTTGAATGCACAGGAAGTAAATCAAGACAACCAACATCTCTTTAATAATTTTACCTATAGACAGGGCAATGCCTACAGAACCGCCTCGGGGAAACCGGGCCCGGAATACTGGCAAAATGCAGCAGATTATAACTTGGATGTTACTTTAGACGATAAAAACCACACCGTTTCGGGAAATGTTACCATTCAATACACAAACAATAGTCCTGAAACCTTAGATTTTATTTGGATTTATTTGGAACAAAATCGCTTTACCGAAAATTCGCGCGGTACATTAACCACTTCAATTCAAGGTGGTAGATACAGTGGCGATGTTGAAGGCGGTTATACCCTCTCTAACGTTTCCGCTAAAACTGATACGGGCGTTTCTTCAAAATATATAATTACGGATACCCGCATGCAACTTTGGTTGGATAAACCCTTGGCAGCTAATGGAGGCGAGGTTGAGATAAAAATGGATTTCAAATTTAAAGTGCCCGTAGAAGGTATGGATCGCATGGGCAGATTAGAAGTAAAAGATGGCACTATTTACGCCTTGGCACAATGGTATCCTAGAGTAGCGGTTTTTGACGATGTGGTAGGATGGAACACAGATCCGTATTTGGGTGCGGGTGAATTTTATTGCGAATATGGAGACTACAATGTAAAAATTACCGCCCCGGCAAATCTAACGGTTGTTTGCTCCGGAATTTTACAAAACCCAAAAGAAGTATTGACTAAGGAGCAACAGGAACGTTGGGAAAAAGCCGAGAAAAGCGACAAAACGGTTTACATTATAAAACCAGAGGAAGTTGGTAAACCTATTGCCCAAACCAAAACCAACGGCACACTTACGTGGCATTTTAAAATGGAAAACACTCGCGATGTGGCTTGGGCCGCTTCAAAGGCATTTATTTGGGACGCTGCTAAAATGAATCTTGGCAATGGCAAAACGGGGTTAGCGCAATCGGTTTATCCAAAGGAAAGTGATGGGCAAATTGCTTGGTCACGTTCTACAGAATATACAAAAGCTTCAATAGAATTTTATTCAAATAATTATTACCCATATCCCTACCATAATGCAATTAACGTTGCAGCTAGCGTTGGCGGAATGGAATATCCAGGCGTTAGTTTTTGCAGCTATCAAAGTAAAGGCTCTTCGCTGTGGAGCGTAACAGATCACGAGTTTGGTCACAACTGGTTCCCGATGATTGTGGGAAGCAATGAGCGCCGCTATGCTTGGATGGACGAAGGTTTCAATATATTTATAAACCATTACAGTACCGAAGCTTTTAACAATGGCGAATTCCCCACCAGATCTAGCAGTCCGCGCAGCCTAATTGGATATCTTACTTCAGAAAGTAGAGAAGGCATTGATACCTATCCAGATGTAGCCAACCCAAGAAATTTAGCTTATACCGCATATTACAAACCTGCTGCAGGGCTTTATTTGCTTCGCGAATACATAATTGGCCACGAGCGTTTTGACAATGCGTTTAAAAGTTATATTGAAACTTGGGCGTATAAACATCCACAGCCGAATGATTTTTTTAATCATTTTGAAAACGTTACGGGCGAAGATTTAGCATGGTTTTGGAAAGGATGGTTTTATGGCAATGGCAACATAGATTTGGGCATTGTGGAAGTGAAACCGTATAAAGGCAATTCGTTAATAACGTTGGAAAATAAAGGGGAAATACCAATGCCCGTAAAATTTCAGGTTATCTATACCGATAACGCTTCGGAAGTTATTGAACTTCCAGTTGAAATTTGGCAACGTGGCAATAGTTGGACCCATCTAATAAATAACACCAAAGAAATAAAACGCGTGGTGTTGGATCCCGATAAAATTATTCCCGATGTAAATGTGTTAAATGATACTTGGAATAAGTTATAATCCATTTAACGAAAGAAAAAGCCTCTAAAAATTAGAGACTTTTTTTTTTGTAAGATATTTGGAGAAATTCAGATTAACATCCTCCCAAAATCACTTTTGGATAATTGCTTACATCAATGGTTGCTTCATTACTTTTCCGTACCAAATCAATCGCCTCATCTGTGCTGTATTTGTGAGGGCCTATATAAAAAGTAGCACCTCTTTTCCCCAATTCTTTTACGTATTCAACTGGGTTTGAATTTGGTGGCGGGGGGGCTTGGGCTGCCGTATATAAATTGCCGTTTTCGGCTGAAGGTGCTTTTGACTGTTCTTTAACCTCTATTTTAGTTTTATCGAAAGGTTCTTCATATAAATGAACAATCCCTACTTCACCTCCAGGTTTGCCAATATAAATCCCCAGATTATTGTTGTTGTCGAGTAAGTGGTTGGCTTTTTCAAAAGTGATTCTCTCTCCTTTAAAATAGTAAGTAGCTTCCCTAAATTTCTTGTTGTCCTCTTCTTTGGAACTGAATTGCTTTGGCGGCGGTGGCGGGGGAATTTCACTTTTATCGCCCTTTTTTACTTTCGGTGGTTTCGGTGGCGAAGGCGGAGGCGGCGGAATACATTCCGGAAAAGGCTGCGCTATTGCCTTTTGTGCATCGGTCATTTTTCTGTAGATAATTTCCAATCGCTCCAAATCCTTCTTTTTGATGATGCGTTTTTCAATTTCAACAGCGTTGTATTTTAACGCTAGTTTGTTGTATTCGGCGAGTTCGGCTTTTGTGGCTTTTTGTTGGATAATTTTCCCAGTGTTTTCGTCTCTTTCTTCGGGTTCGCCAACTTGAATGGACCACGGATTATTTTCGTCATTTTTCACATTAGTTCTTGTCGCTTTAAATTTTTCAAGATCCTTTAAATATTCCTGATATAAAATTCTAGCTTCTTCAATAGTTTTTCCTGAGTATGAATTTACGATAACATTTGTATCCAAATTGGCAGCTTCCAGGTTTTTTATATTGGACATGCTTAGTTTTCTCAAGTTATTCGCATAAAGTATTTCTATTATATTTTTAGCTAAAACTTTATCATCATTTTTGTAGAAGCCCACAGTGGCCGAAATATATTTTTGCTTTTGTTCGGCTGTTAAATGTGTATTTCGTTTGTTGATTTCACTTTTTAAATCTTCAAAATCTACAGAGAAACCATTTAGGGTTAATTGAGAGTCTTTATCAATTACAATTCTTATATCCTCTATAGTGTCGGTTGTAATAATTGTGTTCTTTTCAGAAACCTTCGCTAAAACTTCCTTTGTACTAAACCCATAAATTAACAGGGAAAGTATGGGTAAAATTAAGAGGCTTCGAAGCCAAATGGCTCTTTTTGACGTGTGTATTTTCATAACTGTAAAACGTTTTTTGATTGATGAATAATTGATTGAATGTGCCAACGGAGGCGCCAAAGCATTTGATGAGAATGCAAGTAGTATTTTTTGATATTCCGAAATTTGCGCGCCAGAGTTCAATACTGCTTGGTCTGCCAAAAATTCGTGGTTTAGCTTAATACTGCTTTTTAAGAAAGCGAATAGGGGGTTAAACCAAAATACAATTTGCAAAATTTCGACTAAAAGTATATCTAAACTGTGATTTTGCCGTGCGTGGGTTTCTTCATGCTGCATAACTTCGGCGGGGATTTCACCGTTTGTAAATTGTGTTTTATTTAAAAAAATATAGTTGAAAAATGTATGGGGAACAACAGTTTCGCTTAAAAGCACATGAATAAAATTACTGTTTTTATATTTTGGATTTTGTTGAATTCTCTGAACTAATGCCAGCAGATTTCGAATAAATTTCACACTAAAAAACAATACTCCCAAACCGTAAATTGTCCATAAAACAAACGGCCAATAATTTATCGTTATTTTGGTTTCAGCGTGTATGGGTTGCAAAATTTGGTCGTTATAAATAGTAACGCTCGGCGATATTGCTACATAACTGGTAAAGGTTATTAGAGGAATAAAAAAAGCGGCGCAAAAGCTTCCCAATAAATAAAAACGCTTAAAAGTGTGCATGGAGGTTTTTTCCAAAACAATTTTGTAAAATGCGAAAAGAACTGTTAGAATGGCTGCGGATTTCAGTAAATATACTACCATAACTACTTCTTTTTAATTTCTGAATCTATTAGAGCCTTTAATTCCTCCAGCTCTTTCTTGGAAAGATTAGTTTCTTCGGTAAAAAATGAAGCAAATTGCGATGGACTGTTGTTAAAGAAGTTTTTGATTAGTCCATTTACGTGTTTTGAAAAGTAATCTTTCTTTTTCACCAATGGGAAATATTCGCGCGATCGCCCCAGTTGTACGTAATCTACAAAACGTTTGTCCTGCATACGTTTTAAAAGTGTTGCAACGGTAGTTGTGGCAGGTTTTGGTTCTGGATAAGCTTCAACTAAATCTTTCATAAAAGCACGCTCCTTTTTCCAGAGGAGCTGCATTAATTGTTCTTCGGCGTTTGAGAGCGTCATCTTTATATTTTTAAAACTAACTCTACAAACGTAGAACAATTATTTTAATTCTACAAATGTAGAGGTTAAAAAATTTTCAAATGACAAATCCCAAATTTCAAAGTCGTAACCAAAACCTTTTTAAAGTTATGAACTGGTCTCGATTTGGGTTTCGGTTTCGAGTTCAAAAGAATATCTTTGACCCAAATTATTTTAAGATGAGTTTAGAGAAAGAATTACAACAGCGAAGCGATAACAAATGTGAACTTTGCGGAAACGAAGAAAATCTGAAGGTTTTTGAAGTGCCAAATTCCCCAACAGACGTGGCCGAAACATCTATTTTAATCTGCCATACTTGTAATGAACAAATAGAAGACCCAGAAAAAGTAGATGCAAACCATTGGCGATGCTTGAATGATAGTATGTGGAGTACAGTTCCTGCAGTACAGGTTATGGCTTGGCGCATGCTAACCCGTTTAAAAGCCGAAGGTTGGCCACAGGATTTGCTGGATATGATGTATCTGGAAGACGCAACAAAGGAATGGGCAAAGGCAGGTGTAGCAGAAGCAAAAGCCGATGCTGTTATTCATCGCGATAGCAACGGTGTTATTTTGGAAGCGGGCGATTCTGTAGTTTTGATAAAAGATTTAAAAGTGAAAGGTAGCAGTATGGTTGCCAAGCAGGGAACGGCCGTACGCAGAATTTCGCTCGATCACGAAAACGAAAAATATATTGAAGGTAAAGTAGATGGCCAACAAATTGTGATTATCACAGATTTTGTAAAGAAAATATAGGCTAGTATTTATAATTCAGCTTTTTAATAAATTCTTTAAAGCGAGGTTGGTCTCTATAGGGCTCAAAAGTAGGTTCATACGGTAATTCTATTAATCCGAGATCATTGTTGGTTCTGGCTTTCTCTAACCAAAAATACATTTGGGTTTCGTTATTGAGCACGGCATAGGTACTGGCAATTTGGAAGCCCCATGCTTTTTCAAATTCTTTTGTAAGTTTATTTAACGCAGCATCAGATTTTTCCGTATCGCCCAAAAAATAATATATCATAGCTTGTACATGTAATTGAAACCCTTCTAAAGGTTCTTTTTCTATAACTTTTAAAGCTTCTTTGTACCGTTTTTGATACATTAATGTAAGTGCAAGTTGCGAATATGCCAAATCTTGATCTGGGTCTAATTTTATAGATTTTTTAATATTTAATTCGGCTTCCGGAAATTTTTTAGCCATGTAATATGTGTTTGCCAGCGCATAGTAATTGTTGGCATTCAAAGGATCTATCGCAAGCACTTTTTTAAGAATGTTTATTGCTTCTTCTGCATTGCCTCGGAGTAATGCTATCTCTGATGCTCTGTGCAAAGCAGTTTCATTATTGGGCTCTAAGCTTAATGCTTTGTTTGTAAGTTTAGCGGCTTTGCCGATATCGTTTTCATATTCTAAGGAGGATAATGCCATAAAAGCATACGTTTCGGCATAGGTACTGTCTGCTTTTATTGCTCTTTCAGCAATTTGCGAAGTAACTTTTTTTGCCTGTTCAAAATCTATTGTTCCGTAATTGTTTTGCACGTGATAAATATTTCCTAAAAGCACTAATGCGGGAACGTAGGTAGAATCAATAGCCAGGGATTGTTTTATTAACTGCTCAGATTCTATTAGCGAAGCCTCGTCAATGTTACTTCTAAAAACGTATCTGCCTTCTAAAAACAATTCGTACGCTTCGGTGTTAGATTCTTTAACCTTCGGAATTATATTGTCGAGAATGCGTAACTGAAGATTTTCTGCAACAGCCTCAGCGATTTCATTTTGAATTTTAAAAATGTTTTTCAGTTCTTTTTCCCAAGTTTGAGACCAAATATTGTTGTCGGTTTTTGTTTCCACAAGATTTACGCTTACCCGTAGTGTGCTGTCCTGGGCGCGTACACTGCCTTCGAGAATATAACTAACGTGAAGTGCTTTTGCAATTTCGGGCAGGTCCATAGCTTTGTTTTTAAACGAAAAAGCAGAGGTGCGGGAGGTAACTTGCAGTTCGTTTATTTTCACCAATGAATTAAGCACCTCTTCTGCCAATCCATCGGCAAAATAACCCTGTTGCTTATCGGGGGTGATATCTGAAAAGGGTAAAACTGCAATAGATTTTTCGGGAATTGTTTCTGTAGCAATGGCGGTTTCTTTTTTTTCGGCCCGTAATCTAAATCTATCTACAAACAATAAAATTATTGCCAGGGCCAAAAACGCAATGATAAAAGTGTTGAGTTTTTGCCCTGTTTTTTGTGAAATCGATTTTTCTCTTGGAACATTCTTTGTTTTTTTTATACCATCAGCCGTAATTTCAAAGAACCATGAAATGCAAATCCAAACGGGCAAAAGCACAATTAAAATAATTAGCAACATTTTGCCAAACCAGGCCGGGGCATTTATTATGGGGCTGAGTATGGCGATAACCTGTAGCAGAACCCAAGAAAACACCAAATAGGAAACTGTGCCTTTAAAGACATTTCTTCTTTTTAACTCATTAAAAAATTCGTTTAGATTCATTGGGTATCGTTAGCTGTTTCGGGAAAACCCATCTTTTCTATAAAGAGTTGCCATCTTTTATCGTTGTGTAAATTTCTAAAACGCGGTTCGGAAAGCACTTCGTTTAATCCTACATCGTGCAGTTTGTATGCTATGTCTAGCCATTTAAAAGCGTTTTCGGTATCGCGTCTAAACGAATAGCTTTCGGCAATTTGGTACGCCATTTCTTGCTCATATTTTAAAATAAGTTCGTTCAGATATGCATCAGATTTTTCTTTTTCATTTAATTTAAAGTAGATATCGGCATACATCTGTAAGCGCCATCCTTCATCTTTCTCTGCCTTTATAGCTTCAAGAGCTTCATTTGGTTTATTCTGCTGTAATAAAACCCTTGTGTAATAATAATGAATGGCATACCGATTGGGTTGTAATTCTATACATTTCTTGGCAGCATCTACGGCTTCGTCGAGCCTATTTGCACAATAATATACGTTTACCAATTGGTAATATATGTCTGGGTTAAGAGGGTCTAAACTTGCCGAATATTCCTGCAGCCGCAAGGCTTTTTCAATATTGCCAAGTGCAATGGCAAGTACCGCAGTTAAGTTTATTATTTCGGGATTGGAACCGTCTAGTTTTAGCGCAATTGCATTAAGTTTTTTGGCTTTGGTAAAATCCCAGTTATATCCTAATTCAATATCGGCTAGGTAGGCGTATGCTAAGGCATTATTTGGCTCAATTTCCAACACTTTCTTTGCTGCTTTTGTCGCCAAACCATAGCCCTCGTCAAAAGTTAAGGTGCCGTTGTTGGCCTGTGTTTGATATATATTTGCCAATAATAACCAAGCCGGAACGTAGTTGCTGTCTATTGCCAAAGCTTGTTTTGCAAAAGATACAGCCTGTATTAATTGTTGGGGATCGCTGGAAAAATGCGATTCGTGAATTGCCTGTAAATACAATTTATATGCTTCGGGATTTGTTTTTTTAGATTTTGGAAGGGGTTTTGTGTCCAATAAATTAATTTCCAACGCTTTTACAACAGCTTCCGATACTTCGTCCTGAATTACAAATATGTTATCTAAAGTTCTGTCGTATGTTTCAGACCACAAGTGTTTATCGTTCTTTGCATCGATGAGCTGTGCAGTAATACGAAGAAGGTTTCCCGATTTGCGAACACTTCCTTCTAAAATGTACGAAACATTTAGTTTTTTGGCGATGTCGGTAATTTTTAGTTCAGAATTTTTAAAAGAAAATGTTGAGGTTCGTGAAGTTACTTTTAGATTGGTTACTTGCGACAGCAGATTGAGAAGTTCTTCGGTAAGTCCGTCGGCAAAATAGGCGTTGTCCTTTTGTTCCGAAAAATCTTGAAATGGAAGTACGGCTATGGTCGTAGCGTTTGTCGCTAAAACTAAACTACTAATGTTGTTTTCGGCTTTTTTGTCGGTTATAATAAACCTGTCAACAATTAAAACTGCGAGTATTAAAACTAAGAAGGCAATTATGATTTTATTGAGACGTTTTCCGGTTTTTTTTCGAATGGAAG
The DNA here is from genome assembly GCF_038742595.1 of Aequorivita flava. Lineage (NCBI taxonomy): Bacteria > Pseudomonadati > Bacteroidota > Flavobacteriia > Flavobacteriales > Flavobacteriaceae > Aequorivita > Aequorivita flava. The sequence goes on along the minus strand of NZ_JBANCF010000003.1, from coordinate 14,421 downwards.
CAGATTCGGTTACTTTACTGGTTCTTTTTATGCCTGTGGGAGTAAATTCATAAATCCAAGAACCCAATAAATAAAAGGGGAAACCTATTAAAAGTAGGTAAAACAGGCTTTTTGAAATCCATAGCGGCATTTCCAAAATATCTCCCAATAGCGCAACAATACGTATAAGTAACCACGCCACAACTACATACGAAATTGCGCTTTTTATTACGTTGCGTCGTTTTAGTTCATTCCAAAAGCTATTTTTTCGCTTCACAATTTAGATTCTTTGGTGAGGAATCTAATCCTAAAGATAGCGAAATTATGTTTTAAAATTCTATTTAAAAGTTTACGCGGTTAATTACATTCCAATTTAAATGGGAATGAATTTATCCTAAAAAACAGTGTAGGCTTAACAATTTAGAATTTTGCTGAGTACATATAACAATTTATTTCTCCACCGAACCTCCCCGCTAAAAGGGAGGTGTGGAGATTATTTTTTATGAACTCATTTTAGTAAAATAATGATAAAATTGTGGAATGGTTTCTATTCCTTTTAGGTAATTCCAAATACCAAAATGCTCGTTTGGCGAGTGGATGGCATCGCTATCCAATCCAAATCCCATTAAGATTGTTTTGCTTTTTAATTCTTTTTCAAACAGCGCTACAATTGGAATGCTACCACCGCTTCGCTGCGGAATAGGCGTTTTGCCGAAGGTTGCCTCATACGCTTTTTCAGCAGCTTTGTAACCCAGACTATCAATCGGGGTAACATACGCCTGCCCGCCGTGATGCGGTTTTACCTTAACGCGAACGCCTTTTGGAGCAATACTTTCAAAATGATTTTTAAAAAGTTCCGTAATTTTTCTCCAATCTTGGTCTGGCACCAATCGCATACTTATTTTGGCAAAAGCTTGACTAGCAATAACTGTTTTTGCACCTTCACCAATGTAGCCGCCCCAAATACCGTTAACATCTAAAGTTGGGCGAATGCTATTTCGCTCGTTTGTGGAATATCCTTTTTCCCCATAAACGGAGTCGATATCAATAGATGCTTCGTAATCTTTTAAGTTGAATGGAGCTTCTGCCATTTTTGCGCGTTCATCGGTTGAAAGTTCTTCAACATCATCATAAAATCCTGGAATGGTAATATGGTTGTTTTCGTCGTGAAGGGACGCAATCATTTTAGTTAAAACGTTTATTGGGTTTGCCACTGCACCGCCGTAAAGACCGCTGTGCAGATCGCGATTTGGTCCCGTAACTTCCACCTCTACATAACTCAAGCCGCGAAGTCCCGTAGTTATTGAGGGTACGTCTTTAGAAATCATACCGGTATCGCTAATTAAAATAACATCATTAGCGAGTTTTTCTCGGTTTCGGGTTACAAACCACTCTAAGCTGCTGCTACCCACTTCCTCTTCGCCTTCAATCATAAACTTCACGTTGCAAGGCAATTGATTGGTTTCGGTCATATATTCCAGCGCTTTTACGTGCATATACATTTGGCCTTTATCGTCGCAACTACCGCGGGCAAAAATAGCGCCTTCGGGGTGTAGCTTGGTTTTTTTAATTACGGGCTCAAATGGCGGGCTATCCCACAAATCCAATGGATCTGGCGGCTGCACATCGTAATGTCCGTATACCAAAATAGTGGGCAATTTTTTGTTTATTATTTTTTCACCGTAAACAATAGGATACCCGGGTGTTTCGCAGATTTCAACTGTGTCGCAGCCTGCTTTTTTAAGTTGATTTTTTACTGCTTCGGCAGTTTTTAAAACATCCTTTTTATAGGCTGAATCTGCACTGATAGAAGGTATTTTCAATAGTGAAACCAATTCGTCTATAAATCGATCTTTATTTTTTTCAATATAAGGTTTTGCGCTTTTCATAAATTACTATTTGAATAAAAGCGAAGTTACAAAAACAACCCTCCTTCATTGAAGAAATATAGATATTTTATGACATTGAAAATTTTCCGAAAAGATTTGGTTGAAAAATAAAATTCTTGTTTATATTTGCACTCCTTTTACAATAAGTAATAACTTTTGTGGGAGAATTTAATGCAGGCGTGGTGGAATTGGTAGACACGCTAGACTTAGGATCTAGTGCCTTACGGTGTGAGAGTTCGAGTCTCTCCGCCTGTACTAAACAAAAAAGCCGACTTTAACTAGTCGGCTTTTTTTATATAATGATTTGTGAGTTTATCGTTGTGAGGGGCTGGGGGCCCATCTGTTATATGGAGCCATGTCAAAACTATCAACTTCTTCCATTGTTAAATCCAGCGCTTTAGCCACACCTTCGCCATATTCTGGATCTGCTTTATAGCAATTTCTAATATGGCGAATCTGAATAAACTTTTCTGCACCCCCTACTTGAGCTGCAGTATTATCAAACAATTGCTGTGCTTTCCCATCGCTCTTTATTATGCGGAATAAATCGCCTGGTTGTGTGTAGTAATCTTCATCGTCATCTCTAAAATTATGGGCATAGGCATCGCCATTTAATTCCAACGGTGGTTCTTTTGCATCGGGCTGTTCTTGCCATTGTCCGTAGCTGTTTGGCTCGTAATGTTTGGTTGCTCCATAATTGCCGTCTACGCGCATAGCGCCATCTCTGTGATAAGCGTGATACGGGCAGGTAGGTTTATTTACAGGAATTTGGTAATGATTTACCCCCAATCTATAACGTTGTGCATCACCGTACGAAAACAATCGTCCTTGTAGCATTTTATCTGGAGAAAAGCCAATTCCAGGTACTATATTCGTTGGGTTAAAAGCTGCCTGTTCAACATCTTGAAAATAATTTTCGGGGTTTCGGTTTAATGCAAATTCACCTACAGGAATAAGTGGAAAATCTTTTTTAGACCAAACCTTGGTTAAATCGAAAGGGTGAAAGCGATATGTTTTTGCCTGCTCTTCGGTCATAACCTGAATAAACATCTTCCACTTTGGAAAATCTTTCTTTTCAATGGCGTCAAACAAGTCTCTTTGCGAAGACTCTCTATCAATACCCACTAATTCTGCGGCTTCTTTATCCGTTAGATTTTTAATACCTTGTTGGGTAATAAAATGGAATTTCACCCAGTGCCTAACGTTGTCATTGTTTATTAAACTATAAGTATGGCTTCCAAAGCCGTGCATATGTCTGTAACCTTTTGGAATGCCGCGATCGCTCATAACAATGGTAATTTGGTGTAAAGCCTCAGGTAGCAATGTCCAAAAATCCCAGTTGTTGTTGGCGCTCCGCAAATTAGTTTTTGGGTCGCGCTTTACGGCGTGGTTTAAGTCTGGAAATTTCATTGGGTCACGGAAGAAAAAAACAGGTGTATTATTTCCAACTAAATCCCAAATACCTTCTTCGGTATAAAATTTTAAGGCAAAACCCCTAATATCTCTTTCGGCATCGGCAGCGCCTCTTTCCCCGGCAACGGTGGAAAAGCGACTAAACATTTCGGTTTTTTTGCCCACTTCACTAAAAATTTTCGCTTTGGAGTATTTCGAGATATCGTGCGTAACCGTAAATGTTCCGAAAGCTCCCGAACCTTTGGCGTGCATTCGCCTTTCGGGAATTACTTCTCTGTCAAAATTCGCCATTTTTTCGAGAAACCATGCGTCTTGCATAAGCATTGGGCCGCGTGGTCCGGCGGTTTGTACATTCTGATTGTCTGGAACAGGTGCTCCAGTTTGTCTTGTTAATTTCGATTTTTTATCCTCCATAATGCTCCGTATTTAAATTATTGATATAGCCTATGAAGTTACAATAATTTTGAAACTTTTAAAATTGTGTAGCTGCGTAGTGTGTGTGGCGGAAAAAATATCTAAAAACAAGACGCAAAACAAAAGATTACTGAGAGGGGATATTTTAAATTATAAAACGAAAGAATGGCAATATTATGTATTGTTTTTTCCTTCATCTACTAACTCCTCAATTTCTTCTTTTTCTTCGCCGTTTAATTTAGGATTCTCAGGAGTTTTTACTTTTTTTTTATGATGGATTTCATAATACATAGCAAAATGATCGCTGCCAAAATTTTTAGAACGAATCATTTTTCCAACATACAGATCGCGCGTGTGGAATAGATGGTCCAAAGGAAATCGTAAAAAGAAATAGTTAGCATGATAGGTAGAAAAGAAACCACGGCCTACACGCGGATCTATCATTCCCGTCATTTTTTTGAAAAGACGGGTGGTGCGGCTCCAAACAACATCGTTCATATCTCCACAAACAACTGTTGGTTTGTCTAGTTTCCGTATTCGTTTTCCTGTAATCATTAACTCTGCATCGCGCTCTTTAGAGGTTTCATTTTCAGTGGGGCTGGGAGGAGCGGGATGTAAACAGCAGAAAAATATTGGCGAATACTTATCGGTGTAGTAATCGAAAAAAATTGAAGGCTTATCGTCTTCGATTTGGTATTTTACCTCCACATTTTTCAATTCTTTTTTAGAATACAAATGCATTCCGTAAAAATTTTCTAAGGGTACTTTTACGGTGAATGGGTAGTTGTTTTCAAGTTCTGAAAGTCCGTTTTCCCAATCTTTGTTCGATTCCATTACCAAAACCAAATCTGGTTTAAATCGTTTTACTTCGGCTAAAAATTGAGGATAGCTTGTATTGGTTTGCAAAACATTTCCGGCTAAAATAGAAACGTGGCCATCGCTCGCAGCGTGCGATCTTCTTCTTGGAAATAAAAAACTATACGGAAACACTTTATAGAGCTGATACAATACGCTGGCAATTAAAGCTATTGCGAGGGCATAACTAAAAGCCGAGTAGTTTTCTTCAAAATAGAAAAACAGCCCAAGTAAAACTAGTTGTATAAATAAAGATTGCAATCGTACAAAATCTGCGGTTCTGAAAAACCAATGCGGGTTTCCAGTTGCAGGAAAAAAGGGGCTGATTATAAAAAATAGCATCAAAACGTATAATACCATATTTCAAAGTTACCGCTTTTGTAACTATGTAAAACCAATTAAATAACTTTTTTGCTTAATTACATATCCCTACTTTTGCCACATTCTAAAAAATAATTAAAAATGAAAAAAACTATTTTTAGTGTCTTCTTTACACTTTTAAGCTGTGCTTTGATTGCACAAGATTACACAACTCCAAATACAGGTGTTACCTATTCGCTAGACGACATTGCGGCTGCAAGCCCTTCTACCATTACTGTTTCTGGTAGTGACTACACGCTTTTGGGAAATCTTACAATTTCGGAAAATGACGCGCTGCTAATAGACGCCGATTTAACTTTACTTATTGATTTTGAAAAAAGAGTTACGATTTTTGGCGATTTCACGGTAGATGCAAATGCCGTAACCATTACAGCTTTAGACGAAAACGCACCCTACGACGGTTTTCGCTTTGAGGAATTTTCAACTATAGATATAAAAAATGCAACCATAACCTACGGGGGTGGTTTGCGAGTTTTAACCGAAACTTTCTCCATAGATAATTGTACGCTTACAAATAATGTTTCGGGAACAACAAGTAGTGCTGTAATTCAACTTTCTCGCGGAACGCCGCAAATTACCAATAATACTATTTCATCCAATAGCAATCCGGCAATTGGTTCTGCTGCAAATTCGGCTGTTTCGGCCTATATTTTCAACAATACCATCCAAGGTAACAATATTGCAAATTCTAACAGACCGCAAATTAATTTGGGTACCACATTGGCAAATACTACATTAGAGATTATTCAAAATACAATCATTGGCGATCCTGCATTAGACCAAGCTGGCGGTATTGCCATTGCCAATTTCGTGGGCGGCGATGTAAATGTGCTAATTGAAAATAACACAATTCGCGGCAATCGGTACGGAATTACTATTTTGGGTAATGTAGATTCGGCAGAAATAAAAAATAATATAATTGAAGACAATAACATTCAGGGAGATCCTTTGCTCGGTGGAAGCGGAATAAACCACAATGCTTCTAATGTTGGAACTGCAATAATTGTTTCGGATAACCAAATAAGAAGAAATCTTTGGGGAATTACACTACAAGGCTCAGCTACGGCAAATCTCGGAGATGACGCAGGTAATCCGGGCAATAATATTTTTGCCGAAAACGAAAATGGAGGCGTAGTTTACGCGCTGTACAACAACACGGCAAACCCGATTATGGCTAAAAATAACTGCTGGATCGAAAACCAGGAAAGTACTCCGGAACAAGTAGAAGATGTAATTTATCACAGCGTTGACGACCCTACTTTAGGCGAGGTTACTTTTAATCCTTTTTTATGTGGCGTATTGGGTGTTGCGGAGAATACGGCCGAAAACTTTAACTTTTATCCAAATCCGGTGAAAAACGAAATTAACTTCAACAACCGTTTTGTTTTTGAAAAAGTTGAAATCTATAATGTACAAGGAAGTTTAATTGCTTTAAAAACAATTTCTGAAGGGCAACAATCTTTGCCAATTAACTTATCTCCTGGTATGTATTTTGTGAAATTCAGCAATAATACACAAACGGTTACAAAGAAAATGATTGTAAAATAACGCGATAGTTTATTCAATCGCAGTACGTGACCGCTTTACAGGTCTGGACTACGTTCGGTGCTACAATTTTTTTAAAATGCCTTGGTTTTTATACCAAGGCATTTTTATTATATAAAAGCCTAATTTCCCTTCATAAAACTGTAATTTTGCACTTTAAAATTTCAAAATACACATCCGTGAAAATTCAGAATAAAGCAACGTTAGAATTGAGCCATGACGAAATGAAACACTATGGTTATAAAGTAGTTGATGCCATCGTGGAGCATTTTGCAACCCAAAACGAAAAACTACCCGTAGTTTCTGGGTCACGAGAGGAAATGGAAGATTTATTTCTTGAAGATGCACCCGAAAAATCCAGCGATCCACAAAAGGTTTTAAATTTTGTTTTAAACGAAGTAATGACCAAAAGCAATATTGTTTCGCATCCAAAATCCTACTCATTTGTTCCGGGGCCGAGCAATTATATTAGTGCCATGGCAGATGGATTGGCTTCAGGTTTTAATATATTTTCTGGAGGTTGGCAAGCTTCGCCCGCTGCAGCCGAGATGGAAATAGTTACTATGAACTGGTTGTTGAAAATGTTCGGTTTTCCTCAGAAAAAAGGAGGTGGAATTTTTACGAGTGGTGGTTCAATGGCCAATTTAACTGCGTTGGTTACAGCACGTACGGTAAAATGTGGCGACGATTTTAGCAAGGCAGTAATTTATCTTTCAGACCAAGCGCATTCCTCAAATATTAAGGCCATTCGTGTGCTCGGTTTTAAAAAGGAACAAATTAGAGTAATCCCCACCGATGGCGAGTTTAAATTTTCGCTCAATAAATTAAAGAACGCAATTGCAAAAGATAGACTGGAAGGTTTGCAGCCTTTTTGCTTAATTGCAACTGCCGGAACTACAAATACGGGAACGGTAGATCCGTTATCGGAGATTGCAAAAATTTGTAAAAAGGAAGATATTTGGTTTCATATTGATGGGGCTTACGGAGGTTTTGCAATTCTTTCTGAAGACGGAAAAAAAGCGATGAAAGGAATTGAAAAGGCAGACTCCTTAACTGTCGATCCGCATAAATGGTTTTATCAACCGTATGAAATAGGATGTTTATTAATTAAAAATCACAAGTGGTTAAAGGGAACGTTCACCGAAAAACCTGAATACCTTCGCGATATTGAAGGCAATACTTCCGAGATAAATTTTTACGATCACGGGATTGAATTAACACGCCGTTTCCGCGCATTAAAATTTTACATGTCTGTAAAAACTTTTGGAATGGGCGAATTTAGAAAAGCTATTTCATACAATATTAAATTGGCAGAAGCTACCGAAAGCTTTCTTCGTACAAGTTCTAATTGGGAAGTAATTTCGCCGGCAACTTTGGCGGTTATCAACTTTAGATATAACCCAATTGGCAACAAGCTCTCAGAGAAAAAATTGGACGCTTTAAACCAGCGAATTTCACAAAGTGTTGTAAATTCCAAAGAAGCATTATTAGTAACAACGGTGCTAAATGGGCAAGTGGTGCTGCGTATGTGTTTAATAAATCCGCGAACAACTCTCACTGATGTAAAAGAAACAATTGCGCTTTGCGAATCTTTTGCAGCCGAAAAAGCACTTGTTTGAAAAAGGCCGATATACTACTAATTGGCGGTGGGGCAGCCGGATTTTTTACAGCAATTAATGTTGCGGAAAGGAATCCGAGCCTAAAAATTATAATCCTCGAACGCGGAAAGGAAGTACTCACAAAAGTGAAAATTTCTGGCGGTGGAAGGTGCAATGTTACCCACGCCGAATTTATCCCGAAAGAATTATCACAAAACTATCCGCGGGGTGAAAAGGAGCTTTTAGGGCCTTTCCACACTTTTATGACTGGCGATACCATTGAATGGTTTCAGAATAGAGGCGTGGAGCTAAAAATTGAAGAAGACGGCCGTATGTTTCCGGTTACAGATTCTTCCCAAACAATTATTGATTGTTTTTTGTCTGAAGCCAAACGGTTGGGTGTTGAAATTATGTTAAATGAACCCGTAAAAAAAATTCAGAAGAAGGGTGAATCCTTCATTTTACATACAACCTCGGAGACTTTTTCGGCAAAAAAACTAGTTGTTGCCACAGGTAGTAATCCGAAGATTTGGAAAATACTTGAAGGTTTGGGACATACCGTTGTACCTGCGGTGCCTTCGCTTTTCACTTTTAATATTAAAGATAGCCGTATTGCAGATTTACCCGGCTTAAGCACCGATGTAACGGTAAAAGTACTAGACAATAAAAGCAAAACACTTTTAGAAAGTAGCGGTGCGCTTTTAATTACCCATTGGGGAATGAGTGGCCCCGCCATTTTAAAACTTTCGGCTTGGGGCGCACGACTTTTGGAACCTTTAAAATATAATTTCAATATTGAAATAAATTGGTTGAATACACTTTCTGAAGAAGATGTTTTAGATTCTTTAAAGGAATTAAAATCATTTCAAGGGAAGCAGACCATATTTAAGTATGCCCAGTTCGATCTGCCTAAACGACTTTGGCAAAGTATTATTAAATCTTCGGGAATTAACGAACGCCTAACTTGGGCCGAAGCTACGCGCGAAAATCTATTAAATATTGCAAATCAGTTAACCGCGGCAATTTTTGAAGTTACCGGAAAAAGTACTTTTAAGGAAGAATTTGTAACAGCTGGTGGAGTAGATTTAAAAGAAGTGAACTTCAAAACCTTTGAAAGTAAAGTCTGTAAAAACTTATTTTTTGCTGGCGAAGTACTTAATATCGATGCCATTACTGGAGGTTTCAATTTTCAGAGTGCTTGGACGAGTGGGTTCGTTGTTTCACAAAATTTATAATTAATTTTTGAAATTCAGTATTAGATTGTATATATTTGATATATACAATCTATATACAATGGGAAAGACAAAAAAATTGATCGAGCTGGATAATAAAACAATTGCTATTCTTGAAGAACAGGCAAAAATAAACAAGCGTTCTTTAAAAAATTTCCTTGAATGGTCTTTGGAAGAAACGGCACTGCGTTTAGCAGAGCCCAGTGAGGAATATAAGGCTATGATGGATATATTGAAGAAACGTGATGCAGAAGGGAAATTAAAATGGTATACCTCCGAAGAAATAAAGAAGAGCTATGGCAGATAAAACATTCTTTTCGGAGGATGCCAAGCGTGATATTTACAGAGCGAAATGCCAATATGATCTTGCTCAAAAGGGAGACTTGTTCTTAGATGATATCTTTAATACATTAGAAGTTATTAAATTGATGCCGGAAGCGTTTCAGATTCGGTACGATTCTGTACGCATTGTTGCTTTAGAATATTTCAGCTTTAATATTCATTATGAACTGACAGATGGCAGTATAAAGATTTATAAGGTTCTTCACCAGCGCCAAAACTATTAAAATGAAAACCCACATTGCTCTCCTTCGCGGTATTAACGTTGGCGGACATAAAAAACTGAAAATGGCAGATTTAAAACTTCTTTTTGAAGGATTGGGTTTTGAAAATGTGGTTACTTATATACAAAGCGGGAACGTGATTTTTTCTGCTGCGGGAGAAAGAAGTCTTTCTGAAAAAATTTCAAATGAAATAACGATTAAGTTTGGTTGGGAAGTTCCCGTATTAGTAAAAACAGGCGAGGCAATTGCCGAAATTTTAGCCGATTGTCCTTTTGACGAAACAAAGAAAACTGAAACCTATTATATGTTACTTACATCGCCACCCAAAGCGAAATTAATGGAGGCAGTGCGCGAAATTAGCTACCCAAATGAAGAATTTGTGTTGACCCCAGAATGTGTTTATATCTACTTCGGCAATGGTTACGGCAATGCAAAATTGAACAACAACTTCTTTGAGAAAAAGCTGAAGGTTGCGGCTACTACGCGCAACCATCGTACGCTTGCTAAATTGGTGGCGTTGGCGGGATAGCTGTTTGTTTTATATTAATAACAAAATTTGAATCACTAATAGTATCAGATTTATTAAGCCAAAAGAAACGTTTATAATTGTTGCTTTATTATTTAATTTATATGCTTTGAGAGTTGATTTAGCTAGCTTTATCTCTAATTGGGATTTTTGATAGTCACTATTTAGCATAATATCCCAATCTCTATAATCTTTTACGGACGACTCTGCTTTGTATTTTCCAGATTGCGTAATCAAAGAAGTAATTCTGACTTTTTTTAAAACTTGTTCTTTATCATTATAAACTTGTTCAGTTCCTAAAATTTCTGCCATTGCCCAACCTACACGGCAATAACCATTATTATCATCGTTAATATGTGATTTAATTTTTTTGATTATTTTCTCGACATTCTCTGAGGTCATTTCGAATGTAAAATCACTGTTTTTACTTTGATCTAGTTTCATAAAAGAATATTTATTGAAATGATGGAACTAATTTAAAGCTACAAATAAATTTATTTTAGGCTTTACTTCCCATTCCCCCCTCTTCCAAACAGCATACCTTTCAGCAAAATATGCATTCCTTATTTCAGAATATTCGGAAGTGAAAACCGTAAAAGGATCTCCCGGAAAATATTCAGACTGAAAATTTGTGTTTAAGGGTTTTAAATTTACAAAAATTCTTCCCAAAAGAATGATGACCAATTACTCAATCTTCGATATATGGTTATAATCCTTAAAATTATAAGTCATGAAAAATTTACTTCTTTTTACTTTTTTGTTCGCACTTATTGCAGCTAACACCAAAGCGCAGAATTTGCTCGGAGCTGCAACAGATGTTTATGTAATGGAAACTTTTACCAATCCGGGGCAGTTTGGCACTATTCCGCTTGCAGGGCCGTATTACCCATTGGGTACTGTAATTACGGGTAATGCTTTTACTATGTTGGGAGGTGATTTTAACGATGCTGGCGAACTTTATACGTTTGTATATCAAGCCCCAGATTATGTACTGGGAATTGTAGATTTAAGTACGGGAGCTGTAAACTATGCCGCTACCGTATCGGGCAATGTAGGTGGCCAATTTTTAAGTCAGTTATCTTTTAACACCACAAATAATACTTTTTACGCATTGAGTGCAGACCCTAACAATAACTCCGGAACACAGTTTTATGAGGTGAATATTACCACCGGCGTTCTAACACCAATAGGTGCTGGTACAGGTATTTTAAATGGCGTTGCTATGGAAATAGACAACAACGGAAACGTGTACGTTGCCGATGCTAACACAGGAAATTTGTATACTGTAGATATTAATACGGGTGTTGGCAGCGTAGTTGGCAATATGCTTCCCAATGGAATGTACCCGGTGCGAAGCGGGTTTTCCATAGACCCCGGCACCAATGTTATGTATGCAGTTTTGCAGAATAGAGAAGGTGCTATTTGGTCTACTTTTTATACGGTTAATCTTTCTAATGGAGCTCTTACAACCCTTGGATTTGGAGGTTCCAGAAAATACAGTCTTTTTGCGATTAATGGTGAATCGCTTGGGGTAAGCGAGAACGATCTGGCTTTGGTAAGTGTGTACCCAAATCCAGCTACCAACAAACTATACATTGAGAATCCAACTGGAGTGGCATTAAAAAACGTTACGCTTTTTGATATGCTTGGCAGAGATACCGGTTCAATTTTTTCTAATGGAGAAGTAAATATTGAAAATCTTGTAAGAGGTGCTTACATACTTCAACTAGAAACTGAAAATGGCACAATAACAAAAAAGATAGTAAAGGAATAGTTTAAAATTTATGAATGTGGGGAGAAAGAAACTTCCGAGATGTTATGTTTCGGGAGTTTTTTTATTATTCTTAACTTTAAAATTCATTCAATATATGTGGTTTAAATTTTAGGGTAAAATGAAAGTCAGAATATTTCAAATAACTATTTCATAAGTAAATCTGCAATTTTTGTGCTTTTAAAACGAAGGGTATTTTTGGTGCTATTTTTAATATATTCCAGTTGAATTATATTCTCTTCTTTTGGATCGAGTTGGTTGCCTGAAATTTCAAATTTTATAAAATAGTCTCCCGAAGGCAATTTTTCCCCATTAATTATTTTTCCGTCTTTTAAATCGTAAATAATATAGTTGGGAATTTTAATTACTTCACTTTTTTTATATAATGAAACAGATTTTATTTCAATAGGTTTTTCTACAGAGAGCTTCCAGGAATAATTAATTGTTGGTGAGCCTGATGGCAATCCGGGTCTGTGTATTTGACTATGTACATTTGAAACTTGTATAATGTTACAGCCTATTGTTATACCTGTAACGAGCGACAGCGCAATGATTTTTAAATAATGCATTTTTTTTGAATTCTTCATTCAGATTATTTCCTTTAAAATTCTGAAAGAAATTAATAAAGGAAAGATTTTTTAACGTAGTTAAATCGGTTGCAAAAACGATGTGTAAAGCAACTTAATTTATTGTGCGAATTTTAATTATTATTCAAAAATAACTCCAAAGGTAGTCTTTGGAGTTATTCGAATAACAATTAATCTAAAGCTATGAGCCTATTCTTTAATAAGTCTGAGCATTACTGTCTGCCCTGTTTCAGAAGTAAGGTTCATAAAATATATAGCAGCAGCTGCTTCAATTTCCATTTCAATTTTATTGGTGTCATTGAAATCTTGTTTCGCCACTATTTGTCCCAATAAATTGTAAATACTAACACTTACATTTTTATGGAAGGATCCTAATTCTACAGTAACACTCCTTTTTACAGGGTTTGGATATACTTTTAGGTTTGTACCAAAACTCGTTTCTGGTATGCCTAAAACTGTAACCATATAACAGTTGGAGGTTACTGTACATAGCGCATTACTAATAACTACAGCATAGTTTCCAGATACCGTAGGGGTAAAGCTCTGGTTTGTTTCGCCAGAAATTGGAGCGTTACCGTTGTCGCAATCAACCCATTGATAGTTATATCCGGATGCATTGGCAGTTAAGGTATTGCTGGTTTGGGTAACCGAATTGTCAATAGGCTCAATAACAATTATCTGGTTTTGAATGGAAACATTCGTTCCATCGGTATACGACCATGTTATTACAGTACTTTCCAAAATCGGGAAAGTTGCCGTGGTGGTTGCAGTTACACTTCCAATACAATTATCTGTCGCAATTGGCGCGGGGATACTATCAACACTACAAGTAGCTGTTATTGTGGGTAAATTAGGAATGTTTGGTACGGGAGCCGTGGTGTCGTTAATAGTTACCGTTTGGCTCTGCGTACTTGTGTTTGTTCCATCTGTATAATTCCAAACTACCGTAGTTGATGCTGTAATAGGGAAAGTAGTTGTTGTAGTACCTATTACGCCGCCAACGCAGTTATCGGTTGCGGTTGGTGCAGGTAAACTTGCTACGCTACATTCTTCAATAACATCTGGCAATGTAGTAGCATCTGGAACAGGAGCAGTGCTGTCATTAATAGTTACCGTTTGGTTCTGCGTACTTGTGTTTGCACCATCCGTATAATTCCAAACTACTGTAGTTGATGCAGTAATAGGGAAGGTAGTTGTTGTTGTACCCGTTACGCTACCCGCACAAGCATCTGTTGCTGTTGGCGCAGGTAAACTGGTTACGCTACACTGTTCTACAACGTCCGGTAATGTAGTAACATCTGGCACGGGAGCCGTGGTATCGTTAATAATTACCGTTTGGTTCTGCGTACTTGTGTTTGCACCATCCGTATACGTCCAAACTACTGTAGTTGAAGCAGTAATAGGGAAAGTAGTTGTTGTAGTACCTGTTACGCTACCCGCACAAGCATCTGTTGCTGTTGGTGCAGGTAAACTGGTTACGCTACACTGTTCAACAACGTCCGGTAAAGTTGTAACATCTGGCACGGGAGCCGTGGTATCGTTAATAGTTACCGTTTGGTTCTGCGTACTTGTGTTTGCACCATCCGTATACGTCCAAACTACTGTAGTTGAAGCAGTAATAGGGAAAGTAGTTGTTGTAGTACCTGTTACGCTACCCGCACAAGCATC